>CABXOR010000001.1 GCA_902513935.1 uncultured SAR324 cluster bacterium
TTTATTAGCCGTGTCTATTTCTGCAGTTAATTTTTCCGGCACTGATTTTTTGGCTGCAGGAGCCTTGGCACTGATTTTATCAATTTTTACCAGTGTGTGTGCCTGGCGGTGACTCACAAGGACAAAGACGGGGAGTGAAAAAGTTTGGTGGAGAATTTGTTAAATCCGGAAACATTCTGGTACGTCAAGTTGGTTCTACTTTTCACGCAGGTCTGAATGTTGGTACCGGGAGAGATTTTACTTTGTTTTCAAAGGTCTCTGGACATGTCCAGTTCATTCAAAAAGGAAGCGGTAAACATAAACGCAAATATATCAGCGTTATTGCGGACGATGCAGCAGTATCTGCTTCTGTTTGAGATATGGGCGCTAAACCCCGTTCACTTTCCGGAATAAAACCTACCGGTACTCCCCATTTAGGAAACTATCTGGGAATGATAAAACCGGCGATTCAATTACAAAAAACGCACGAGACGTTTTACTTTATCGCCGATTATCATGCTCTTACCTCCACTCGTGATCCCGCGAAACTAAGTGAATATACAAACGATCTCACAGCCATTTTCGCAGCACTGGGCATGGACTTTGAGAATCACGCATTTTTTCGACAATCTGACATCCCGGAAGTTACTGAACTGACATGGATCCTTTCCTGTATTACATCAAAGGGTATGATGGAACGGGCACATGCCTATAAGGATGCAGTATCCAAAGAGCGGGATGTCAGTATGGGGTTATTTTGTTATCCGATTTTGATGGCTTGCGATATCCTGATTTATGACTCAAATTTTGTCCCGGTGGGTCAGGATCAGCAGCAGCATCTTGAAATTACGCGTGACCTTGCCATTCGTTTTAATCATCTTTATGGAGACGCCTTAGTTGTCCCAGAAGCAATCATTGCAGACGATGTTGCCACCATTCCAGGGCTGGACGGAAGGAAAATGAGCAAATCCTATGGAAACATAATTCCTTTGTTTGCATCGGAAAAACAATTTCGCAAATCTATTATGAAAATCACTACCGACTCAAAATCAGTGGACGAAGCTAAAAATCCAGAGGCGTGCAGTGTGTTTGCTCTTTTCAAGTGTTTTGCAGATAAAGCAGATCAGGAAGCATTAGCAGAACGATACCGTGCAGGAGATATGGGCTATGGTGAAGTGAAACAGCTTTGCTTCGAGAAACTTAATGCTGAACTTCATGAACCACGTGAAATTTATCAGCAAATGCGGAACGACCAGGTAAAGTTGGAAGGTATCCTCGAATCCGGACGTGACAAAGCGCGCGTCATAGCCAGGCAAGTTACTGATCGTGTACGTAACAAAGTTGGTTTGTGATTTATGTAAAAGCAACAAAAAAACTTAAATTCAACTGATTTTCACTGATTGCCGCGGATAATTATCTATGATTCCCCGTAAAAAGCTGAGTTACAAAACACTAATCTAAAACCACCATTCATCATATTGGAATGATTCCTAATATTCTTGCATCACGTTATGCCAGTCCTGAAATCACCTCAATCTGGTCTCCAGAAGGAAAAGTACGTTTTGAACGAGAATTCTGGATTGCAGTGATGAAGGCTCAACGTAAATTAGGAGTTGATATACCTGAGACTGCGATTGCTGCGTATGAAAATGTCAAGTATAAAATTGACCTTGAAAGCATTTCGCAGCGTGAACAAAAACTGCGGCATGATGTAAAATCCAGAATTGAAGAATTTTGTGAATTGGCCGGATACGAGCACATTCACAAAGGGCTTACCAGTCGTGATTTAACGGATAATGTGGAACAACTGCAAATTCTCCGTTCTCTACGTTTAGTAAGAAGCAAAGCTGTGGCGGTATTGCATAAGTTGGCTAATTGGAGCTTACGCACCAAAGACATAATGCTCGTTGGACGGACCCACAATGTACCTGCACAGCCGATAACTTTGGGCAAACGGCTGGCCATGTTCGGAGAGGAAATAATGTTCGGGCTTGGGCGGCTCGATCACCTGATTGAAAATTATCCTTTGCGCGGCCTACAGGGATCTGTTGGAACAAGACTTGATCAATTGGTTTTGATGAACGGGGATAAAAAAAAGGTGCAAGAGCTTGGTGAACAAGTACTGAAGCATTTAGATTGCAGTACGTCTTTCAAAGCGGTGGGCCAGGTTTATCCGAGGAGTCTGGATGTAGAGACCGTGCGTGCGTTGCTTGCACTCAGTTCCGGAATTTCAAGTTTTGCGAAGACTTTGCGTTTGATGGCAGGACAGGGTTTAGCAAGTGAGGGATTTCAGCAGGGACAGGTAGGCTCTTCAGCAATGCCCCATAAAATGAACGCCCGCACTTCAGAACGAATCAACGGTTTTCACCAAATACTAAACGGTTACGGCACGATGCTTTCCGGATTGAGCGGTGATCAGTGGAATGAGGGGGATGTTTCGTGTTCAGTAGTCCGGCGCGTGGCACTTCCCGGGGCTTTTTTCGCGTCTGACGGACAACTTGAAGCGGCCCTTACTGTGCTGAGCGAGATGGGATTTTTTGAAGCCGCGATTGCACAGGAACTGAAGCAGTATCTACCGTTTTTGGCCTCTACTACATTGCTGATGGAAGCAGTACGTAAAGGTGGTGGACGAGAAAGTGTGCATGAGGCGATCAAGGAAAATGCGGTTGCCGTCGCCGATGCTTTGAGGAACGGAAATCTTAGTGAAAATGATTTATCGCAGCGACTTGCAGATGATGAACGAGTTCCTTTGGATTTGCAGGAAATAGAAGCAATTCTGAATGATCCGGAAAATTTTGCAGCTTTTTCGCTGGAAC
The DNA here is from genome assembly GCA_902513935.1 of uncultured SAR324 cluster bacterium. The sequence goes on from CABXOR010000001.1 coordinate 2,796, forward strand.
AAGCAGAGAACTTCGCTGCTCAAGTAGGGAAATGGACTGAACGCTTTCCGAAAGCAAAAAAGATGGTACCGCAAGTGTTGCTTTGAGTGGGGAAAAGGAGCCGGCTTCGCGGCCCCTTTTAAATATGGTAAACTGTTAGTTACTCAGCAGATTCGTACTTCTTTAACTCAACTGATTTGATATGCTCCAGACGTAAACGTGAATAGACTTCAATTAAAAACGGGCGCAGTTCATTGATGTCATCGTCATCAGAAAATTCCGTGAAAAACTGTTCATATTGATCCAGTGCAGGAACAAGTAATCCGTTATCCTTCAATAGTCCTGCATAAAGGAATCCGCTTTCATCCATCCTTTGAAATTCGTCTTTTTGCTTTTTGAACTTTGCGAGTTTCTTCCCGGATAACACTTTCAGGTTCGCAGCTTTAGCTGTGTAAGCCACAACGCCACTTCCATCAAGAACTTCAACAAAATATTTTTGTTTTTTGCTGAAAGGTTTTATCTTGGTGCGAACAATCTCATCTCCTGTTGCCGGAACATCATAGACAGCAGAATCTGTCCAGGAATTAGTTTTGCGATCTTTTGCTCCCAAATGCAGGCGGTAGGCGTAATCGGCACCGGCAGTTTCCCAGGCCAGCTCAGAAAAATCTGCTGAAATGGTATTTGTCGCCAATTTGAGGTTAATCCCTCCTTTTTTAGCAGCACGCCGCACAGTAGTATATTTCTGAGTCTTTTTGAACTGCTTTGACAATCCTGACAATAAGCCCCCTCCAGCATCGGTTCCACCTAGGCTTCCTTCAAGTACTTCTAATCCTTTTTTGGTGAATTTGATTCTTGAATTGGCTGTAAGCAGAGTAGTTTCGTTTGTTTCTTGATTCAAAAACTTTATCGAACTGTCTGCACTGACCCTGACCAGATAATTGGCATAAACGAACTTGTTCCGCCGAACTTTTTTCCAGCGTTTCCCCTTTTTGCTGTATTCAATTTTGCCCTTAATATCAACCAGCATTCCCAGGGGAATTTTTTTGGCCAGTGCCGGTTGCAAGGCAAAGGCAGAGAGAAAAAGGAATAAAGTAATTAATTTTATGAAATGCATATAACCTCCTGAGGTTGGGATTAAAGGTTTAATTCTAAATTGAGCTTAACACAACAACTATAAACAGACAACACTCTTTTAAGCTGATTCTTTCATTTACTTCAAGCAAGCTCGATTATGTCTTTTGTCTCCAAAGTTTACAAGCTGAGATTCAACAACACAAACTTCTTTTTTTATCAAAAATAATTCTATGATATATGTAAGCAATATACAAGTTTACTGATTTATTACTAGTTGTTACCCTCAATGAAAAAGTTTTTCGGATGCAAATTAATCCTGATTAATTTCACAGATTTGATGATCAGGCTATTGTTCAACTTTGTGTGACAATCTCTACAGGCATTCCGACAGACAGCTTTCCATTAATTGTTGCAATCAGATTCTGACCAAACTGTACGTTGCCGTTTTGTTTTCGATAGCCAGCCAGTGTACGCAGTGGTTCTTTTCCGGCAAATTTTCCAGTTTCCGGATCAACAGTAATGAGTATACAACGTGAACATGATTTTACTATTTGAAATTCACATTCTTCAATTCTGATTTTTTCCCATTTATCTTCTGCATAAGGCTCCGTGTTTTTCACAACCATATTTGGACGAAAACGTTTCATTGCTATGTATTCTGGAAGACGGTTGTTAAGGTCACTTAAGGATGATTCAGAAATCAGCAGCAAAGGGAAACCATCTGAAAACGAAACCTGATTTTGTGCAGGCGCATAGTCCGGATCCACCAGACGATTGCTGTGATCAGGCATAAAAACAATTTTACAGCTTTTGCGCAAATAATCACTGATCCACAATCCGGATTGGGAATTCGAAGTCCAGGCCTCACAACGGTCACCCCAAATTTCAACTTCTAGAGATTCACCTTTTGTGGGATACAAAGGCAGGCTTAACTCGGACATTCGCGGGGCGTTCAAAGTCAGTGTTTGGCCGACTAGTTCTGTGTTTATCAATGCCATGCTTGGGCAGGTTCTTTGTGTTATAAATTTACCGGAATCATCCACTACCATCCAACGTCGGTCATGTGCCAATCCTCTTTGCTCCATAAAAGCGTTATCCAGAGAAATTCCACTTGCTGATTTTAGCGGATAAATATTGAGTTGACTTAAAACCGGATTTGTCATTTTTCGATCCTTCTACTCAGATTCTCTGTGAAAACTAAAGCAAGAGGTATCGATGAGGAAATACCAGATGAAAATTTCCTGAACATTCTCTATTATCAAGATAAAACGGCAATACTATATATTCTTCATCCATAACAGAATTACGAAGAAACCCCAATTGTAAGATATGACGGCAACTGGCCACTTTTAATTTATCGCTTTTTGGCCATAGTTCTAACAAACTGGCAAAAAATTTGCGTAGCATTTCTCCAATTTCCAGATAAGTGATAGAGTCTGCTTCACATAAATCATTAAAAATATTTGCATGATTTAGAGAATTTTTTGTATGAACCAATGAAGCCAATCCTTCACCGACGGTGCGGCTAAAATGCAAAATCCACACTGAGTTGGAATGTTTCATCTCAAACAGAGAAAAATAAGACCGTCCGGGAGCCCAACTGCTCAAGTTGGCATAAGACAGGCATTGTTCAGTTTCAGAGGTAATTCTGAAGGCTCCGGGAAGGATTGTTTGAAGTTGGGCAGTTAGTGTATTTACCAGTCTCTGAACTAATAAATTCTCTTTAGACTCCGAGTTTCTTTCGATTTGCTGTGAAAATCCTGCTCCGGGGAAGTTTTTCTCAGATGCCGGTTTTTCGATCTTGGGAACTTCAAATGTCTCCCGAATCATTTGTTGGAGTATTTCCTCTGACGTAATTTCTGTGACTGATGTTTGATTTAGCATTTTTTACTTTATAATTCTAAATCTGAAGTGCCCCGGAAATCTCTTCCCAATTTCTGGATCAATTATACATCCAGATTGTGTTTGAGGCCAACACTAATTTTTTTATAGAAAACTTCCAAGTTAATAAGATTGAATTTCCTGCTAATTTTTGAAAAAAATCTAAGGAAAATGTTTAAAGACAGATTGCGTATCAATTTAACAGGAAGAAAAAAATATCGTGACATAACATTGTCTGATTCAAAGTTCATGCAGAAGTCTCTTGGAATCATCATTATAATATTATTTTGTTTTTCAGGTGTACTGTTTTTTGAACAAAATTTAAGGGCAGAAAGTCAGGGCCGTAAAATACAATCCTATGTAAAAAATGGAACTGTTTTACAGGCCAGGATAAGGGAAGCACGTATTCTAGAACAAAAAAACAAGGGACGTAAAGTGAAGTATTATGTTTTGAAAAAATCTGTTTTGCAAGGTAGGAAAAGTATTGCAAAGATGTCTTCAAAAAAAATGTTGGAAACCGGTTTGGTTACTTCTAAGATGGTTAAAAATAACCACTGGTTTGTGAAAAAGCCTTTTCAGCCGCGATATACAAAAGTCAATATTGTCAGTAAATATAATCCTCCGGAGGTAAATCCAGAAGAATCTGAAAAAATAAGGCGAAAGGCACTGCAGATGTCTAAAACACGAGCACGCATAACTGGACCTGTTGAGCCTGGGATTCTTTTTTCTGAAGAGTCCAGTCGTGGAGTATTGAAGATGTCTAAAACACGAGCACGCATAACTGGACCTGTTAAGCCTGGTATTCTTTATTCTGAAGAATCCAGTCGTGGAGTATTGGAGATGACCAAAACACGAGCTCGTATAACTGGACCTGTTAAGCCGGATATCATATACTCTAAGAAGGTAAGTCGTGAAGCAATGGAAATGACAATGACATTTAAGCGCTCCCAAAAAGTTGTAACTTCAAGAAAAGGCATAGTTTATTCTGCCAAAATATTGAGAAAAATGAGTAAAAGGCCGACCATTGTTTATGCTCCATTTAAAAGTGAAAAAGCCGGTGAGAAGAAAGAACCCGATGTCGAAAAAAATTAAGTCAGTTCAACCCCTTGAAATTTCCCAGGACCCTTCGCCGTCCATTTAATTGTGGTGAAGGCTTAAATATTGTCTGAACGAAATTCTATCTATACCAATAATTAGCAAGGTTTCATCAGGTACTGAATAACCGAAGATTAGCTGTCAGTTTTAATCTCTCAGTTAACAGATTGAATAATCAGACCAAAAAACTGTCAACTGACTGCTGCAAGTTTTTTGTAAAATCCTCATTGCTGAAATCAAAAATAATTAACTGTTATTACTACATAATTATTCTTTTTATTTCAAGCACTAATAATCAAAATAAGAAACAAATATGGTTTTTTTGCTAATAAAAGGTATTATCAAATTGTAGGATCCAAACACATCATTGACTGAGGTAAAACAATGACTCCAAAAAAAATAAACGATTTAGATCCGCAGGAGACCGAGGAATGGGTAGAGGCTATGGAAGCAGTCGTTGAAAGAGACGGTTTTGAACGGGCACAATTCCTCTTACGAGAATTGGCAGACCATGCGGTTTTGTCAGGAGCAGGAAGTCCTTATTCTGCTAATACACCGTATCTGAATACAATTCCTCCGGAACTTGAAGTACGTTCTAAAGGAGATCAGGAACTGGAGCACAAGATTCGCTCAATTATCCGTTGGAATGCAGCGGTAATGGTCATGCGTGCAAATCGGGATTCATCTGACTTAGGAGGGCACATCGCCAGTTTTGCTTCTTCGGCTACACTGTATGATGTCGGTTTTAACCATTTTTGGCAGGCAGCAAGTAAAGATCATGGTGGTGATTTAGTATTTTTTCAGGGTCATTCAGCACCAGGAATATATGCTCGGGCCTTTGTGGAGGGCAGGCTGACGGAAGAGCAAATGGATAATTTCCGTCGTGAATCCGATGGTAAAGGTGTTCCGTCATATCCTCATCCATGGTTGATGAAAGACTTTTGGCAGTTTCCGACTGTTTCCATGGGACTGGGGCCAATCATGGCAATTTACCAGGCACGTTTCCTAAAATACCTTCACAACCGCGGCCTAGCAGACACTACCGGACGCAAAGTATGGGCTTTCCTGGGGGACGGTGAAACAGATGAACCGCAATCTCTGGGAGCAATCGGTTTGGCCTCCCGTGAAAATTTGGACAATCTTATTTTTGTTATTAACTGCAATTTGCAAGGACTAGATGGCCCAGTACGTGGAAACGGAAAAATAATACAGGAACTTGAAGGTGATTTCCGTGGTGCAGGTTGGAATGTGATAAAAGTTATCTGGGGTTCATACTGGGATCCTTTGCTGGCAAAAGACACTGAAGGTTTTCTGCGTAAACGTATGGATGAAGCAATTGACGGAGAATATCAGGCTTTTAAAGCAAAAGGTGGAGCATATACCAGAGCTCACTTTTTTGGTAAATACCCTGAATTGCTGGAGATGGTTTCTAATATGTCTGATGAGGACATTTGGAGACTGAACCGTGGTGGGCATGATCCTCACAAAATATACGCAGCATACCATTCTGCAGTAGGTCATACTGGACAGCCAACTGTAATTCTCGCAAAAACGGTAAAAGGTTACGGGATGGGAGGATCTGGTGAGGCAATCAACATCACTCATTCACAAAAGAAAATGAAAATGGACGATCTGAAAAGTTTTAGGGATCGTTTTCAGGTTCCAATTTCTGATAAAGAAGTGGATCAAATGTCGTTTTACAGGCCTCCTGATGATACTCCTGAATTGGAATATCTTAAACAGTGCCGTACTGCTCTTGGTGGCAACCTGCCCGCCCGTAGAACAAAAGGAGATTCTCTTGACATTCCCGCATTAACAATTTTTGAACGATTATTACAGGAAACTGGAGAACGAGAAATATCCACAACTCAGGCACTTGTGCAGGCAATAACATTATTGTGCAAAGATAAAAACATCGGCCAGCGCGTTGTTCCCATAGTGCCTGATGAAGCAAGAACATTTGGCATGGAGGGAATGTTTCGCCAAATCGGAATTTATGCTCACGAAGGACAAAAATACGAACCTGTCGATCGGGATCAATTAATGTATTACAAGGAGAATCAGAGCGGTCAATTATTGGAGGAGGGGATTACTGAAGACGGCGCCATGTCTTCCTGGATTGCTTCTGCGACAGCCTACAGCAATTCCGGAATGCAGATGATTCCATTTTATATTTTTTACTCGATGTTTGGATTTCAGCGGATTGGAGATTTAGTTTGGGCTGCTGGAGATATGCAGGCACGGGGATTTTTAATTGGCGCTACTTCTGGACGAACCACACTCAATGGTGAGGGTTTGCAACATGAAGATGGACACAGTCAAATCATGGCTGGAAATGTGCCCAACTGTGTCTCTTATGATCCGACTTTTTCTAATGAATTGATGGTGATTATGCAGAATGGAATGGAACGCATGTTTAAAAAACAGGAGAATGTTTTTTATTACATAACCACAATGAATGAAAATTATTCGCATCCGGGCTTAAGAAAAGGTCAGGAAAAAAACATTGTGAAAGGAATGTATTTGCTGCAAAAAGGTAAAAAGGGGAAAACGAGAGTACAATTGTTGGGTTCCGGATCAATTTTACGGGAAGCGATTGCTGCGGCAGATTTGCTGTCTGCAGATTTTAAGGTGGAGGCGGATATCTGGAGCTGTACCAGTTTCAATGAACTGAAGCGAGACGGGGATGATGTTTCACGCTGGAACATGCTGCATCCAGATAAAAAACCAAAAATGAGTCATGTTGAAAAATGTCTCTTAGACACAGACGGTCCTGTAGTTGCGGCAACAGATTATGTCAAACTTTTTCCCGACCAGATACGTGCATATGTACCTCGATCTTATTCTGTGCTTGGAACTGATGGATTTGGCAGGAGCGATTCACGTCAAGCCTTGAGAAAGCATTTTGAAGTAGACCGTTATTACATTGCAGTGGCATCGTTAAATGCTCTTATGGAAGATGGGAGTGTTTCATCCAAAAAAGTAAATGGTGCCATCAAAAAATACGGAATTGACCCCAACAAAAATAATCCATTGATGTCCTGAGGAGAAACGCTATGAGTAGTATCAAAGATATACTTGTTCCTGACATAGGTGAATTCGATGCAGTAGAAGTTATTGAAGTTCTGGTTAAATCGGGAGACACCGTTTCTGCAGAAGAGGCTCTGCTCACAATGGAAAGTGATAAAGCATCAATGGATGTCCCTTCTCCGTTTAGCGGTACAGTAAAGACTGTAAAAATAAAAGCTGGAGACAAAGTTTCACAAAACGACCTGATCCTTACTTTAGTGGTAAAAGAACTTGAAACTGCAGATACGGAAACTTCTGCTGAAACAGAAAATTCTGAAGCAACTTCACCGGTAAATAAGTATATTGTTCCCACAAAAGAATCTGAATCAACAAGCTCTGGAGCTGTTTCAAAAGAATCGGGACAGCGTCCACCACCAATAGTGATGTCGGTTAACCAGAAATTATTTTTGCGTGCACATGCCAGTCCATCGATTCGTAAATTTGCCCGTGAATTAGGTGTTGACCTGAGTCAGGTCCATGGTTCCGGCCGCAAAGAACGTATCACAAAAGAAGATGTCCAGGAATTTGTCAAGCAGGCTTTGGGAGGAACAGCTTCCGGAACTGCTGCTGAAGGATCAGGAATTCCAGCAATGCCTGAAATAGATTTCAGTAAATTTGGTCCTGTTGAAATTAAACCGCTTTCCAGAATACAGAAAAAAGCTGCTGAAAATTTGCATCGAGGATGGCTAAACTTACCAATCGTGACGCATCATGATGAGGCTGATATAACTGAACTCGAATATTTTCGAAAATCTCTCAAAGACGAAGCGGCAAAGCAGGGCGTGAAGGTAACTCCTCTTGTTTTTTTACTCAAAGCATGTGTTGTGGCAATTCGGAAGCATCCAAATTTCAACTCATCCTTGACTGCAGACAAGGAAAATTTGGTGTTAAAGAAATATCTTCACATTGGAGTGGCAGTGGATACTCCGGACGGCCTGGTGGTTCCTGTGATAAAGGATGTGGAACAGAAAGGTTTGCTGGAACTGGCCAAAGAACTGGGTGAAGTTAGTGAAAAAGCTCGAGCAAAAAAACTAAAAACCAACGACATACAGGGTGGTTGTTTCAGCATATCCAGTTTAGGCGGAATTGGCGGAATAGCTTTTACACCTTTGGTGAATGCTCCGGAAGTTGCAATTCTTGGTGTAACGCGTTCGCGTATGATGCCTGTCTGGAACGGTAAAGAATTTTTGCCGCGTCTGATGCTGCCAATGGATTTGACTTATGATCACCGTGTGATTGATGGAGCACAGGCGGCTCGATTTATGGTAGACTTGTGCGAAATTTTGTCAGATTTGCGGAGAATGTCGTTATGAGTCTCATTGAAGTAAAGGTTCCGGATATTGGTGATTTTGAAGATGTTGAAATTATTGAAGTAATTTGCAATGTAGGCGATAAGGTTGCACTGGAGGATCCGCTGATTTCTGTGGAAAGCGACAAGGCAAGCATGGATGTTCCCTCACCGGTTGCGGGAATAATCCGTGAAATAAAAGTTAAAGCAGGAGATAAAGTTTCTGAGGGCAGCCAGATTTTGAAATTGGAGACAAAGGAATACGCAAAAGTTAAAACCCAAAAATCTGAAAAAATCCCGCCATCCCAAAATTCTAAACCAGATTCTCAATCGAAGACATTCAAAACCGTAAAATCCTTTTCCGGAAAAGCAGATATGACATGCGATGTGCTCGTGCTAGGTTCCGGACCTGGAGGGTACACCGCAGCTTTTCGTGCAGCGGATTTAGGTCAGGAAGTAATTTTGGTGGAGCGCTACAATTGTATTGGCGGTGTGTGTTTGAATGTTGGCTGTATTCCGTCAAAGACACTGTTACATGCAGCAAAAGTCATTGACGAAGCTGAATCGATGAGTGCACACGGAGTATCATTTGGAAAACCAAAAATTAATATTGACCAGTTGCGTGAGTGGAAAGACGGAATTGTAAATCAGTTAACCGGAGGTCTGAAGAGCATGGCTAAACAGCGCAAAGTGCAAATCATTACCGGCATGGGTGAGTTCATGGACCCTAACCATCTTTGTGTTACTGATGCTGATGCAAATAAAAATACAATTCATTTTGAAAATGCGATTATTGCAGCAGGTTCTCTGCCGGTGAAGCTCCCCTTTCTTCCGGAAGATTCACGTATTATAGATTCAACCGGTGCATTGGAGCTTACTAAAATTCCAGAGCATCTGCTGGTAATTGGAGGAGGTATTATAGGTCTGGAAATGGCTACTGTTTATCATGCTCTAGGTTCAAAAATAACCATTGTTGAAATGCTTGATGGCTTGATGGTCGGCGCAGACAGGGATTTAGTTCGTCCTTTTCAAAAAAGAATATCCAAACAATATAAAAATATCTGGCTTGAAACACGGGTAACAAAGGTAGAAGCCCTCAAAAAAGGAATGAAAGTCTCTTTTGAAGGTAAAAATGCACCGGGTAAGCCTCAGATATTTGACAGCGTTCTCAGTTCAGTAGGACGTACCCCAAATGGATTCCGGATTGGTGCAGAAAAAGCAGGGATAGCAGTTGATGAGGTTGGATTTATTACGACTGATTCGCAAATGCGTACAAACGTTTCTCATATTTTTGCGATTGGTGATATTGTAGGCCAGCCGATGCTGGCACATAAAGCGACACACGAAGCAAATGTTGCTGCAGAAGTTATTTCAGGAATGAAAAGGCATTTTGATGCCCGGACGATTCCGTCTGTAGCATATACTGATCCGGAAGTTGCCTGGGCAGGTATTACTGAAGAAGAAGCAAAAAAGCAGGGCGTTGCTTACGGCAAAGGAAATTTTCCTTGGGCTGCAAGCGGACGCAGTTTATCTTTGGGACGCAGTGAAGGCATGACTAAAGTCCTTTTTGAAGAAGACACAAACAGAGTCATTGGAGTAGGAATTGTCGGACCAAATGCTGGAGATTTGATTGCAGAAGGTGCTCTGGCGATTGAGATGGGATGTGATGCAGAGGATCTAAGTTCAACGATTCATCCGCATCCGACACTTTCGGAAACAGTAGCCTTTGCGGCAGAGGCTTTTGAAGGAACAATCACTGATCTCTACCTACCAAAAAAGAAAAAAAACAGCACATCATAGAGCAAGGCAGCAAAATATTTGTGATTTAAAAAAGAACTCGACAGTCAAGAGTTTTTTTCGTGTCATCCCGAACATGTGTGAGGTATCTTATACGATCTTGGCACTTTATTAGATCTCTCACTTCGGCAGAGATAACAAGGTATAATTAATAATATCAGTATATTACTAGAATTAATGTCTCACTGGAAAAATAACTGATTCAGGAAAAATATTTTTTTTTATAAAAACACTTGACAATGTATAGAAAATTGGCGAAGTTAGAATACCCTATTTATTAATAGCACAATTCTAGATCAAGCAGTTCCACTGTAGACAATACCTTACCCACGTTGTTTTTATTAATCACTATAACCACTTTTTGTAATTGAAGTTGTTGCAAATACGTTGAAATTTATTATCCTTCCATTTAACTAAACACATCAGAAAATGGTCTCTAAGATTAAGGGATCCTATCATTGATTAACCTCCGACTAAACCTCACATGCCTAAAAGCAGGCCTGAAAATGGCGACAACAATAATTCAAAAAATAATTCAGATAATTCATCCACGCCAAATACACTCAATTTAATTGAGTTGAAGAAAAAAGATATCAATGCACTGATTAAGATTGCACGTGAATATGATATCGAAAATGCAAACAGCATGAGAGGGCAGGAACTGCTCTTCGCGCTTTTGCAGGCCCAGACGAAACGCAAAGGGATAATTTACGGCGCAGGAGTTTTGGAAGCCCTTCCTGACGGGTTCGGATTCCTGAGAGCACCTGATTACAACTACCTCCCTGGACCAGACGATATTTATGTTTCACCTTCACAGATAAGGCGTTTTAATTTACGGACAGGCGATACAGTTGCAGGGCAAATCAGGCCACCAAAAGAGAGCGAACGTTATTACGCTCTGCTTAAGGTCGAAGAAATTAATTTCCGTGACCCAAATAAGGCATTCGAAAAAATTCTTTTTGACAACCTCACTCCTCTCCATCCAAATGAACACCTCAATCTTGAACGAAAAGATAATGATTTGACCACAAGGGTCATTGACCTTGTTTCGCCAATTGGGAAAGGCCAGCGCGGAGTGATTGTTGCTCCGCCAAGAACCGGTAAAACAATGATTCTGCAGTCAATAGCAAACAGTATCACTGAAAATCATCCTGAAGTGGATTTGATTGTTTTGTTAATTGACGAACGACCTGAGGAAGTGACAGATATGCGTCGTTCCGTAAATGGAGAAGTAGTTGCCTCAACTTTTGATGAACCGGCAACGCGGCACGTACAGGTTTCTGAAATGGTTTTGGAAAAAGCAAAACGACTTGTTGAACATCAGCGTGACGTTGTAATTTTGCTGGACTCAATAACGAGGCTGGCACGGGCCTACAATACAGTCATTCCTCCAAGCGGAAAAATTCTTTCCGGAGGAGTTGATTCCAACGCACTTTTTAAACCTAAAAGATTTTTTGGTGCAGCCAGAAACATTGAAGAAGGTGGATCATTGACCATTATTGCGACCGCACTGATTGATACTGGCAGCAGGATGGACGAAGTGATTTTTGAGGAATTCAAAGGTACAGGTAATATGGAACTTGTACTTGATCGGAAACCTGTTGAAAAACGGATCTTTCCTGCAATCGATCTCAGCAAATCCGGAACACGCAAAGAGGAACTGCTTGTTGAAAAAGCAGACCTTGATCGTATTTGGGTCTTACGTAAAGTTCTCTCTCAATTGAATGTAGTTGAGGCCCTGGAATTTCTCATTGATAAAATGGAAAAATTCAAAGAGAATGTGAATTTTCTCAATATGATGGATAAATAAAACTAAAATTAAATTGCAGACAGCAAATACATTTTAACTTAAAGCTCAAACTTTAAAAAACTTAAATCGGAAAAACGAAAAATGAAATTAAATATTCACCCGGAGTATAAAGAGACCTCGTTCCGCTGTGCCTGCGGAGCGACTTGGGAGACACAGTCTACAAAGGGCGGAGAAACAACAGTAGAAATTTGTTCAAACTGTCATCCGTTTTTTACTGGATCAGCACAAAATTTTGTTGATAGTGCAGGTCGAATTGAAAAGTTTAAACGTCGTTACAAACGGGCCTGACCCGAGATGCTGGAAAAACTTGCGGAAATAAATGAACGCTTCGAAAGTCTGACGCACGAACTCGGTCAACCCGACGTGACTCAGGATCAGGAGCGTTACCGGAAGTTGAGTCAGGAACATTCAGGTCTGCAGGAAATTGTTGAGTGTTATCACCGATATCTTGAAATCCAGCAAGAACTCGATGATAACCGTGAATTAGCGGACGCGGATAATGAAGATCAGGAAATCCGCGAAATGGCCAGTCAGGAAATTTCGGAGCTCGACCGACAGTTGGAAGAGTTGGAAAAGGAGATCCAACTTTTACTTCTTCCAAAAGATCCAGACGATTCCCGTAATATCATAATTGAAATTCGTGCAGGCACAGGTGGTGATGAAGCAGCTCTCTTTGCCCGGGACCTGTTTCAAATGTACGCACATTATGTTGAAGCACGTAAATGGAAATTGAAACTGCTCAACGAAAGCAAAAATGATCTTGGTGGTTTCAAGGAAATCACTTTTTCAATAGAGGGCAAAGATGTATTCAGCCGCTTGAAATTTGAGGGAGGTGTACATCGTGTACAACGGGTTCCCAAAACTGAAACGCAAGGACGTATCCACACTTCAGCTGCAACTGTAGCAGTGTTGCCTGAGGTAGATGATGTTGAGATTGAGATCAATCCTGGAGATTTACGGATTGATGTTTATCGGTCATCTGGGCCGGGTGGACAGAGCGTGAACACCACTGATTCTGCAGTTCGGATTACCCATATTCCAACCGGATTGGTTGTCATTTGTCAAAATGAAAAATCCCAGTTAAAAAATAAAAACCAAGCCTTAAAGGTCCTGCGGGCAAGGCTCTATGAAAAGGAACTTGAAGCACAACAATCTGCAACCGCAGAACAACGCCGAGGCATGGTTGGAAGCGGTGACAGGAGCGAACGTATCAGGACCTATAATTTCCCCCAGGGTCGTCTTACTGATCATCGCATCAATCTCACTCTATACAAACTTGAAGAAATTTTGCTAGGCAAGTTGGAACAAGTGATTGACCCCTTGATGTCTCACCATCAGGCAGAAATGCTCAAAGCATCTTGAGTATTTAACAGTTTACAGTATAAAGTTAAGCGCTTCTTAATAAGCTTGATTTGTTTGTAGATAAAACCCAAAACACATAACCAAAATCCAATTCACTATAATGGCTTTTGAAACCTTGCTTAGTCCACTGAAAGTCGCCAGCATTACCCTGAAAAACAGAGTTATGATGGGGTCAATGCATACCGGACTTGAAGAACATCCTAATGGTTCATCTCGTCTGGCAGCTTTTTATGCAGAAAGGGCCAAGGGAGGAGTGGGACTTATTGTAACCGGGGGCTTTGCGCCAAATGCAGCAGGTCGTGTTTTTGAAGAAGGCGCAGAATTAGTTTCGGAAGATCAATTGGATTTTCACGAACCGATTGTAGAGGCAGTTCATGAAAACGGTGGCAAAATAGTTTTGCAGATTTTGCATACAGGGCGTTACGGGCTCTTGGAAAATTGCGTTGCGCCTTCCCCAATAACTGCGCCAATCAACTTTTATCGTCCCAAAGAATTAACTCCGGATGATATTTTACAAACTATAGAAGATTTTGTGCGTTGTGCAAAACTAGCACAAAAAGCCGGTTATGACGGAGTGGAAATAATGGGTTCTGAAGGTTATCTGATCAACCAGTTCATTGCCAAATGTACAAATCAACGCAGCGACAATTGGGGGGGATCTTACGAAAACCGGATCAGGTTTCCACTCCGGATTGTGGAGCGGGTTCGGGAAGAATCCGGAGAAGAGTTCTTGATTATATTCCGCCTTTCGTGTCTTGATTTAGTTGAAGACGGAAGTATTTTTGACGAAGTTGTTGAACTTGGACAGCGTGTAGAAGAGGCAGGAGCGTCGTTGATCAATACCGGAATCGGCTGGCACGAAGCACGGATTCCGACAATTGCCATGATGGTGCCCCGTGCAGCATTTACCTGGCTAACAGGCAGGCTGCGTCCTCATTTTAATATTCCGATCGTGACTTCCAACCGCATAAACGATCCGTATGTCGCAGAGAATCTTTTGCGAGACGGGCTGGCGGACATGGTCTCGATGGCACGTCCATTTTTGGCCGATGAAAATTTTGTCAATAAAACTGCAGAGGGACGCCCGGAAGAAATCAACACCTGTATTGCCTGCAATCAGGCTTGTCTGGATCATATATTTAAAATGGAAACAGCAACTTGTTTAGTTAATCCGCGTGCAGGACATGAAACTGAATTAAACTACGTAACTGCAAGTATTCCAAAATCTATTGCAGTGATTGGAGCAGGTCCAGCCGGAATGACGGCTGCCTACATTTCTGCCATGCGTGGACACCGAGTCACTTTGTTTGACCAACGACCTGAACTTGGCGGCCAAATCAATTTAGCAGTGAAAATTCCCGGGAAACAGGAATTTTTTGAAACACTCCGCTTCTATCGAGTAATGCTTGAAAAATATGGAGTGGAATTAAAGCTGAGGCAGACTGTTGATGTCGAAACTCTTAATTCAGGAACATTTGATCTTGTTGTGTTGGCAACCGGGGTAAAGCCTCGAGAATTGGAACTGGATGGAATCGATCATCCTAAAGTTCTGAGTTATCTGGATGTTTTAGACAAAGAACGAGTAGTAGGACAAAAAGTTGCTGTAATCGGAGCAGGAGGAATCGGCATTGACGTAGCGCATTATCTAACCGCGCAATCTCCTTTCTCGAGTGAAGTTCCGGAGTATTTTCAGGGCTACGGGATTCTTGATTCGGAAAAAGCTTTAGCTCTCCGGAAACCTAAAAAACGTGAAGTTACGGTTTTACAGCGTTCTGCAGACAAAATAGGTAAACGGCTTGGAAAAACTACAGGCTGGGCACATATCCAAACTTTAAAATCACACGGTGTACAACTCCTTCCTGGTGCAACTTATCTTAAAATCGATGATTCCGGACTGCATGTGAAAGTTTCTTTGAAAAAAGGTGAAGAACCAAAAGATATTGTGTTTGAAGTGGACAATGTGATTGTTGCCGCAGGACAGGAGCCAAGACGTGAATTGGAAACTTCTTTACGCAAAGCTGGATTCGAGGTAAACGTAATCGGCGGAGCCAAAGCTGCGCTCGGACTTGACGCAAAAACTGCAATCAGCGATGGTGCAGAATTGGCGGCAAAACTCTGAATTACAGTAAAGTATTTATCTTTTAATTTATTTATTGTTAATGATTAAAAAACAATCATTTCTAGGTTTATTTAATAGAAACAGTAACTACTCTAAAAAAATATTTATACTTTCTCATTTTCCGTAATTTTTTATAATACAAAATTCATTTAAAACGCATATATCAATTCTAATATAATAATTAATCGACAAACGCAAAATTATTTTCTAAAAAAAAAGACTTCAATTTTTCCAATTGTATTGTTTTAACAAGAAAATAATCTGTGTTGAAAGTTGTAACTGTTAGTACTGCGCAACCACAATTTGAGCAAGCCGAAGTGATTCGAGACCAAATTCCTGTTTCTTCGACATTTAATTGTCCAACAAGTTTTATGCATGTCCATTTATCATCTCTTAAACTATCTTTTATTTTTAAAGTAGAGTCGCAGATTAAAGATGTCTCTTCGTCTGTAGAAGTAAAAGAAAAAAAACTATTCTTTTTATAAAGAGAATAAGGCAATTCATGTTTGGGCAATAACTTATGAATCGAATATTGATTTGGTAATATTTTTAATCTTAGTGTTTGCATTAAAAGTATATGAATTTTAAATCAAAATTTTTTATTGGTTCCAGTTTTGCCACCAATCCTTAAATAATTTAAACTGTTTTTTTGCAAATATGGATTGACTTTCGCTTAGTTTGTCAGAGTTATTAAAATGGAAATCATATTCATCTTCCCCTTTTAGTTTTAATAAATACTTGTAAAAAAGGACTAAGTCTGGTCCTTCGTCAAATGTTGATAAAACTTTAAGTGCATCGTTTAATTCTAAAGCAAGTTGTCTTGATTTTACACTTCCATTTGCAGCTTCAATGCATAACTCGTAAAGTTTGAGGACAGCTTCTGGAATAACATTTCCAATGCCAGTTATAACTCCAATTGCTCCACAATTCACAATTCCATGAAAAACCTGGGTATCGACTCCTACAACTAGTGCAAGTTCTTCTTGTGCCTCTGTAATATTTTCAGCAGCATAACTTAGTGCTACTGCTCCACCAAATTCCTTGAAACCAACAAGCTGAGGATATTTCTCACGGAGATTAAAAAAGAGATCTGCCTTCGTCTCAAAACCATAGTATGGACTATTGTAGATGACGGATGGAAGTCCTTTACCAGCTTCTAAAATAGACTCAAAATGTTTTTTTTGTGCGGATGGGGAACTCCCGCGAGATAGTACTCTAGGTATAATCATTAAACCTATAGCTCCATTTTCCAAAGCGTGTTTAGAATGAAGTGAAGCTTTTAATGTGTTTTGAGCTCCAGTTCCTACAATCACAGGAATACCAGCATTAATCAAAGAAGAAACCCCTTCCTGCCTTTGTTCATCTGTTAAAAGCGGCCAATCACCCATCGAGCCACAATAGACAACGGATTGCATGCCAGCTTTTATCAATTGTTTTGCTTTTCTTACAAGTGCTTCAAAATCAGGTTCACCTATAGAATTACATGGTGTCATTATGGCTGGTATACAGCCTTTAAAAACATGTTCATTTTCCATATTTAAACTCCATTACATTTAAATCTTAATTATTATTTTTTATTAAAACTAAATATATTCCAAAAATTATAAATAATGTGCCTAGAATTTTTTGATAGTTATAAGATTCTCGAAAAATATAAAAGGAAAAAATCATTGTTATCAAGATAGTTCCACCTAATATGACAGGAATTGCTGTATTAGCAGTTAATGGTCCATTTGGATTGGATGCATTAAATAAATAAAAGTATCCTATTTCAGCAAATCCGATTGAAATTCCAGCAAAGATAGCATATAGATATGTCTTTGAAGTTAGAACAAAAATTCTTTCACCTTTTGAAAATAAATAAACAGAAAAGATAGAAGTAACTATTAAGGCAAATATTTGTAGGCATAATGTAGCAGCAATACTATTAGTATTATTAATATTTTGAGAGCTAGCTAACTTAATAAATAAATTGTAACCTGCATATGACAGAGTGACAATAACGAGCAAAAGCAAATTGTTGATCATGTAATTAACTCATATATTCACCACCATTTACATAAAATGTAGCCCCAGTTGTGAAACTAGAAGATAATATACAATTTACCATTTGCGCCACGTCTTCGGTTTTACCAAGCCTACCCATTGGTATCCCATTTACAACAGAATCAAATCCCTCTTTTGTATCAAGTTTATATCGCTCTCTAACTTCAGGAGTATCAACTGCACTTGGTATTAAACAATTTACTTGAATTCTAGGGGATAATTCCAAAGCTAAGCATTTAGTAAGAGCCAAAATACCTGCTTTTGCGCTACAAAAATTTGCCCCATTTTTTCTCCCTTGTATTCCGCATGCTGCCGATACATTTATTATATGCCCATTACCTTGAGATTTAGAATTAACAAATTCTTGACAACAAATAAATGTCCCCTTTAGATGAACAGAAATTACACTGTCCCAGTCTTCATCACTCATCTCTATAAAAGGTGAATCCCTATTTATTCCAGCAAAATTTATAAGATAATCTATTTTTCTAAATTTTTTCAAAGCTAAATTAAACATTTCTTTTACTTCCAATCTATTTGAAACATCAACTTGATGAGACATGATATTCTCAGAACAATTTAATTCAGATTTATTATTGTATTTGTTAATATCAATTTTATGTATATCTGCAATCACAACACACATATCTTTTGATAGTAAATCTACAGCGACAGCCTCTCCCAAACCTCTGCCAGCACCTGTTACTAAAGCAACTTTTTTATCAACCAAATGGTCTCCTTTTTTATAATTTTAATTAATTTACATAACCTAGTAGTCTAGGGATAAACAATGTTATTTCTGGTACAAAACTGATTAACATCATAGTGGTCAGTAAAACTGCGAAGAAGGGGAGAAGGGGTTTGACGACATCCTCAATAGGCAATTTACTCAATCCACATGCCACATATAGACAAACTCCAACAGGAGGAGTAAACATGGATAAGGCTACATTTGACTCAATCAGAATTCCAATATGTATGGGATCCATTCCTAGAGCTACTCCTGCAGGGACTAATATCGGCATGAGAATTATCAAAGCGGGGAGCGCATCCATCAGCATTCCTAAGATCAAAAAAACCACATGAACGATAATTACGAAAACCACCCAATTGTTGGAATGTTCAACAATAAATTCAGCTATGTCATGGGGAATTCGTTCAAAAGCAAGGAGGAACGAAAAAGCAGAAGCCATTCCTAAAACTAGCATTACCACCCCTGTAAGTTTGCATGCTTCAAGAAAAACATCAGGCAAATCCCTAAGTTTGAGTTCCTTGTATATGAAAAGGGATACTACCAATCCATATACTACCGCTACAGATGAAGCTTCAGTGGGAGTGAATATACCTCCTAAAATCCCTCCAAGAATAATGACGGGCATGAGTAACGCAAAAATTCCATCTGCAAAAACTTTTACTTTTTCTCTTAGACTCATTGCTTCAATCAGAGGAAGATTAAGTTTTTTACCGTAATAATATACTAGGCCAATTAAAGCCAGAGCATTGACTAAACCAGGTAAGAATCCAGCGGCAAAGAGTCCTCCAATTGAAATACTGGCTACAACACCGATAATAATGAGGTCAATTGAAGGGGGAACAATAGTAGCAGTACCTCCTGCAGCAGCTAGCAGAGCAGTAGCAAAAGGGGCTGGATACTTTCGTTTCAACATTTCCGGCATTGTGATAGAACCAATTGCTGCGGTGTCTGCGCTTGCTGAACCACATACTCCTGAAAAAAACATTGTGCCAAAAACCACTACCATGCCTAAACCACCTCGAACACGCCCTACCAGTACTAAAGACATGTTTACAATGCGTCCTGCTATCCCTCCATGACCCATAATAGTTCCAGCAAAAATGAAAAGGGGTACGGCTAAGAGAGTGAAAGAGTCCATGCCGCTAAGTACTTTTTGAGGCATTGTTACCAAAAACTCTGGTGATAAAATGAACATACCAACAAAAGTAGCAATACCTAAAGATATAGCAATAGGAACAGATGAAACCAAACAAATTAGTAAAATAAAAAGAACGATAATTCCCATATTTTATTTTTTTTGTTACTTCATGGTGGTGTTAGAACTTATGTCTTTTATAAATGTTTTTAACACATAAAAAAGCATAAGCATACTTCCCACGATGCATGCTGAATAAGGTATTTCCATTGGAATCTGAAGTGCCGGTGCAAGATGGCCTTCCACCCCCAGGACAAATTTAAAAGAATTGTAAAGAAAACCAACAAGAAATAAAATAACCAGCAGTGAAACAAACTGTGAAATAATTTTTTGCATTTTTTGGGGAACGGAATTGACCACAAACTGTAGGGCAAAATGTGCTTTAATTTTAAAGGCATATGCTGCACTTAGCATTGCCAGCCACAATAGAAGAAACCGGGCTAGTTCTTCTGACCATGACAAAGGAGCTTCAAAAACGTAACGTGCAACCACTTGACTGAATGTGACAATAGAAAGAAAAGCAATCAAAACACATAGAACACTTTCAAGTGGATTCCTAAAAATTGTTTTTAGCATAGGAGATCTGTAAATTTAAAAGAATCATTTAATTAAATGAACAAGAAATTATTGATTATTAGTTAAGATATTTCTTGTTTAAAATGGGGGAAAAGGGTGGCACTATTTTAGCCACCCTTTAAAAATGATATAGAAAGATGTTATTTAACTAATAAAATCTACTGTTTTGAGACAAGTTCAATTACACTCATGCCTCCAACCTTTTCTGCGTTCTTTCTATAAACTGAGCCGACTTTAGCTTGAAAAGGTGCAACGTCTACAGAATAGAATTTCAAACCTTTCTTTTTCAATTTTGCTAATGCATCACCTGTCATAATCTCCATTGCATCACGTTGCGTTTGTACTGACGCTTGACCAGCATGAAGAAGAGCAAGTTTATATTTCGCAGGAAGTTTGTCGTAAACCTTTTTACTACAAACTAATCCTGCTGCAAGGTATAGGTGACCAGTAAGGGAGACATGCTTCGTAACTTCATAGAATTTTTCTACCAAGAGATCTACATGGTCAGTTTCTGCACCATCAATAACTCCTTGTTGCAGACTGGTATAAACTTCACCCCATGACATAGGGGTAGCTTGGGCTCCAAGTGCATTGAATGTATCGATCAAAACTGGACTACCCATTACTCTGATTTTCAATCCTTTCAAATCATCAGGTGTCATTACGGGACGTTTCCCATTCCACTCATTACGTATTCCCGAAAACCACCAGCCTAGAAAAACTGAGTCCAATTTATCCTCTACATCTCTAGCTATGAGGTCACCTACAGGACCATCTAAAACCCTATAAAAATGTGGAACATCTCTGAAGAGAAAGGGTAAGTTAAAAAGATCAGCAGATGAAACAAAAGGAGCGAGCCCTCCACCAGCACTTTCCACAGCACAAGCTAGTGTCCCTTGTTTAATCATTTGACTTGTCTCTTCCTCAGACCCCAACTGTTCGCCAGGAAAAATCTGCACTGTAACAGCACCGTCAGTCTCTTCCTCCATCACTTGTTTAAAACGTTCGGCACCATTTTGGAATGGATGTTGTTCTGGTCCATTGTGGGCTAGTTTTAAAACAAAATCTGCAGCATAAATTGTTGTAGTAAACATAGTTATAGAAACAAACAATGTTACAATATTTTTTAGGTTTTTCATAAAAACTCCTTTAATAGAATTAATTGTTTAAATAAGATGATTTAGTTAAATTTATATTAATTTTACATTTTTTTTACCTCCTTTCTTTTTTTAAATTAATCAATTGCCACCCCAAATATCTCCAATTGTATAACCTTCTGGAAAAGGATCATTTGCATCTAAAACATATTGAGCAAAACCAGTAATCCATGCTCTACCAGTAATTGTTGGTACTACTGCGTCATAATTTCCTACTTTAGTTTTTCTCAAAAGCCTACCTGTAAAAGTAGTACCTAAAATACCTTCATGAATAAAATCTGTATCTAGCTCTAACTTGTTTTTTTCAAATAGTGATGCCATTTTTGCGCAGGTACCTGTGCCACA
This sequence comes from uncultured SAR324 cluster bacterium, assembly GCA_902513935.1. The sequence continues at coordinate 24,343 of CABXOR010000001.1, forward strand.
AGGAGATCTATCTATTACCCCTTTCCATGTTTCTCGGCGGTCCCAATCTAACTTCCCAGTGGATACTACAACGGCGTTTTTCAATGTTGCATCAGGATTTTCCGGTGGGCCTGAAACCACTGCTATTGTTATCCCAGAAATATCTTTATTCTCAGGATGTACAACTGGCAAATTTTCTGAAGCTATTGCTTTTACCATTTCCGCAATACGAACAATTTCACCCCCATTTTCTGGACTTAATTTCAAGCCTAATTCTTCTGAATCTAAAATAACATAAAACATTCCCCCGTAAGCTACATCAACTCTCACTTCTCCAATTTCAGGCACAAGTATAGATTTATTAGTATAAACTGAAAATGCTGGAACATTTTCAAATGTCACATTTTTTGCCTTACCATTGCTAACTTCTGCTTTTATTGATATTAATCCTGCTGGAGTATCCAATTTAAACTCAGTGAATGGTTCATTTACCTCTACCATTCCAGTTTCAATTAGAGTAGTAACAACACAAATAGTATTGGTTCCAGACATTCCTGGATATTCAGTTTGTTCCATAATAACAAAGCCAGCTACAGCTTCAGGATTATTTGATGGTAAAATCAAGTTACAGTTTGCAGCAGGGTATCCTCTTGGTTCGCGAAGCATTCTTAAACGTAATGAATCTGCTTTTTGAGATAAATGTTGCATTTTTTCAAACATTGATTCACCAGGAACATCAAGGATTCCCCCAACAATTACTCTTCCTGGTTCTCCGCAGGCGTGAAGATCTACTGCATGTATCATATTTGAGATCTTCATTATTTAATCTCCCAGTCTATATTTGTTTTCATCCATTCTGCAGTATTATGAAAGTTGGCGATTACACTTCCAGGAGGCACTAAATTGTCACATGCAATACGAATATCATCACTCAATTTCATACCAGCAACTGGTAATAGATTTTCTAAATGAGCTAATGTTCTTGGTCCTATAAGTGGAGCAGCAATACCCACTTGATCCTTTACCCACAAAATTGCAAGTTGTGCTGCAGTTAAGCCTATCTGTTCAGCTAATTTTGAAAAAATAATACCTACTTCAATCCCTTTTTTAGTTACACGATCAGCATAAAACCCCCCTCTTAAGGAAGCCCGAGAATTTTCAGGATAATCATCAAAACTTTTATATCGTCCTGCAAGAACACCCATGGCCATAGGTGCCCATGTAATCAGTCCTATTCCTTGTTTCTGACACATTGGTATTAGTTCATTTTCAATACGTCTATCTAATAAATTATATGGGGGTTGTTCAAAAACTACTCGAGAATATCCTTTTAATTCACTGCACATAATTGATTCCATAACCATCCAAGAGGGATGTGTTGAGCAGCCAATGTAACGTACTTTCCCTTGACGAACTAGGTCGGTCATTGCCCCAAGTATTTCATCAAAATGTATTTCAGGAGAAGGACGATGCAATTGATAAATATCTATGTAGTCGGTTTGTAATCGTTTGAGAGATTTTTCGCAAGCTCTAATTATGTTTAATCTACTATGTCCGTGATCATTAGGGCCAGAAAGTGATGGGTCGTCTATTGAATAGCCAGGGCGTCTTTTCCCGTGATCTACTTTTGTTGCTATTAAAACATGATCTCTTTTCTTAGATCTTTTTAGAGTTTTGCCAATTATTTTTTCACCTTCTCCATCTGCGTATACATCACCAGTATCTACCAAGTTGATTCCAGCATCAATTGAAGCTTCCAGGATAATAGATGATTCTTTTTCAGGTGTTGGATCTGCAAAATTATCAGTCCCAAGCGCCAAACAAGATATTTTAAGTCCTGTTTTACCAATTAATCTATAGTCCATAAGAAATGATTTCTAATTTTAATGGTTCAAAGAAAAAATATTGATTCCAACAAGGCAAGTAAATTAGGTTGGCTCAAATCTGAATTTTTAAAAAATACTTTAATGTTAAAGGTTCCTAAAAACTTCTTTAATTCCTCTAATATCGATTAAATTTGTCAATTTTGCAAACATCATTTGTATTCAAACCCCAAACTAATTGATAATATGGTCCCTCTCTCTTTTGCATATTTAATTCACAAGATCCTTGGCCTCTAATATAAAACCTGACGAATTCATGGACGAAACAGAAAATTAATAAATAGTAACAAAATTGCTGATTATCAATTCTCAAAGAAAAACTTTCCGCTCCGAGCAGCTTTTACCTGCCACTCCTCTTCCTCTTCTTTCCACCAAACGGTTTGCTCCAGTGCTGATAATTGAGTTTTAACTTTTGCTGAGTTGAGCAATTTGAGTGGATTATCGGCTGCCCAGCTTATGGCTTCTTTCAAAGGCATGTCATACCAGTTAATTACGTTTCGCACACACTGATCGAGCGTTACAGCAGAACCTACTGGTCTAGATGTTTGTGGGTCTAAAATGACGGGTTCCGTTTCAAGCTGCAATTCAGAATTTCCTAACTTGTAACGTCCTTGAGGCGCCGCTGCTCCGGCTGTAGCGTCTGTTACCAGAATCACTCGTTCAGTACATTTTGCTCTTAGATAGGCTTTCAACACATCCGGAGAAAGATGATAGCCGTCCGCGATAAAACTTGCGCTTAGTCTGTCCTCACTCAATTGTGCTATGATCGGATTATTGTTTTTGTGCAGTTCTTGACAGGTGCCGTTTCCCAGGTGTGTTGAAAGTCTTGCACCTGCATCTACAGCTTGTTGGGTGGTTTCATTGTCAGCAGCTGTGTGTCCTAAGGAAACAATGATTTGATCCTGAACTAATTTTTCAATGAAAGCTATAGCACCTTCAACTTCAGGAGCCAACGTCACCAGCCGGATATTACCTCCAGCAGCTTGTTGTAGACGCAAAAACATTTCCGGATCAGCCGCACACATAGCCTCAACCGGGTGACAACCTGAATATCCGGGAAGTTTTGATAGAAAGGGCCCTTCCAGATGATAGCCGGCTACCATGGTTTTTGCTAATCGAGAGGATTTTCTTGCTTTTTCCAAAGCCGAAAAGCATGTATGCAAATGTGCCTCAGATCCAGTAATGATTGTGGGCAGACAGGCCGTCACACCCGTTGCCAGCATTGCTTCAAGAGACAGTTGAAGAGAATCTGAAGTTAGACCTGGTGAGTTAAAATCCACCCCTGCAAAACCATTTACCTGTAAATCTACCAGTCCTGGAGTTTTCACCCATTTGTTTGCTTTACTTTTAAACGTAGAGGCAGTTAAGTCTGCAGTAGGTAATTCGATAAACGCCATGTATTTCTTTTGCCTTAGTTAAAAACCCACAAATAATCATCCTAAACAGCGATAGTCCCGGGTCTTTGTACCGGGGGGGGGGGAGGTAAAGAATTATGTGAGGGTTAGTATATTGTTGTATGCTTGTTTTATTAGTAACGTTGCCAGTCAAGTTTGTTTTTTTCAATCCACTTGTAATGATCTTTTAATGTCAATAAATAGGCGGACTCTTCGTCAAGAACTATAGTTACACGTGGATGCATCTGTAGAATTGAGGCTGGACAACTGGCAGAAATTGGGCCCTCAATCATCTTCCGGATCGCATCTGCCTTCTTTGCACCATTGGCCAGCAACAGGCAATGACGGGATTCCATGATGGTGGCAATGCCCATCGTCACCACATGTCGCGGAACTTCCTCCAGTTTGTCAAAGTAGATTGAATTATCCTGTATGGTTTGCTCACTGAGAATTTTTACCCACGTGCGTGAGGCAAAAGAGCCGGTTGGTTCGTTAAAACCGATATGGCCGTTGGCACCTATACCGAGTACCTGCAGATCAATTCCGCCTGCGTTTTTGATTTGCTGTTCATATTTGCGGCAGGCCTCCCGCAGGTCTTTTGCGTTACCATCCGGAAGGTGTACCCGCTCGCGGTTAATATCCAGATGATCGAATAAATTGATCATCATGTAATAATAATAGGAGCGTTTATCTTCACGGGGCAATCCTGCATATTCATCTAAATTGAAAGTTGTACATTTTTGAAAACTTAATTCTCCGGACTTATTCATCCGGATTAATTCATGATACATTCGGAGCGGTGTTCCTCCGGTAGCCAGACCCAAAACAGAATTTTCTTTTGAATTAATAATTTTTTTGACAACACTTGCGGCCACCTCAGCAGCCGCTTCCAGGGAATCACGAATAAGTATTTCCATAAAAAATTTCAGTAGGGAAATATGTTGTTGTCATTTACTTTGTAAACATTTACGTTTGGTATAGTAGTTAAATTAACTTTAACAGATTTATTCTGCTCAGAATGCAGGACTTTAAAGGATTAATTTGATTTTGTCCAGACATATTTTAGATTCATGATTACTATTAAACAGTATTTTGTTCTAAAAATGTATTTGATGTTCAGGACAAAAATAAATCAGAGAAAGATGAGATGAGACTTATTACAGAGACAGATGGGGATGGAGTGATTTTAGCTAGATTTTGCTATAGCGGCAGTGATGAGATCAATGGATTCAAAATTTGCTTTAGCCTGCTTTCAAAATGTTCGGTTGTTTCAGGATGTAAGTTGATGCATCAATTTGGTGGATATGCGGAACTGGCTCCAGATTATACAAGAAGCCTGATGAATGGTGATGAATGGAACTTTTCCTTTAAATATGAATTTGAACGACATGCGCCTGTAAATGTTTCCTGGGGGCCAATGGGCACTTTTCTGAAATTAAAAGATGGTCAGACTGTAGAAGTTTTAAATGAAAAGTTGAAATTCCTCAACGGTACAACTAAGAAAAGGAAGAAGCTTTCCGCAGAAGAACCTCCACTCCGCTTAATACCTCATCCTCTTTCGTGGGAACAAGAAGCTGAAACATGCGATTTGTCTGAAGGTTTCAAAATTTCCGGATTCTCCTCTGAAACCCAGAAAAAGGTCGTTAGTTCTTTTAAATCACTAATTGAGCGATGTGATTTAAAAGGAATTCTCAGTAATCAAGGTGTTAAGGTCTGTTTTGAGAAAGATAAGCAAAATTTCGGGGAAGAAGGTTATGAAATGCTAATCAAGCCAGATAAAGTGAAGATCCATGCCTCTCAGTACACTGGATATTTTTACGGTCTCATCAGCCTGCTGCAGTTGCTTAAAACCTACAATTCCTTGATTCCATGTGGGCAAATTAAGGATCTCCCTCAATTTAGCTGGAGAGGACAGCATCTGGACTGTGCCAGACATTTTTATAAGGTGGACAGTGTCCTTAGATTACTTGATCTGATGGCTTTTTTGAAACTGAACCGATTTCACTGGCACATGATTGATGATGAGTCTTTCCGACTTGAACTTACAAGTTTTCCGGAATTAGCCGATAAAACCGGAATGCGTGGAAATGGCTGCGTAATTCCCGCAGTGTTTGGTGGAGGAATGGGTCCTACAGGTGGAACATACTCTGCGGATGATGTGAGGAGGATTATCGATCATGCTGCCAGCCTTGGTATATCAGTTATGCCGGAAGTAGAAATTCCGGCTCATGCAAAGGCGCTGCTGAAAGTTATTCCGGAGTTGAGAGATCAGAAAGATAAAAGCTATGAAGAATCGGTTCAGGGATATGTTGAAAATACGATCAATCCGGCAATGCCGGCAACTTGGGAATTACTGAATAAGGTGATTCCGGAAATAATAAGCATGTTTCCATTTGGAGTAATTCACCTTGGATGTGATGAATTACCACAAAAAATGTGGCAAAAATCACCTGCCATAAATAAGTTGAAAGAGCAGGAAGGTTTGGAGTCAACGGAAGATGTTCAGGAATGGACCATGCAACGTGCGGCAGGAATTGTTATTGAAGCGGGAGGACGCCCTGCTGGCTGGGAACAGGCCGGGCTAGGTAAAAATGGCGGAATTGGACAAGGGACGCTGCTCTTTTCATGGAGTGGTAAAGAACCAGGACTGAAAGCTGCCCGGGCAGGTTATGATGTTGTCATGTGTCCTGCACAACACATTTATTTTGATATGGCACATACTTCTGAGCCGCATGAAGTTGGTGTGATGTGGGCTGCTTTTGTTTCAATGGCGGACGCATTGGAATGGGACCCAGTTCCAGTTAATGAACCTGAACTTGAACAGAGGATTATTGGAGTTCAAGGTGAACTCTGGTCAGAAACCATAATTAAAGACAGTGATATGGAAGCAATGCTTGCTCCAAGAATACTTGCACTTTCTGAAGTAGCATGGTCTACTCCAGGGAGAAAAAGAAAGTTGAGTGAATTTTTGGGTGCAGTAGGACACTTCCAAAGTATATTTGACCAACTGGACTGGCAAAGTCACAAACCGGATTGAAAGACATAAAAATTTTTTAAAGCAAAATGAGTTCAAAGAACTTAGCTTATAATTCATTGTGGCAGAGGCTGGTGAGATCCCATGCTTTTTATGCCTGGCTGCTCATTGCGCCTGCTGCTCTTTTTCTGTTCACAATTGTTGGTTGGCCCCTTATTGAAACGGTACGACTCTCATTTACCAATGCAGGACTTGGCGGTGAAGAGTACATAGGCTTTTACAATTATGAAAAATTATTTAGTAACCGGAAATATCCAGGAATTGTAGGCAGGACATTTTATTGGATGTTTCTTTCGGTCAGTCTGAAAATGATTTTGGGGACAATTGGTGCTCTCTTGATAAACGTAAAACTTAGAGGTCAGGCATCTTTTCGTGTCCTTGTAATGCCTCCTTGGGTGGTCCCGATGGCGATCGGCTGTATAGGTTGGCTCTGGGTATATAATGGTCACTTCGGTATCCTCGCCGGAGTATTGATGCATTTGGGTATTCTGGATGGCCCCTTTGGATTCTTAGCATATAAAACCAGTGCGTTTTATTCTGCAGTCGTAACTGATGTATGGGTAGGTACGCCAATGGTAACAGTTTTTTTCCTGGCTGCAATGCAGGGTGTTTCGCAAGATCTGTACGAAGCAGCTTATGTGGACGGCGCATCGAGATGGTATCGGTTTCGAAGAATTACTATTCCACAGATCATGCCTGTTATTTTATCGATGGCTATATTGTCTGCGATCTGGACTTTTAATTCCTTCGAAATAATCTGGATCCTGACTGAAGGAGGACCACGTGGAGCCACTACGACAATGATTATTGATACTTATAAAATGGCAATTGCAAATTACAAGTTTGGTTATGGTGCTACACGGGCATTGATGGTGGTCATATTTTTAGCTTTTTTTTCACTACTTTACCTTGTTTTATTGAACAAAGTAAATGAACGATTCAAAGTAAAATAATTATGGAGAGATTTACTTTTGTCCAGAAGTTTTTTCTTTATTTAGGAATAGCAGTTTTTTTGACATTCATACTGCTTCCGTTTTTTGAAATGTTCATGACTTCATTGAGGCCTTTGGAACATCTTTTTCGTTCTCCATATCAGTTCTGGTCTGATGACATGTCTTTTCAGGCATATTTGGATATATGGGATACTGTCCCCCTACTGGGGAGATATATTTCCAACAGTGTTTTCTTGGCATCTGTAACGACTTTTCTGTGTATGATGTTTGTCATTCCAGCGGCCTATTCTTTTGCACGATTCAAGTTTAAAGGAAGAACTATCAGTCTGGGTTTATTTCTTGGAGTTAACATGTTTGCGGGAGCGGTGCTTCTGATTCCTCTATACAAATTGCTGCGCTCAATGGGTTTACTAAACACCTATGCCGCAATGTTTGTTCCCGGAGCTGCATTTCTGGTTCCAACAGGAATTTGGCTGCTGAAAGCTTATCTTGAAAAAATTCCCATTGAGCTCGAGGAATCAGCATGGATTGATGGTGCATCCAGAATATATATTCTCATGAGGGTTGTTCTTCCCCTTTCGGTACCAGGCCTGATTGTGGTAGGAGTATACTCATTCATCGGCGCATATGCACAGCAATTCCTTTTTGCAATCACATTCAACCAAAAAAGAGAATACATGCCCTTACCTGCAGGAATCTTTGAATTCGTAGGTTATCAAAGCGTGATTTGGAATCAGTTGATGGCAGCAAGTATTGTGGGTATTATTCCGGTTTTACTAATTTTTCTTTTTTTGCAGAAATATCTTGTTGAAGGTTTGACTAAAGGTGCAGTCAAAGGATGAATCTTGTCTAGTCAGCGGGATTCATTGTTTATCCGTTAACGGACTTTATAAGAAAGGAGGTGCAGAGAGAAATATTAAATGTTTCATCTTTTTTAATGTTGAAATTTTTCTTTAATCACGCGTTTGGATTTGAAAGTTTGTTTATCAATATAGAAACAGGTTTAAACGCGAAATTCTACAGGTCTATGACCTATCATTCTAACAATAAAGGTGAAGATGAAGTTGAATAAAAAATTGCAGCGGTTTTCGCTGTTAAGTGCAGGTCTCTTCCTGTTGACGGGTTTGTTCCAAATTCAGGCTCAGGAATTGAAATTTGTTATGTGCGGAGGAGAAGTCCGTGCGGCTGATCAAAAAGTGATCGATGCCTTTCAGGCCAGTAATTCTGGTGTAAAAGTAAATATGGAAGCCGTCCCCTGGGGAACTTGCCAGGACAAATCCATGACGCTTGCTGCAGCAGGTGATCCTGTAAGCTTGTCTTACATGGGTTCAAGAACATTGAAACAGTTGGCTAAAAACGGCCTGATTGTTTCAGTAAACATTTCTGAGGCGGATCAGGCAAAATATCAGCCTGGTATCTTAGACACCGTCAGCTACAAAGGGAAATTTTGGGGATTCCCTCACGCTTTCTCGACGAAAGCTCTGTTTATTAATTGCGGTTTGATTGAGAAAGCCGGAATGCAGTGTGTGCAACCTCATACTTGGGAAGGTATGTATCAAATGGCTAAGACTGTTAAAGACAAACTCGGCATTGCCGGTGTTGGTTTGGCTGCCAAAGATTTTGATAATACTATGCACCAATTCCTGAACTACCTTTACAGCAACGGTGGACAGGTAATTGATTCGGCCACCAACAAAATCACGTTAAACAGTCCGGAAACTGTTGAAACACTTTCATTTTATGGCAAGTTAGTCAGTGTTGCTCAGGAAGGGCCGACGGCATTTGAGAGATCACAATTAAAAGATCTCTTTAATGACGAAAAGATAGCCATGTACATCGATGGTCCTTGGGGAGGTGGTCAGCACAAAAAGACACTGAAAACCATTGCAGTCCCGATTCCTGCCGGACCCAGCGGCACCAACGGAACTCTGCTAATTACAGATTCACTTGCTGTCTTTAAAGGAACTGGACACGAAGACGTAGCGATGGAACTCGCACGTGCCCTTTCTTCAGGAGATGCACAGTATGACCTTGATTCCAGTTGGGGTTTGACGCCGATCATGAAGTATGAAGGTATGGTCGCTAACCCTTACTACGTCAATAGTTCGTATTGGAGCGTTTTCGTTGAACCGATCGGATCAGGTGGCCCTGAGCCCCTGTTCGTAGAATACAAATCTCTGCAAACTGTGATGAACAGTATGATTCAGGGAATTGTACTTGGTGAAGGTACTGCAAAAGATTTGGTTGCCACTGCCGCTGAAGAACTTGAGGAATTCAAGTAAAACTAATAAAAGGCGGGCCAAAAGTCAGCTCGCCTTTTAAGTCCTATTTCACATCTATAACGGCGTAACAGTAAAATTTCATGGCAACAGTTTCTCTAAAATCAATCAACAAGTTATTCGATACTACACAGGTTCTTTATGATGTTAGTCTTGATATTGAAGATAAGGAATTTGTCGTTTTTGTCGGTCCTTCGGGATGTGGAAAAACAACTTTGTTGCGAATCATTGCCGGACTAGAAGAAGCGACAAGCGGAGAAATAGAGATTGACGGAATAGAGGTTTCAAAGGCTCATCCAATTGAGCGTGGTATTTCTATGGTTTTTCAATCTTACGCTCTCTATCCACATTTGAATGTTTATGAAAATATCGCTTTTCCGCTTCGTGTTGCCAAACTTCACAAAACTAAAATTGAAAAAATGGTGCAACGCGCCGCAGAGACTTTGCAATTGACGGATCGATTGCAATACAAACCAGGACAATTATCCGGAGGTCAGCGACAGCGTGTTGCGATTGGTCGCTCAATTGTCCGGAATCCAAAGGTCTTTCTTTTTGATGAACCTCTTTCCAATCTTGATGCGGCATTGCGCGGTGATATGCGGGTTGAATTGTCCAAACTTCACAAAAATTTGGACACAACCATGATTTATGTGACGCACGATCAAGTGGAGGCCATGACCATGGCAGACCGGATTGTTGTTATTTCTGAAGGAAAATTAGAACAATTCGGAACACCGATGGAATTGTATCATCGGCCAGAAAGCAAATTTGTCGCCGGATTCATTGGACACCCCAAAATGAATTTTTTGTCAGTACCCCACCTTTCTAGAAATTCAAGCGGAGTTACTGTTGAGTTGCCGGAAATCGGGGAGCAATTACTTCCGGTTGATGCAATTGACATGAATGATGGTGAAAATCTTGAAGTGGGTATCAGACCTGAAGATTTGATGTTGTCAACAATCGAAACTGGTTTGCCTATGAAAGTTGAAGTTTTGGAACGTTTGGGAGGCAGCACTTTGGTTTATGGAAGTGTCCAAGGAAATCAAAATTTTTGTGCATTACTTCCGGGAGATACCGTAGTTCGCGAAGAAGAAATCATTAAGTTAGCAGTAAATCCTGCCAACGTCCATGTCTTTGACTCCAAAGGAACAGCCATGAAACGACGCGAAGCCCCGATTGTCTGAATAAATCAAATTTCAAAATTAAATGAAAATCAGTGCAAATTATTGGATTTTTGAAGGCGGTCTCGATGGAACTTTGCCAATAGCTGATGCCATGAAACAAGCCGCTCAATTGGGTTTTGACGGCATTGAATTGTGCATAGCGAGTCAAGGAGTTTTGACTCAGAAAACGACTCAAGTAGAATGCGAAACGTTTTGTGAAGAAGCACAAAAAAACGGCCTCGAAATTTCCGGTGTTGCCAGTGGAGAAAGTTGGGGGTGTTCACCAACATCCTACGATCCGGAGGTGCGACAATCCATCATCGACTTCACTAAAAAATCTCTTCAAATCACGAAATGGTTGGGAACGGACGCGTATTTATTTGTTCCAGGTGCAGTTGATGTTTTCTTTTTGCCAGACGGAGAAGTGGTTCCGTATGATGTCTGTTATCAAAGAGCGACGGACTCTATTTTTCAAATTGCACCGACTGCTGAAAAACTGGGGGTCTCCATTGCGGTGGAAAATGTTTGGAATAAATTTTTGTTGAGTCCATTGGAAATGCGGAGTTTCATCGATCAGTTTCATTCAAGAAATGTTGGTGCTTATTTTGATGTGGGCAATGTTTTATTGACGGGTTATCCGGAACAATGGATTCGCATTTTAGGCTCTCGTATCAAACGCATTCACATCAAAGATTTCAAACGTTCTATCGGAACCATTGACGGTTTTGTGGATTTACTTGAAGGCGATGTAGATTTTGAAGCGGTCAATAAAGCATTGGCTGAGATTGGTTATGACGGTTTTGTAACGGCAGAAATGTTGCCTTTTGTGCCTGGACGTCCGGAAAAAACAGCAAAGGCCATGAAACAAATTTTCAAAAACTAAAAACGGTTTCTGTAGGAAGAGAACAAAATGTTGAGAATTGGTATTGTCGGTTGGGGCTTTATGGGCAAAATGCACTTTCGTTGCTACACGTCCGATACAAATGTGGAGGTTACAGCAATTTGTGATGCCGACGCAAAGCAATTACAAAATTCTTCTGAAGTCTCCGGTAATATTTCCGGGGCAGAAAATGATCTGGATTTAAGCAATATTACGCTTTATTCTGATTTATCCAAAATGATCGCGGACGAAAAATTAGATGCGTTGTCCATTGCATCCCCAACTTTTTTGCATGCTTCACAAACGATTGAGGCACTCAACGCAGGAGTTCATGTGTTTTGCGAAAAACCGATGGCCTTGAATTCTGGCGATTGCAGAGAAATGGCTGAAGTAGCAAAACAGTCCGGAAAGACACTTCAAATTGGTCATTGTATCCGGTTTTGGCCGGAATATGTGCAAGCAAAAGAAATCATCGACTCACAAAAATACGGCAAAGTTTTGGCCGCAACTTTTCAACGACTTAGCCTCACACCAACTTGGAGTTGGGATAATTGTTTTCTCGATGGCAAACGGAGTGGCGGAGCAATGCTGGATTTGCACATTCATGATACGGATTATGTACAATATGTTTTTGGAATGCCCAAAGAAGTTGTTAGTCGCGGCGTAATTGGGCCGAGCGGAGAATTTGACCACACCGTTACACAATATTTTTATGGAAATGATTGTGTCATCACAGCCGAAGGCGGCTGGATTATGGCTCCGGGATTTGGTTTTGAGATGAGTTTCAAAATTATGCTGGAAAAGGCAACTTTGGTTTATAGTTCCGCACAAGAACCGACCTTCCGGATTTTTCCAATAGACGGAGAAACAGTCATCCCTGAAATACCGACAGGAGATGGTTATTCTTTTGAAATTCAACATTTTGTTGCTACTCTTTCCGGAGATTCAGTTCCGTCAATCATCACTCCGGAACAATCTGGAGATTCGGTAAAAATAATTGAAGCGGAAAAAGAATCTATCCAAAACAATGTTAAAATTTCACTTCTCTGAAAACAAAAATCACAATGCTTTCTTGTCAAAATTGGCCTGTCGGAATTTGCACTTGGTCGTTGGGGAATGACATTACGGTTTTAGAACAAGCGATGATTGCTTCCGGGATGACGCATCTTCATCTTTCCCTTGATCCTGCTTTGTCTGCTGATAACCGTGATTATCTGAATTCTATTGAAAAAAATCAATGGCAACCGACCGCCTCGATGATAAGTTTTTCGCAAGAAGATTATTCAACACTTGAAACAATAAAAAAAACTGGCGGAATAGTTCCGGATCAACATTGGGAAAAAAATAAAGAAAAAATTTTACAAGCCATTGAGTTGACAGCTTCTCTCAATATTAAATTTTTGACATTCCATTTTGGCTTTATCGAAAATTTTGATGATGAATTACGGGAAAAGGTTCGTTTTTTGGGCGATGTCGCAGAGCAAAATAGTATAATGATTTTGATGGAAAGCGGACAAGAAAGCGCAGAAAGTTTAAAAGATTTTTTAGTAAAACTTTCTCATCCGGCGTTGGGTGTAAATTTTGATCCGGCAAACATGATTTTGTACAATAAAGGTGATCCGGTTTTGGCTTTGGAAACGCTTACTCCGTGGGTCAAACACATTCATATCAAAGATGCTCGGCGGAGTGCTGTTGCCGGACAATGGGGTGAGGAAGTACCGTGGGGGGATGGCGATTGTAATAACTATGAATTCTTGAAAGCCTTAAACCGAATCGGCTACCAGGGTGCCCTGGCCATTGAACGCGAAGCCGGTTCAAAGCGTCTGGAAGACATTCAACACGCCGCCCTTAGCTTGAGTCAGTTTCCTTTTTGAGAAAAATACAATGATTTCGATAGGAATTGATGGAGGCGGTTCCACTTTGCGGGTTGGGATTTACACTAAAAATATGGAATGTCTCCATCTTCACGAATTAGCTGAAACCGCCAACCCCAGTGTCCTCGGATATTCGCAAGCAGAAGAACTACTACGTTCTTCATTGACACAAACGATTTCTGACGCAGGGATTACCTCTTCTAAAGTGCATTACGTAGGCGCAGGAATGGCAGGTGCAGCTCAAAATCCTGAATGGCTGAGAAACATTCTTACTTCCGTTCTTTCCCACGCGCAAATCACAGTAGCTCCGGATTATGAAATTGCGTTGATTGGAGCACATGGAAAACGCTACGGTATGCTTGTGCTTTCCGGAACAGGAAGTGTGGCCTTTGGAATTGATGCATCCGGAGAATCGACACATTCAGGAGGTTGGGGTTATCTTTTGGATGACGGTGGCAGCGGCTATTGGCTTGGTTTGGAAACGCTTAAATCAGCAACTCGGATTGCGGATGGCCGTGAAGAGGAAACTGGGGTTTATAAACAAACCTTCGCTCATTTAAAAATATCTGCTCCGGATGAATTGATAAGCTGGATCTATGCACCAGAACGAAACACTAAGGAAATCTCGCAAATGGCGACTCTTGTTTTAAAAGCAGCCTCAACTGGTGATTCAAATGCAGTACGAATTATCGAAGCTGGAGCAGAACATTTACACCAACTTTATTTAAGTGTAGTTAAACGGCTTTATTTTAGAGAGCCTCCGGTGATGTTTGCAGGGAGTTTATTGAGCTCCGACACACTCCTGCGCCGTCTGTTGATGCAGAAAATAGGTCTTAATACTGCTCCTTCACCAAAATATTCTCCCGTTGCCGGCGCTGCTTTAATGGCCTACTTATCAAATTCATAAAAATAAAAAATTTGTCAAAACAGATCGAATACATATTTATTTTAAGAAATATTAATTTTTTTAATATTTTTTTTTGAAGAAGTTGATCCAGACAAAATTTCATAATTCTCATTAACTTTAACAGAAAGACGAAAACATGACTCTGACTGCTCAGTTAATTGAACTGATTGAAAGCAAAGCAATTGGGAAAAAAGAGAGCGAGGTTGCATCTTGGTTTGTATTGGACGCAATAGCTAATTTTGTTGCAGGTCGCAATTCTGAACAGGGAAGAATACTTGAAGGCTGGTATCTGGACGAACCTGCGGAAACTTCACGCACGGCGTTCTGGATGGGCGCATCAATGCATATCCAGGAAGTAGATGATCTGCACCGACAATCAGTGGTTCATCCGGGATGTGTGGTCATTCCGACGGTACTTGCACTTGGAATGCGTGAAGACATCAGTGGACTTCAGATGCTGGAAGCAGTAGTCAAAGGATTTGAAGCCTGTACGAGGATCGGTAATTCAGTGGGTCCGACGCATTACAAGATTTGGCATAACACTGCAACTTGTGGTCCTTTCGGTGCGGCTTATGCGGCGGGGACACTCTTTGGACTTGAGAAGGAACAATTCCGGGATGCTCTTGGAAATGCCGGGACACAGTCCTCTGGGCTCTGGGAATTTTCAGAAAATGGTGCGATGAGTAAGCACCTTCATGCGGGTC
This sequence comes from uncultured SAR324 cluster bacterium, assembly GCA_902513935.1. The sequence continues at coordinate 39,393 of CABXOR010000001.1, forward strand.
GTGCGGGACAATCCGGATTACTTTCCGCAGAACTGGCCAAACTTGGTTTCAGCGGTTCACCCACCATTTTGGAAGGCAAGCGAGGTTTTTATGCGGCTTGCTGTCCCGACGCAAATCAGGATGCTCTGCTTGTTGATCCGGAAGGTTCCTGGCAAATTCATAAAACTTCAATTAAACCCTGGCCCTGTTGTCGACACACACATCCAGCTATTGATGCGGCTTTGGAAATTTCAACTAAGTTGGATGGCGGAAATATTGAATCCATCGAACTTGGAGTAACACAGGCTACCCTGGATGTCTGTGATAAACCGACTCCGGAAACGCTTTACGATGCCAAGTTTTCCTTGCAGCATTGTGTCTCTGTTGCCATACTTGATGGTCAAGTCGGTTTCGATGCTTTTGAATCCGATGCTCGCCAACGGGTTGCCAAAATGGCGATGAAAATCAGTCTGGAACACAACGAAGAAATTGAAAAGGCCTACCCGAATGCCTGGGGTGCAGAGGTTAAAGTCAAATTAACGAATGGAAAAGAATTTAGCATCCGTCGGAAACACGCCAAAGGTGATCCGGATGCCCCGCTTTCACCGACTGAATTTAAGGAAAAAGCAACCATGCTTTTCCGTTTCGGAGGAGTTTACGAACCTGAGGCATGGGTGGAACGCATTCTTAAACTCGATCGTGTGTCATCGTTTCGTGATAGTGAATTAATTGACTTGCTGAATGTTCCCGCGAAGGGAAGCATCGGCAAATCTTTTAAAATTTAAACTAACAAACTCAAACCAAGAAATAAATATGGACAAAGAACGTTTTGAACGTGGACTGGTTGCAAGAAAATCTGTACTCGGAGCTGAATATGTGGAAAAAGCACTGGCGAAGGCCGACGACTTTAACCGTGAATTTCAGGAACAACTCACAGAGTTCTGTTGGGGTTCTTGCTGGGGGAACGAAACATTAGACCGACGCCAGCGAAGCTTACTCAACCTGGGTATGATTGCGGCACTCAACCGTATGGTTGAGTGGGAAATTCACTTCAGGGGTGCCATCAAGAACGGTATCACACGCGAAGAACTCAAGGCCATCCTGCTCCAAATTTCAGTATACTGTGGAATGCCCACCGGAGTGGAGTGCTTCCGTATCGCCCAAAAAGTGTTTGCTGAACTAGATGCTGTTGAGTAAACAAAATCTATTTTTAAAAACTTATGATTAAGAGGTTGAATTATGAATTATGAAGTAATTGTTTCATGTGCAGTCACAGGGGCCGGCGACACCGTCGGAAAAAGTCCCCTCATTCCGGTAACACCAGAAGAAGTTGCGAATGCCGCTATTGAAGCCGCCAAAGCAGGTGCGGCGATCGCGCACATACATGTCCGTGATCCTGAAACCGGAAAAGGATCACGCGATCCGGAATTGTTCAAGAAAGCGGTAGACCGCATTCGTTCCAGTGACACCGATGTTGTTATAAATTTGACTTCCGGAATGGGTGGTGATTGGACTCCGAGCGACGACGAGCCGGCGATGCCCGGTCCCGGAACAGATATGATTGGACCGCTTGAGAGACTTGCCCATGTGAAGGAATTGCTTCCGGAAATATGCAGTCTTGATTGCGGAACTTTGAATTTTGGTGACGGAAATGATATTTACATCGCAACACCACCTTACCTCAGAAAGATGGCCGAACTGACGAAAGAGTGGGGCGTCAAACCTGAACTAGAAGTCTTTGAACTCGGGCATCTTCGTTTCGCCAAACAAATGATTGCCGAAGGTCTGATTGCCGAACCGCCGATGTTTCAAATTTGTCTCGGAATTCCTTGGGGTGCAGATCATAGCGTGGACATGCTGAAGGTTATGAAGGACGAACTTCCTGGTGAAGCGGTTTGGGGAGGATTCGGAATTTCACGCATGCAGATGCCAATCGCGGCTGCAACAGTCGCAATGGGCGGAAATGTTCGTGTCGGTCTTGAGGACAATATATATCTTGAGCGTGGTGTGCATGCAACTAATGCGCAGCTTGTTGAAAAAGTGATTGGAATTATCGATCGGATGGGGGCGAGGGCAGTAACTCCAGCTGAGGCTCGAAAAAAACTAGGGTTGCGGAATGCTTGAATTATTTTGATGATTGATAACCAATAACTTGATTGACATGAAAAATCCATCTGCAATCGGAGCCACAGATGACAATGGACTAAGACTTGAGAGGTTGGGCAAGAACTTCGGTGAGTTCATCGCAGTTGAGGATGTGAACCTCCACATTAGGCGAGGAGAATTTCTGACCATCTTGGGACCATCTGGCTCCGGCAAAACCACCTTGCTCATGATAATAGCTGGATTTTTGGAAGCAACAACTGGCGATATTCAGTTCGATGGCTTGTCAATCATGTCGCTAAGGCCAGAAAAACGCAATTTTGGAATGGTTTTTCAAGGTTATGCATTATTTCCTCACATGACGGTGAGACAAAATATCGCCTATCCCTTAGAAGTGCGTAAGGGAGCCCGTGATGAAATCGTCAAGCGGGTAGACGAAATGCTGGAACTCGTTCAACTTGAAACTTTTGGTGATCGTTTGCCACGCCAGCTTTCAGGTGGCCAGCAGCAACGTGTCGCTTTGGCTAGGGCTTTGATTTTTGATCCGCTTGTGCTTTTGCTTGACGAACCTCTGGGTGCTCTCGATAAGAAACTGCGCTCCAATGTCCAGACTCAGTTGAAACATCTGCACCGAAAAGTTGGAAAAACATTTGTTTATGTAACACACGATCAGGAGGAGGCACTGTCAATGTCTGATCGTGTGGTAATTATGAACCATGGTCGAGTTGTTCAGGTTGGATCGCCACAAGAACTATATGAAAGGCCTTCCACGGTATTTGCCTCAAAATTCATTGGAAAGAGTAATATTCTGCGGGGAGTAGTTAATCAAGTGGATGGAAATGAAGTTCTATATGCCATTGCAGATAAATATTTCCAACAATTTGTTTCGAACGAGAAGTTTTCTAAAAATGATGAAATCATTTTAGCACTCCGACCAGAGAAAATAAAAATCGCTCGCAGTAAAATTGCATCAAATGAAGTTAATATTTTAGTTGGACGAATTATTGATATTACATATTTTGGTTCGACAATTTTAGTGAATGTAGAAACAGATTCAGTTGGTGAATTCATAGTAGAAGTCCAAGCATGGAATAACCAAGAAACACTTGAGGAAGGGCAAAATATTTCACTCACATGGTCACCGGATGCAGCTTTTACAGTTAAAGATATTGAATCTTCATTTAAAGTCAGATTACAACGGTAAATCACAACAAAGCACAATAGATTAAAGATGTAATATCAGTTAGATGAGTAATCAACAACAAACTACAATATTGTACTTATTTGTGGCCTAGTGCAACAAATTTGCGACATTATAGACACCACCAACCCCTACGGGGTACCCCCATACTTCGTTATTTAGAGAGAGACACAATCCTCCTCAAAAAATCAGGCTAACAATAAGATCTTTTTTCGACCTATCAAGGTATTGCATTTGCATCTCATATGAGGTGCTATTACCATGTCATTTACTTGATAATATTAATGAAACTATTGGATTCACACCACCATTTCTGGAACCTTCAGGTTCTAGATTACATCTGGCTCAAACAAATTGGGAAACCAAAACCGTTCGGTGATCCGACTCCGATTCAAAAGGATTACGTCAAGAAAGATTTCCTAAGTGACGTTGCCAATACTAATAAAATAAAATTGGCCGGGTCTGTTCACATTCAAGTCGACAGTGCACTTGCTGATCCAGTATCGGAAACCAGTTGGCTAAGTAAATTTGTGCCAGCTGGAATACCCTCAGCTATAGTCGGTTACGTAGACCTAACAAAAGAAGATGCTGGAGATGTCCTCAAACGTCATCTAACCTATCCTAAATTTCGAGGTGTACGCCAAATCATCGGTAAGCTGGAAAAACGTCCAGATCTTTCTTTTACCAATGAAAACCTACTTCTAAATAAATCTTGGCAAAAAAACTTTGCGCTATTGGAAAAACATAATCTCAGTTTTGACCTCCAGCTTTATCCTGAACAAATGAATGAATCTGCTGAATTTCTGAGTGACTTTCCTGGAATTCCAGTCGTTATAGACCACGCAGGTTGTCCTTACGATCAAAGCGATTCCGGACTTCGCATTTGGAAAAGGAGCCTAACCAGCCTGGCAGCACTCCCAAACCTTCACATCAAACTCTCTGGTTTTGGAATGTATGATAAAAACTGGTCCTCAGAATCTACTCAAATAATTTTCGATACAATCCTAGAAAATTTTAACCCAAATCGTATTATGTGGGGTAGCAATTTTCCTGTTGAACGATTGATGAAGCCTTACAGCTTTTGTGTCAAACAACTTTTAAATTGGCTCACTCCTCTTTCGACTAAAGATAAAAATAGTATAGCCTCAGAAACAGCACTAAATTACTACAATATCGGTGAAAATTCTGAGCTTTAAACTATCGAATTTTTGCGGAATCCTGAATTGCTTTTTTGAGTATCTCAAAATTAAAGTCTTGTCTTTTACAAGCATCTAGTATGATCTTTTCTTTACGAATCATGAGATCGATCGCTGTCGGAAGTTTTTCCGCAAGTTCTGCTGGTATGACTACGGAGCCATGTCGGTCTGCATGGATCAGGTCATTGTGCTGAACATTCATTCCAAAAATGTTTACCGGTATGCCTGTTTCTTCTATGCGCACATAAGCGTGGGCTGGTCCAATTTTACCTGCCAGCACTTGAAATCCTGCTGAAAGGACATCAAGGTCCCGAACCGAGCCATTGGTAACCACACCAATAACCCCAAGTGCATTATGAATGTTTGAATTAACCTCTCCCCAGAAAGCCCCAAATCCCGGACTTTCATCAATATCCTGGATAACGCTGATGAATGGTGCTGTTCCGGAAGACACATATTCGTAATAAGCTAAACTTCGATCACGTTTTGTATTTGGATCCACTTCAGAAGATGCTCTGATTGTTGCTGTTCGGGCATAACCGACAATCGGAGGTAGAGTGGTATCCGCACAAATCATCTGTTCGGTTGTAAAACAGCTGGTACGGAATTTCGAATCGAGGAGTTCAAGCGAATTCACGATTGTAGGTGTGTCATATTTGCTGAAAGTATTAAGCAAGCTTTCCGGGATTTGTTTCATCGGCAATCATTTTTAGTGTTTAAGTAATTTGACTTGTTGGGATTACACTGCGGTCCAGCCTCCATCAACCTTGATGGTAGAACCGGTCACCATTTTACTCATGTCAGAGGCAAGAAACAAAACCGCGTCTGCCACATCCTCTGTCTGTCCAACGTGTCCAAGCGGGATTCGACTTAAAATATAATCTTTGAACTCATTTTCTTCCATAAAGGGCCTTGTCAAATCCGTCTCAATGAAAGTTGGGCTTACCGTGTTCACCCTGATTCCATTTTCTGCCAAATCCAAAGCCATGCTTTTGCAAAAACCTTCCATTGCATGTTTGGATGCGCAGTAGACAGTTCTGTTTCGTCCTCCAACGATGCCCATCTGACTTGAGATGTGGATTATGGATCCTCTGATTCCCGATTCAACCATACCTCTTGCCACAACCTGGGCAACAAAAAAGGCTGATTTGACATTAAGGTCCATGACTTTGTCGAACCTCTCTTCAGTGACCTCACAGAAGTGTTCCGGAATGTTGTTGCCTGCGTTGTTGACAAGAATGTTAAAATGACCTAACTTTTTTAAATTATTAACAGCTTCCATTGAGCAAATATCGGCCGCATGAACTGAGGCTTTTCCTCCGGACTTAATGATTTCATCCCTGACCTGTTCCAGCTGTTTTTCTGTCCTGGCAGTCAGCACAACTTCCGCTCCTGCAGCGGCCAGGGTTTTGGCACAAGCTTCACCAATACCTCTGCCTGCGCCTGTAACCAGAGCCCGCTGTCCCCGTAAATCGTAAACTTTTGCGGTTGTCACGCAGCTTCTCCACTATATCGTCTAACCCTGAGATCTGCCTGTTCCTGGTGTCCGGCAAATCCTTCAAGCTTGCATAATCTTGAACAGTATTCTCCCACCTTTACACTGGCTTCGTTGTTGAGAATTTTCTGGTAGGTGCATGTTTTGAGAAATTTCCCAACCCAGAGACCTCCGGTGTATCGTGCGGCTTTTAATGTAGGCAAAGTATGGTTTGTACCTATGACCTTGTCTCCGTATGAAACATTGGTACGAGGCCCAAGGAAAAGTGCGCCGTAATTTATCATGTTTTCCAGAAACCAGTCATCTTTTTTGGTCATTACCTGAACATGTTCGAAGGCGAGTTCATTTGCTATCTCAAGCATTTCATCATAAGAGTCTGCTACAATAATCTGTCCATAGTTTTGCCATGCAGGCGCTGCCGTGTCTCTGGTTGAAAGAGTTTTCATCTGTTTCTCTACCTCCTCCAATGTCTGCCTGGCAAGATTCATGGAATTTGTTAAAAGGACAGCAGGAGACGTTGGACCGTGTTCGGCCTGGCCCAACAGGTCTGTAGCGCACATTTCTCCGTCTACTGTTTCATCTGCTATGACAAGAGTTTCGGTTGGACCGGCAAAAAGATCAATACCGACTCGTCCATATAGCTGCCTCTTAGCTTCTGCTACATAGGCATTGCCAGGACCAACTAGCATGTCCACAGCAGGTATCGTTTCAGTTCCTAATGCCATGGCCGCAACTGCCTGGACACCTCCAATCACGAAAATATCGTCTGCTCCTCCAAGATGCTGAGCTGCAACGATGGCATCAGATGGGCGTCCCTCATAAGGGGGAGCGCAGGTAATGATTTCCTTCACACCTGCAACATTTGCAGTTACAACTGACATGTGAGCAGAGGCTACCATTGGGAACTTACCTCCTGGTACATAACTCCCTACACGGTTGGTCGGAATATTCCTGTGACCAAGAATCACTCCCGGAAGCGTTTCCTCTTCAACGTCTTTCATGGAATCCCGCTGAATCTGGGCGAAGTTCCTGATCTGCTCCTGTGCAAAGCGGATGTCACCAATTGTTTGTGCATCAAGTCTATCAATACAGGATTGGATTTCTTTTTCAGAAAGCCGGAATTCATCCGGTGACCAGTTGTCAAAACGTTTCGAAAGTTCCCTGACGGCTGTGTCTCCTCGTTTGTCAATATCCTCAAGCAATTTTTCTACAGTATCACGTATTTGTATCTGGGCTTCGTCCCGTTGTTCTTCTGAAATTGCTTCCTTTATCCAGTTTGCCATAATTCTCCCTATTTTATTGAACGATTTTTGTACTTAATTTATTTTTAACCGGTTTATCGATGTATTAACTCATGGAATAGCTGCTGATTTGCATCCATAGTGAGATCTCATCAATCGCATTATATTCCCTTACAACCAAACCTTCCTGCATTTCAGCATGGGTCATGGCCATTATTACCACAGGAGCACCTGTTGGTTCGCCGAAACTTCCAAATCCGGTATGTTTAGCGGAATAGCTCCAGCGTAAAGCAATTCTGGTGTTTTTTCCTTCCTCCTCATTGAGAATCCAATGATGAACCCTGAAACTTCCTTTTGGGAAAGATTTAGTGTAGCCTGTGAGAAATTCAATAAGCTGATCACGGCCATAAATAACTTTTTCTTCAGGAGCATGAATCTGGCAGGCCCTGTTGTGTGATTTTTCTAGAGCGATGAATTCTGATTGCTCCCATACCGCCTGGTAAGTCTGAGCGAGATTTTTTGCTACTCCTGAAAGTGGTCCTGAGTCAGGAGGGCCTTCCCAGCGTTTAACGTAGCACTCAGCACTTGGAACTACATTCCCGGTCTCCTTTAGGTTTAAAGCCAACTGCTGGCCGAATTCACTGGGTTCGAGTCCAACCTGTTTCACAATGGCGGACTGATCTCGCACCATCCACTCATCAATCACCTTGTTTCCCCTGCAGACGCAGTCGGCGATGACTCTGTAATTAACTTTTGAACCTGTAGGAGATCCACAAAAGCCGTCGCCAAGATGTGTTGCTGAACTGAGGATCCTGTGTGATGAATAGAATGTGCCTGGCTCGTCCTCAGAACCAATAACATCTTCTCCCAGCAACTCCCTGTCTGGAAACATCTGCAAGGTCTTGTAGGTGGAGCTAATTACATCTTCAACATTGTCTGAGACACTTGTGGGGGTCTTCACTGGAGCTTTTTCCCCATAATAATCTCTTATTCGTTCCACTCCACGTTCCTCCCAGATACGATAAGTGATCTTGAGGATGTAATCTTTTAAATTCTTAAATTCTGAGTCAAATCCTTCCATTTTAATAACATTCTTATAATTTTCATACCCTTACTGGACCTGCGGTCAAACCGTTGACTATCTGACGCTGGAAGAACATTAACAGCACAAAAAGAGGTAAAGTTGTTGATACAACTGCAGCAACTGCAGACATCACTTCACCTTCCTGTTGTGTTGATCCCAGAAAACTGGCTATCTTTGGTACCATAGTCTGGTTTTTCTGACTTAGAAGTATTGCTGTAACCGCAAAGTCATTGTAGGCAAGGAGGAATGAGAACAGGCCAGTAGTTATGAAAAAGAGCCACATCACCAGAATGATTACATGGCAAAAGGCTTGAAAACGATTACAACTGTCAACCAAGGAAATTTCATAAAGTTCTTTTGAGGAAGTCTAGAAAAAATTATACGTAAATTTTGTAAACGAGATGTTCAGCACTTCATGACGTCAGGATGGCATAGTATTAATACAATTCATGTCAATGAAAATTTGTTGGGTTATGACGCTTCAAGAAAAACCGTGACAAAGCGTGTGATGAATTTTTATTTGTATGATAAAAGACTTTTTCGAGAGAACTGAGTCCCACATGTTATTTTGCTCATTCCTGAACAAACTATGTATTTTGAAGAATTTAGTTATCCTCAAATAATATTTCAATATCCACCGCTTTGAAAACGTCGTAATCAAGCTGTTTTAACATATCAACAAGATCAACGAATACCCAATTCTCGACAAGTTTATTCCCTTCTCTTCTCCACCAATCTGAAATTCGACAAGTAAATTGTTGCCCTTTAGCTTCAATTCCTAACCATTCTTTACATAAATGTCCTCCGTGTGAAGGCCAACCGCCTGATGCAACGAAATTTCCTTCAGCAAATCTCGCAAAATGGCCTTTAACAGCTAAATCAAGCTTTGATCCTTTTTCACAAGTCATGGTTGTAGAAGATTTACGATAGGGATCAAAAACACTTTCATAGGGTAATTGAAAACGAGCAAAACCATCTACACCTATATAACTTCCATAGCCTGATGGACCATACCACATCATATTTGGGTGCCAATATTTTCTCCAATATTGTTCTTTGGTATGAAGATTTCTAAGCATTTCTTCAACCATTACAAGGCTGGTTTTAGTTTCTTCTGAATTTTGAGCTTCTAATATAATCCCATCTGAAGTTATTGGACCAGGAATAAATCTCTCATCTCCCAAACTTTTAGTAAGCAACGGCCACTTGCCAATTTGGCGAAGTAAATCAATTAAATCAAAAAATAAATAAGTTTCAACTGCTTGGCCATTTTGCATTCGATGAAACTCACCAAAACGTAAATACGTTAACTTATTATTTGCTGGAATTCCCATCCAATCCTTTGCAAATGTTCCAACATAGTGACCAGAGCCTGTCACCCATTCTTCTTCATTAATAATTCCACCAAAAAGAATATCTGTTCGTCGATAAAAGTCTGGAAAAGCATATAACATTGGTAAAAAAAATTTTTTTATAAGTTCTTCTGACCCATTGATTTCATTTATAGGATCTACAATATTAATTATTGCATCCTTTTTAAAAAACTTATTAATTGCACTTTCATGGTTTTTTTGAGCATCGTATAAAAATGTATCACAAAAATATTTATAAATTTTTTTATTATTTTCCAACTTACTATTTCAATTTAGCAAATAAATCGTAGTCAATTTGTAACAAAAGATCTGGAACATCAACAAACACCCAATTTTCTACTAATAAATTTCCTTCACGACGCCACCAATCGCATACACGCATAGAAACATCTTTGTTTGTAGGTTCTTGATCAAGAAAACGCTTTACATGTTTACCGTTTACTGACAACCAACCACCATTGGTGGCATAATTGCCATCTGCTACACGAATAAAATCTTTTATAATAGTATTATTATTAGATAACTCTACCGTCCATCCTTGAAAACAAGATTCAAATGGTACCTGAAAATTTTCAAAATTTTTGATCCCAATATAAGATCCAAATCCAGCAGGGCCGTACCATAACATGTTTTCGTGCCAATAAGGATACCACTCTTTGTTTGGAGTATTTAATTTTGATAGCATTTTTTCTACAATTGTAAGCGTTTTGCTCGATTCAATCGGATCACTTTCTCCATAAACTAAACCATCATGCGTTGCAGGTCCAGGTATGTGACCTGAATAACCGGGGCTAGGAGATAGTGGCCATATTCCAAGCTCCATCATCAATTCTGGTAAGTCATAAAAGATATAAGACTCAACACATTTGTTATTCTGCATCCGATGAAACTCACCAAACCGTATGTAAACAAGTCTATTATTTGCTCTCATCCCCAACCAATCATTGATCATTTTTCCAGCAAAATAACCTGTAGATGTAATCCAATCATTGCCCTCATAATTTCCTCCTATAACTATATAGTCACTTCGATAAAGCCCTTCAAATGCTTTCATCATTGGTTTTAAAACCTTATCTATATAACCTTGCGAACCTTGAATTTTATTAATTGGATGAACAACATTTATTGATGCTTCTTCAGAAAAAAAATTATGTACTGCATTTTTGTAATTAGTTTCATTTGGGTAAGAAAACTCTCTAAGGTAGGATTTATATAATTGTTTATTTTCTAATATCATTCTATTTACCCTTTAACTGCTCCAGTAGTCAATCCACTTATAATTTGTTTTTGAAAAAACATAACAACCATAAATAAAGGTGCTGTTGCAGAAACCACTGATGAAACAGCCCACATCATATTTCCTTCATGTTGATTGGTACCTAAATAACTTGCAAGTTTGGGGACCATCGTATGGTTTTCATAACTTAACAACATTGCTGTAACAGTGAAATCATTATAGGCAAGCATCAGACTAAATAATCCTGCTGTTATCACCCCAGGCCACATGACAGGCATTATGATATATCTAAATGCTTGAAAATGTGAGCACCCATCTATCATGCCACTTTCATCTAGCTCTTTTGGAACGGTTTTAAAAAAAGAATATAATAACCATAAAGTGAATGGTTGATTAATCGCAACAAGAACGATAATAGTTGTTGGAAGAATACCCCAAATGTTTAATTGAAAAAAGGGGAAAAGATATCCTGAAACAAGCGTAATATGTGGCATAGCACGAAAAACAAGTGCAGCTATTAATATCCAAAATGCATATCGATAAGGTGAGCGTGAGAGAGCATACCCTCCAAGAGTTCCTAGAAATAAAGAGATCGTAACAACAAAGAAAGTTACAATTACTGAATTTCTTGCTGCATACAAAAATTCTCCTTCAATCCAAGCTTCTCTAAATGCATTTAAAGTGTATCGTCCGCCAGTCTCAATAATTGTATGAAAACCTGAGATTACATACCACCAATCAGATCTTGAAAAAAAATCCTCACGAACCTTAAATGATCCTAAGAAAGTCCAGATAAATGGAAAAGCTGCTATAATAAGCCAGGCTAAAATAAATATACTATTTATAATTAATAATTTTTTAGATTTTTTGTCTGCTAAAGTTGCCATGTTTTATTATCTTGATTCACCAAATTCACGCCATGTTTTAATAAGTACTGGAGTTAAAAGTATTCCAACCATGATGATAGTTAAAATAGATGTTGAAGCCGCAGAACCAAAATTCATTACCTCAATATTTCGAAGATCATTATAAATTAACCATGAGAATGATTGAGCACTAGCCTCAGCACTAAATCCAAGTATCGGTTCGAAAACTCTAATATTATCCATCATTGAAATAAGAGCAATAAAAACTGCTACTGGGTACAGATGTGGAATAACAACATGTCGAATTCTTTGCCAGCGATCTGCCCCATCTATTATCGCAGCTTCTATGGGATCTTGTGGAACTGTTTGAAGGGCAGCATAAAAAACTATAAAGGCAAAAGGAGAATGGTGCCATATTCCATAAGTTATTAATGTAATCCAAGTAAGATTAGTTGAAGCTTTTAAAGATAGATAAGGATCATTGAATAAATCTTGAATTGTTGATCCAATTATACCTTCTGCGTCAATCATCCAGAATAATACTAGAGAACCCATGAGAGGTGTAACAATCATTGGCAAGATTGTTACGAAAATAGTTGGACCTTTTATCTTCTGTGACAAAGCATTAATGCAAAGCGCTATAATAAAACCTAAACATATGACAAAAGGTGTAACAAATAACGTATAAGTTAATGTAAATATTAATGCCTTATAAAAAGGTAAATTAAAAAAAGTGCTAGAAAATTCGCTAAATGTTTTTGAATTACTCCATCCTTCATACAATTCTTTAAATGCTAAATGATTTCTATCGATATAAGTTTTAAAACCATTAAATCTCCCCAAAGGTTTTTCTTTATTCAGAGCAGCATACGCTTCAACATCTACACCTATCTCTTTTTTACAGCCAAATGGATCACATATCTCCATTTCAATTGTAGGTTTTTGATGTTCAATAAAAAGTGATTGAACAAAAATTGAAACAATAGGAATTGCAATGAACAAAACCATTGCTACACAAGTAGGAAGCATGAACCAAAAAAAAGTTTTATGTTTCACGTAAGCAACTCTATCAGAAATTTATATGTTGAAATTGGTTGAATCCTTGAATATTCTTGAAGTGTCGAAAACTACCGTACTCTACCTTGCAACCTGAGCAAGAGAAAGTACAGGAATTATAAATAGGCTACTGAGGAGCAGAGCGTTGGCCACGGTTGTACATCTAGCGTTTTTAGTTTAGAAAGAACAGATGTAACCCAAAATCATGAATTTGGTCAGGTTGGAAAAAGTAAAAAAGGTGGAAATATTATCTTTCCACCTTTTAGCATTTTTTTAATTTACAGGAAGCCTTTTTCTTTAGCTTTACCTCTATAAGCAGCTTCAGTGTCTGCAAGTGCTTGTTGAGCTGTTTCTTTGCCTTGTAAGAAATCAACAATTTCTGAGCCAAGTGCTCCATGCATAAGTGACATGTGAGGCAACATAGGATAAGGTTTTGCTCCCATCTTAGCTGCAGCAAGTACTCCAACTGATTTTGGACCAGGTTTAAATCCCTCCACTAGCCACACTGCTTGATCTGATGCATCATTTGCCATTTTCTTAGAAGTTGCTGCATGAACAAGTACTTGAAAGCTAGCTTCCGCATCTTTATCTGATCTATTTGTTGCTAAAGTAAAGCCATCCCACCATAGAGTGGCTGCTGGAATAGAGCCTCCTCCAACAGTTGCGGGTGCTCCTAATTTTGTTGCAGCAGTAATTGCCGGATCACCTTCATCATCAAGCAAAGTCCCTGATCTTGAAGCCCATAAAGTCATAAGACCAACTTTTCCTGATTCCCACTCAACTTTGATAGCTTCTGAGTCATGAGTTAGGAAATCTGGATTGCTATAACCAGCAAGTGTTTTTAACATCTTAAGTGTTGCAATGCCTTTCGGGTTGTTGATATTTGGCTCTGCAGAACCAGATTTGAAAAACTCTCCACCATGACCGAGAAACATGTTTACAAATTCTTCTGCTAAATTCCATCCAGCTTTATAAGCTGCAGCATATGGATTTAGTAATTTACCTGAAGAACGCATTTTTTCAGCTGCTGCTACCACTTCTTCATAAGTTTTTGGTACAGCTATACCAAGTTCATTAAGAATATCTTCACGGTAATACAAATGCTGTGTATTTGCCATAAAAGCAACAGCCATCACTTTTCCATTTATTGTAATTAACTGTGATTTTTGTAAGCCTTCTCCGTATTTAGCAACAAGGTCATCCATTGGTCTAATTAAACCTTCATTCATTAAAGGCACAATAGAACTGTTAGCACCAATTCTAGCTGAATATTCTGCAGGATTAGCCGATAGAGCTGCCATTGCTAAATTGCTATGTTCAGATGTGTGATTCACTCTGAAATCAGCACCAGCTCCTGCACATGCTTTTGCTGTATCCGTGTATGTACGTAACGCAGGAAAATCATTTGCCAAAATATTTATTGATCCACTAGTTATCCCACAAGCAGCATAGGTTGTATGCACTAATAGAAACATGAATGTTGATGTTAGGGTTATTTTAGATAGCATTTTCATGATCTCTCTCCTTTATGATGGGGGTTATTAAAAGGGGCTTAATTTAATGGCAACCCCCAATGATTAATTGATCTGGAATGTTTAATACAAACAATTCTTCCACCAATCTGTTTAGACATAGAATGTGAATTATACAAAGGTATTCATTTTATGCAAGAAAAATATTGCAGATATAAAAAATTATATGTAATTATTGTAAACGATATGTAGTTCCATCAAAAAATGTTTCGTAAATTCATGTAAATCTAGGAAAAAATAACATATCGTGAAAATATGGAAAAGGATCGCCATTGAAGTATAAACAGGTCTAAATTAATCAAATTTAATACAATTTCTGAAGTATGATATGAAAGGATTTCACTCACCTCAGTCAGAAATGAAGAAAAACTGTATGTTGTTGAATCAATAGTAAAGGTTGAGAGGATTTTGATATGTGAGAAATATATATATAAAAAATGAAATTTGTTGCAGTTATTTTCAATGTTAAGAATTTTTTTTCCTATTGGTAAAGGAGTTAATTTGGATAGGCACACAAAGAATAAAGAACTGATTTCTGCTTTGAGAATGGCAATGTACGATTTCAGCGAAAGTAGTGTACGCAAAGTACTTGATAGGCTTTTTATTTCAGAGACCGTATTACGCCTTTGCTATCCACTTGGAGAGAAAGTTGGAGTAGATAATTTTTACATGGATGTTTTTGCTCCACTTCTTTTGGCTTTACCTGATTTAGAGCGGCGTGACACTATTGTGATGGCTGGACCAACTCAAGAAGGTACTGATTGGGTAGGTTGCTGTGGTTATTACACAGGAACATTCAGTAAGGCATGGTTGGACATTCCACCGACAGGGCATCAAGTTGCCATGAGATTCCACGAGTTCTACCGCTTTGAAGATGACAGAGTGACCGAAGTACAGGCTATATGGGACATCCCTGAGGTCATGATGCAGGCGGGAGCTTGGCCAATGGCTCCTAGTCTTGGTCGTGAATGGCAGGTTCCTGGACCTGCAACGCAAGATGGAATTATACAAGGTCCCTATGATGAATCAAGTAGCTCAGCAACCTGCCAGTTAATAATTGACATGCTTACCGCAATGAAGAGGCATCCTTTAGAGGGAGGGCCTGAAGTAATGGAAATGAATAAATTTTGGCACCCAAAAATGAACTGGTATGGTCCCTCTGGTATCGGAACAGGCCGAGGTATAGAAGGATTTCGAAATTGGCATCAGATTCCTTTTCTTGCAGCCATGCCGGACCGAGGTCAGTTTGTTGATCAGATTACGAACCATTTTTTTGGTGATGGAGATTATGTAGGAGTTACAGGTTGGCCAAACATGATACAGACTATGTCTGATGGAGGCTGGATGGGTATTGCTCCGTCAGGAAAGAGAATTACTTTGCGAAGTTTGGATTTCTGGAGACTGGAAAATGAACTGATCCGAGAAAACTGGGTTCTGGTAGATTTGCTTGACGTCTATGACCAGATCGGTGTTGATGTCTTTGCCAGAATTCGTGAGTTCAATAAGGTACGAAGAGGTTTTGTTCCTGAGACTGGTGTTGCACTGAAATAGTAAATTAAAATGAAAAGCTATCAAGATCAAAAATCATTGATTTTATCATTTTATGATGAGCTAGAAGCAGCAAATGCAGACAGTGTTGGAAAGGTCATCAGTCAGTTTACAAACCCTGACTTTCAATGGTACGGTGTCTACCCGTTTAACGAGCAGAATGGCGGAGATGCGGTAGCAAAAGTTTTCTGGATCCCTTTTCTCTCTGCCTGGTCTAATGTTAAGCGCAGGCAGGACGTTTTTCTGGCAGGTACCAGTGAGATTGACAATACTGACTGGGTTATCAGCATGGGACACTTTATGGGCCTTCTGGATGGAAATTGGTTAGGTTTTCCTGCCAGCCGAAAAATAGCTTTCCTGCGTTATGCTGATTTCAATTGCATTAAAGATGGTAAAATAATAATAAGCAGTTTTTTCTGCGATCTAATTGGCTTCATGCATCAATTGGGCATCAATCCCCTACCTCCTCAAACGGGCGCTTCTTTCATTTATCCCGGTCCAAGAACACATGACGGACTATTATTTGAACCTCAGGACCAGAGAGAGTCTCAGAAGACTCTTGAATTGGTAAACCGAATGATAGGCGATCTTACAGATCTTAATAAAAATGAAAATGACTGCCCCCCTCCAGATTTGCTAACAAAAACTTGGCACGATGATATGATCTGGTACGGTCCAGCTGGTATTGGAGCATCTTACACTATTCCGCGATACCAGGAACAACACCAGTACCCATTCAGGAGAGGGCTGAAAAATAAGGTTTTTAATGGCCACATCTGCCGATTTGCTGAGGGTAACTATGCTGGTTTCTTTGGTTGGCCCAATCTGACCAACACGGCTACAGGTGGTTTTTTGGGGCTGCCTGCGAGTGGTACTGCTGCAGATATGAGGGTTGTGGATATCTACCGCCGGCAAGGAGAAAAACTCTCTGAAAACTGGGTGTTGATTGACCTGCCTTGGTGGTTAAAACAGCAAGGAGTCGATGTTCTAGAAAGAACAAAGAAAATTATTAATAACTAAGCTTGCTTCCTATGAAGTTGTATATTCAATACTGTAAAGCCTGTTCAAGATCTTCAATTAAGTCCTCCATCGATTCGATACCAACGGACAGACGTATAAGACCATCCACTAAGCCTATTTTCTCCCTGCGTTCTAGTGGAATAGCTGCATGTGTCATGGATGCTGGATGTTGAATTAGGCTCTCCACTCCTCCAAGACTGACCGCAAAATGAAACAAATTGCAACGTTGAAGTACAGTATCTGCTCGTTTAAGACCTCCTTCTAAAACTATCGTGATGATTGAGCCAAACCCATCCATCTGACTTTTTGCGATTTCGTATCCAGGATGATCTTTTAACCCCGGATAGTTTATAGATGCAATCCCAAGTCGAGATTGGTTTTCAAGCAAAAAGTTTGCAATACACTCTGCATTATAGAAATGCCTCTCCATCCGTACCGGGAGGGTTTTTAAAGATCTTAGCAATGTGGCGCAGTCGTTGGGACTTAAGACCGAGCCCAAAGCATTCTGAAGAAATCGGAGTTGATCTACCATACCTTCCGGAGCATAGCCTGAAATAGCCGCTACACCGGCTAACAAATCCGAATGACCATTCAGGAATTTGGTGGCTGAATGAACTACCATATCTATCCCATGTTCAAGGGGTCTTTGGCAATATGGCGAGGCAAAAGTGTTGTCACACACGCTAATTGCTTTAATCGATTTGGATAAAGCAGCTATTTTTTCCAGATCAACGATTTGCAATAGAGGATTAGAAGGTGTTTCAAACCAGAGCATCTTGGTTTCTTCTTTAATCGACTTACGTACTGAATCCAAATCAGAAAAATCGACAAAACTTACTTGATGGCCGCTGGATCTTCCTCTCACATTTGCAAAGAGACGGTATATTCCACCATAAAGATCATCGTGCACTACAAGATGTGAACCTGCATCCATTAATTCAAGGACAGTGGCTGCTGCTGCTAGACCAGATGGGAAAGCAAACGCTGCTTGAGCTCCCTCTAAATCTGCAAGGCACGCCTCCAGAGTCAGACGGGTCGGATTAGCAGTTCTCGAATAGACAAAGCCCTTATTCTTACCAATACCCTCCTGCACATAAGTCGATGCTGTATATACTGGTGCAATGATAGCTCCTGTTAGAGGGTCAGGTACCTGTCCGGCATGGATAGCTCTTGTGTTAAAATTTCTATGCTTAGTGGCCATGATTGTGTTTAAAAATAAAATTTGGATTGGTAATGAATTATTAAGAATCATTGCTTGTATGCATAACTACATCATCCAAGTAATTTGAGTCAAGTTTTAATCAAATTCAAACATTTGGTTATTTTTAAATAAAACAGTAATTATTAATTATGGAATGAACAAAAATGATATTTTTACTGGTAAATTTATTAAGAAGATATCAACATGACATACGTATACAATGGAATTCACTATAAAATTTTCTTATAAAAAGTTTGATACGCCGATATATAATAGTATTCTTCAGACGAACGATTAAAGAACAAAAGAAAGGAGAAAAATAAATATGAAATTAAGTAAAGATAGAATACTGACCACACATGTTGGCAGCCTTCCTCGTTCTGAAAAAGTTTTTAAACTTGTCTTCGCAAAGGAGGATGGAAAAAATCTAGACAAAAAAGAATATGACGAAGTTATTGCTGACGCTGTTAAAACAGTGGTAAAAAAACAAGAGGAAGTAGGAATAGATGTTGTAAGTGATGGAGAGCAAAGTAAGATCAGTTATGCCACATATATCAAAGACCGTCTGAATGGATTCGAGGGTGACAGTCCTCGACTCACTCCAAAAGATCTTGAAGAATTCCCAACATTTTCCTCGAGAGCATCAAAATCCGGCGGTGTTCCAACATACACCCGTCCACGTTGTACTGGGCCAGTTACAGTAAAGGACATGAAACCACTTGAAATCGATCTCGCAAATTTACGAAAGGCACTTGATGGGACTAGTTTCTCTGAAGCTTTCATGAACGCTGCTTCACCAGGTGTGATCGCTCTATTCCAGCCAAATGAATATTATCCCGATCACAAAAGATACCTCTATGCTTTAGCAGATTCAATGAAAGCCGAATATGAAGGGATTGCGAAAGCGGGCTTTCTAATTCAGATTGATAGCCCTGATTTAGCTCTTGGACGTCATGTACTTTTCAAGGACAAAAGTGACGAAAAGTTCCTTTCTATGATTCAACTCCACATCGAAGCCCTAAATCATGCACTTGAGAACATATCCTCAGAAAAACTTCGTCTGCATGTCTGTTGGGGTAACTACCAGGGTCCTCACCACTGTGATATCGAGATGAAGAAAATTCTTCCTACAGTCCTAAAAGCCAAACCTCAGGCTCTTTCATTTGAAGGATCTAACCCACGACACAGTCACGAATGGACTGTTTTCAGAGATTTCAAAATTCCTGAGGAGAAGATTTTGATTCCAGGTGTACTCGATTCGACAACAAACTTTGTAGAGCACCCTGAACTGGTTTCAGAACGAATTTGTCGATTTGCAGATATTGTTGGAAGAAATAGGGTAATTGCTGGCTCCGACTGCGGATTTTCTACATTCGCCGGTTTTGGAACAGTCGATGCTGACATAACCTATGCAAAACTTTCATCGCTGGCAAAAGGTGCAGAAATAGCTTCAAAAAAGCTTTGGTAAAATCTTTCCAGCATGGTGTGAAATTATTAACAAAAACACCCAACAGAGACCGCTTGACAAATTTTTGAAACTGTTTTCTTCACCAAAAAATAATAAATTTTTGTGTCATCTATGAAAACACTTGAAACTATGGGAAAAAGACTAGTTCGTAGGAGTGAAATGGTTCCCTGTAAAAGTGCCTTTATAGATGCTCATACTCCTGGGAGTCATCTCAAGGACAACTTTAGTATTATTGGGCCAGGTGTAACAGAAAATAAAGAACAGTTCATCAATATACGCGAACCACATGGATTCAACATCGGAGCAGCTGGTCAGCCACCTCACATCAAAAACTCACTACATAGCCACTTCACAGCTGAGGTATTCATGATTCAAAAAGGAGCTTTCGAAATTTACTGGGGGTTGAAGGCTGAAAACCGGACAACTCTGTCTGAGGGAGACGTTATTTCTATACCAACAAATTGTTTTCGCGGTTTTGAAAACATAGGTAATAAATATGGATTCATGTTCGCAATTCTTGGAGGAGATGATACAGGCGGTGTTGAATGGGCTCCTCAAGTATTCGAAGAAGCTGAAGATCATGGACTAGTATTGCTTGAAGATTATGGAGTGTGGGATTCCAATAAGCATCCCATTCCAAAAGGTGCAAAACCAGTTAGACCTATGAGTCATGAAAAAGCCGCAACTTATGAGAACTACTCTACTGAAGAGATGGAGCTACGAATATGCCGCTCAGACTCTCTAAAACCACTAAAGAATCATTCTTTAAAACCTGGAGAATTCGGTTCAATTCAATTACATCGTTTAATAGGAACAAAAGAATCTGTTATTCCTGGTGGAGATGGATTTGAATTATTACTCTCCGTCGCCAAACCAGGAGGAGGATTTAAAACGTTTTGCAGACCTGAAAAAGAAGTCCTAATCTGTTATGAAGGAATCTGGAAAGTCGATTGGACTGGTGAGGGCCAAAAAGGAAGTTTTTTGCTCAATGCCGGTGATTTGTTTTCAGTACCTGATCACTTTGAAAGGTCAATGGAATGTGTTGGGAAAAATGAGGGATCTCTATACTCTGTCATAAATGAAAACTCACCGAAAGATCCTAGTTGGACTAACTGATTTTATCACCCTTTGTCTATTTTCTTGCGGTCTCCACTTAAGTTGCTAAATATATTAGCAAAAAAGTGGTGGGTCGGTAGGGATTCGAACTCCGGACCACCGGATTAAAAGAAAAAAAGTCATTTGGTAATCTTATTTTCACATAAGATTGCATCGTATAAAATAAAATTCAATAATATAATTAATAATTATATCAATAAAATATGTATAGTATAACGAATAATGTTGGAGCTTTACGAGGACATCAAACAAAAACAGGAATTTTTAATTGACTTTAACAATAATGAAAGATAAATTAAATCCCGTAAAGCAACTAGTCTGAGCCTGTTAAAGTATCACTTGCTCAATGAGTTGTTTATGTAGACCGTAAACGGTTCAGTGAATTGTTTGCTATAAAATCAATTTGTTAAAAATCCTAAAAAGGAGATGACATATGCAAGACAAGATGTTTTATAAAGACCTGGCATTCACAGGGGCGAAGGACTTCAAGAGCGGTAAGTTGGGCAGACGAGACTTCTTGTACCTTTGTGCCTTGGCTGGAGTTGCCACATCATCCGTGATCGCCGGCGATGCTGAAGCGGCAGCAAACGAAATTGTGTTGTGGAACTGGGGGGGCGATGCCGTCAAATGCCATACTAGTGCTTTTGGTGCCGCATTCACAAAAGAATCCGGTCTTCCAGTCAAATACGATACCTCAGGACCATTACAAGGGAAAATCAAGGAAATGGTGAATTCCGGAAATGTTACCGCTGATGTCGCAGATGCCGATGCCTTCGATGCAATTTCACTAGGCAAGTCCGGTCATTTGGAGAAAATTGATTATTCCGTCGTTGACAAGAAAAAGGTACTCAAGGGCTTCGCTTGGGATTACGGAGTCTCGATTATCTTTTATGGTTATGCGTTCATGTATGATACAAAAAAATTCAAAGGCAACCCACCTAGCACTTGGGCGGATTTTTTCAATACCAAGAAATATCCCGGCAAGCGATCCTTGTATAAATGGGCGAATGGTTCGCTCGAAGGTGCCCTGATGGCCGATGGCGTGTCAAAAGACAAGGTCTATCCAATGGATCTTGACCGTGCGATCAACAAGATCAAGTCGATCAAATCCGATACAATTTTCTGGGGTTCTGGTTCTGCAGCACAACAAATGATTGTGAATGGTGAAGTTTCTATGGGCATGGTTTGGCTCAACCGCGCAAAGGCGGTAGAGGCTGACACCAACGGACGCTATCGACTCAACATGAATGAGGCGATTGCAATGCCCGGAGCTTATCTAGTTCCTAAGGGGAATCCGGCTGGACGTGCAAATGTAATGAAATTTATTGCCTCGTGCCAAGTAGCTGAACGTCAAATCGAAATTCTTAGATGTCATGGGATGACTCCATCTAACCCCGAAGCCTTCGGAATGATCCCAGACGACCTCAAGCGTTTTGCAGTGACTTCGAAAGAGAATCTTTCGCGAGTTCTCCTTAACGATCCTATTTGGTGGGCGAAAAATGGTGGAAATGCCGTCAATAAGTTTCTCGAAGCCATTGGCTAACGACGTGCAAGAGTAGGACGATCGGCCCGATAATATTTAATTGGAAAACCAGTAATGCGTCAAACGCCTACTGGTTGCTCGTGGTACCATTGTTTGGGCTGATCATTGTTCTCTATGCTTGGCCGGTAATAAATATTCTTTGGCTTGGAGTTTCTGACCCGGAACTAGGTATACAAAATTACAAGCTACTATTCACAAAGTCATCGCTGGTCAAGATTCTCTGGACTACAATACGTGTGTGCCTCATCACGACAATCTTTAGCGTGGTGATTGGTTATCTGATTGCCTATGCCATGGTTCATCTAGTTGGACGAGAGCGAAGCTGGATGCTGACACTCGTACTGATTTCCTTCTGGGTCTCGGTCTTGGTCAGAGCTTTTTCTTGGCTGACACTGCTTAGTAGAAACGGTCTCGTCAACGCTGCACTGGTAGGCAGCGGACTGGCGGAAGAACCGATTAGCATGATTCGCAATGAATTTGGAGTTTTAATCGGCATGGTCCACTACATGGTTCCGTATGCGGTTCTCCCCCTGCTCGCAAATATGCAAGGAATTGATCATCGGGTTATGGATGCGTCCCGTAGTCTTGGTGCTGGCCCATTACTAACATTCGTGAGAATTTACCTGCCATTGACGAAACCGGGAGTAATTGCAGCATCACTGCTCGTTTTCATTATCAGCTTGGGTTTTTATGTTACTCCAGCCTTGCTGGGTGGAGGACGGGTGCTCATGATTGCGGAATATGTGAGTGTGCAGATTCTCGTAACAGTACAATGGGGAGTGGCGGCAATGTTAGCAACTCTGTTACTTTCTGGGGTTCTTGCCCTTTTATACATCATGTCCAGATTTATGAACATTGGTGAAGTTTTCGGGGCTAGAGCATGACAAAAGAGAACAGTTCAGGTCGGAAATTTCTTCGTGGTTTTGCTTGGGCCGGACTTGCTTTCCTCGTCCTGCCAACGTTGATCGCCGTGCCAGTCTCACTGACACCAAAGCGTTATCTTTCTATGCCGACAGGAGAGGTTTCCCTGCGCCACTACATCAATCTTTTTAGTAGTACGGAGTGGATGTCGAGCATTGGACAGAGTACGATTATAGCTGGTTTTTCAGCACTAATTGCTACTGTACTTGGGACGCTCTGCGCCATTGGCCTGTGGCGAATATCATCTAGGGCATCGGAAGTTATCCGGGGGATTCTGTTGCTGCCCTTGATCATTCCGCCGATCATTTCGGCGATGGCCTTCTATCGAATTTGGGTAAAACTAGGACTGCTGGACAGTTACTCGGGTATGATCATTGCCCATGCGATTCTAGCAGCACCAATAGTGTTGATCACAGTTTCTGCCTCGCTCGCTAATTTCGACCTGAGACTCGAACAGGCTTCGTGTAATCTTGGTGCATCGATTGGTACAACGTTGCGGCGTGTAGTTCTGCCGTCAATTAAACCGGGAATTTGGGCCGGCGCAATTTTCGCCTTTATTCTTTCGTGGGATGAAATTGTCGTTGCCTTGTTTATTGCCAAGTTTCGGATTATGACTCTCCCACGAAGAATGTGGGACGGCATTCGTGAAAATACTGATCCGACTGTGGCCGCTTCTGCTGTTGTTTTGGTTCTTGTCACTATCAGCGCACTGACAATTTACACCATTATGACTAATCACGTTAGGATACAGGGAAGTTCTGAGCGGGAAGAGAATAGTTAAACATATTATAAAATATTAGACGGAAATGGATATCGAGCTTAGCCACGAACAACGGATGTTGTTGGAGACAGTACAAGGATTTTTGGAGAAAGAAATTTACCCCCACGAAGAGGAGGTTGATCGTCTGGGGCGAGTACCATTAGAACTTGGTCGGCAGATTGAGAAACGCGCGATAGATATCGGATTGTTTGCCGCAAATCTGCCGGAATCTGTTGGCGGAGGTGGACTCGACTATCAGAGTTTGGTACTGATTGAACGGGAATTCGGAAAAACCACCCATGCGCTTCATTCTTGGATTGCACGCCCTGCTGAAATTCTAATGGCTTGTGAAGGAGATCAGGTTGAGAAGTATTTGATACCTTGTGCTAGGGCAGAAAAACGGGAACTATTTGCCCTTACTGAACCGGAGGCGGGCTCCGACATCATGTCCATGAAGACCAACGCCCGTCTTGACGGAGAGGACTGGATTCTTAACGGTTCAAAACACTTCATTTCTGGTCCCGTCATGCCAGACTTCGCCATCGTTTTTGCAGTAACTGGAATGGACGAAACCGAACGCGGCCGTCGCAAACGGATTACCGCTTTCCTTGTCGATGTTGGAACTGAGGGCTTCGATATATCCGAGGGAACCCGTTCAGTTAGTTATCGTGGATATCTGACTTTCCAACTTGGTTTTTCGGATGCCCGCTTAGGTTCTGGTCAGATTCTAGGTGAAGAAGGGCGTGGTCTGGAACTATCTGGAAAATGGTTGTCTATGAATCGCGTCTGGGTCGGTGCGAGTTGTTGCGGCAAAGCTGAACGGCTTTTAAATTTAGCCGCTGAGTGGGCCGCAACTCGAAAACAATTCGGTCAGCCTATTGGTAAATTTCAGGCAACAGGTTTCAAACTTGCTGATATGGCGGTTGAGTTAAAAGCCGCAGATCTCCTTGTGATGGATGCAGTTGCAAAGGGAGATAAAGGCAATATGTCCGATTCTGATGCGGCTATGGTTAAACTCTTCTGTTCGGAAATGTTGAACCGCACTGCAGACCATACGGTGCAAATATATGGCGGCATGGGGCTGATGGAGGAAATGCCGATCCAGCGCCTTTGGCGAGATTCCCGCCTCGAACGCATCTGGGACGGAACCTCTGAAATCCAGCGTCACATCATTTCGCGTGCGATCCTCAGACCGCTTGGAGCATGAACCTGACGCAACACCAAAATTTTGAAAAACTACTAAAACCACGCCATCTGGCAATCATAGGTGGCCGCGATGCTGAAGCGGTTGTCAAAGAATGTGTGAGAATCGGTTTTACCGGTCAGATTTGGCCGGTGAATCCGAAAAGAGAAAAGATTGGTGGGTTCAAATGTTTCGCCAGTGTCGATGACTTGCCTGAAGCACCCGATGCAGTTTATCTTGCGATTCCACGAGAGGCCGCAATATACACATTGAAACGGCTTGCCGAAATGGGCGCGAGCGGTGTTGTCTGCTATACAGCGGGGTTCAGTGAAGTCGGTGCAGAAGGCACGGAGTTGGAAAAATCACTTGTCTCAGCTTCCGGAGACCTTGCTCTAGTTGGTCCGAATTGCTACGGAGTCATCAATTATATTGATAAGGTTGCACTGTGGCCGTTCCCACACGGTGGTACCAGTCCAGGTTATGGTGCGGCAATCATAACTCAGAGTGGGATGCTTTCTTCCGACCTTACAATGAGCCAGCGATCATTGCCGTTTGCCTATATGATTTCGGTAGGGAACCAATCAGTGCTGAGGCTGGAAGACTTCATTGATGTTCTTTGTACTAAGCCAGAAGTCAAAGCAATCGGTCTGCACATTGAAGGTGTAAAGGACATTTCTCGTTTTAGTGAAGTTGTTCTCAAGGCACTGGAAGCCGGAGTTCCAATCGTTGCTCTGAAAACAGGTTCTTCGGAGATTGGCTCGGAATTGACGGTCAGCCATACGGCATCTTTATCAGGTAGCGACGACCTTTTTCAGGCACTCTTTGACCGCTTGGGTATAATCCGTGTTTCACATCCGGTGCAGCTGGTCGAAACTTTAAAATATCTTTGTGTCGCAGGTATACCAAAGGGAAAAAGGCTAGTGGGGCTGACTTGCTCTGGTGGAGGTGCAACATTGCTCGCCGACCATGCGGAAAAAATTGGTATGGAATTTACACGACCCTCAAAAAAAACCGCGAAACGACTCACTCGCTTGCTTCACTACACGGCTACTGTGTCAAACCCACTAGATTACACAACTCCAATTTGGGGCATTCCGGAGCGTGTCCTACCAGTCTTCGAGACTATGTTAACTGATCCTTATGATGCCGCTATTTTTGTCCAGGATTACCCGCCTCCTGAGCTTGACGAAAGCAAACCATTTTATTTAAGCGATGCGAAATCTTTTATTGAAGCAAGCTCGAAAGTCCGGATACCTTCTGCAATTTGCAGTACACTTCCGGAAAATATGGATCAATCGACGCGGGAAATGTTAGTCGAAAACGGTGTTGCTCCTATGCAGGGTATCCACGAAGCACTAGAAGCCATTTCCTCCTCTGTTTGGTATTTCGGTCGCCGTGAAGCAATACGGAAGGATGGTATTGAAAAATTGCGAATTAAACCTTTTTCCGGAATTTCAACTGCGGGAATTGTTTCAACTTTGATAGATGAATGGGAGGGGAAAAAAAACTTGCAGGAAATCGGATTGAGCGTGCCGGAGGGGGACATTGCCGACTTTGCGGAAGTTCCGGAAGTAGCAGAGAAGATAGGCTTTCCGGTTGTTGTCAAAATGGTCAGCAAAAATTTGGCACATAAGACCGATGCCGGTGCAATAGCTTTGAATCTTTTAAGTTGGGAGGAGGTCAAAGTCGCTGTTGACCGTATGAAAAAGGATGTAGAATATTTTGATCCTGCTGCGGTTTCGGAGAAATTTCTTGTTGAAAAGATGCTTGAGAGACCTATTGCTGAATTGTTGGTTAATGTTAGAACTGATCCTCAGTTCGGAATGGCCATGACACTGGCCGCTGGTGGAATTCTGACAGAACTGCTTAACGACGCAGTTACAATTCTACTACCGACGAATCGCAATGACTTGAAAAATGCGCTTAAGAGTTTGAAAATATCGAAACTATTTGATGGTTTCCGAGGTGGCGAAATGATTGGCACAGAACAACTCGTTACGGTACTTCTTAACCTTGTGGAGGGAGTCATGAACCCAGAAATCGGTATCAAAGAAATTGAAATCAATCCGCTATTCGTTT
The DNA here is from genome assembly GCA_902513935.1 of uncultured SAR324 cluster bacterium. Next base: position 66,595 of record CABXOR010000001.1, read on the forward strand.
ATAAGGAGAAGGTGTGTGCGGTTGATGTCTTGATGCGTATTGCAACCGTAACGTCAGGTGCAGTTAGCAGCAAATAGAACAGGTAATTAAAAAAGATTAAAAAATTTCTTTAATTGAAAGGAAATATTATATGGAAGAAGTAACCGTTGTTAAGAAAGGGAGAGTTCTTGAAATTCTCCTGAACAGGCCAAAAGTCAATGCAATTGATCTTGCTACCAGCCGGAAATTAGGGGATGCTTTTGTTTTGTTGCGGGATGATCCGGAACTGTGGGTGGGAATCCTGACAGCCGCAGGGGATAGAATTTTTTCTGCAGGTTGGGATCTCAAGTCACTGAATCAGGGAGATATGTCCTTAGATGATTGGTGGGAAAATGACTATGGAGCCGGAGGTTTTGCAGGATTGACCGAAATGTGGGATTTGAATAAACCCGTGATTGGGGCTCTCAACGGCTTGGCAATTGGTGGTGGATTTGAAATGGCAATGGCCTGTGATTTAATCATCGCTGCCGAACATGTGGAATTTGGGTTACCGGAACTACCATTAGGGATCGTCCCTGATGCAGGTGCCATTCAGCGCCTTCCTAGACGGATTCCGTATAATGTCGCAATGGAAATGTACCTCCTCGGTCGACGGATGACGGCCAGCGAGGCACAAGGATATGGTTTTGTGAATAAGGTTGTCTCCAATGAGATACTGATGGAAACGGCCAGAGAATGGGCCAATCAAATTGCCGAATCAGCTCCGCTTGCTTTGCAGACGGTCAAGGAAGTTTTGCGTGCCATCGAAGGAGATACCATTGAACAGTCTTTTCAAACAATGCGAAAAGCAGATTTGCCTGTTTATAGAAAAATGTTAGGATCAGATGATGCCAAAGAAGGGGTAAAAGCATTTGTGGAAAAACGTAAACCGGATTTTAAGGGTTTATGAATTGTCTATTTTATTAACAAGAAAAACATTATGACACAAGAATTTTCAGGTAAAGATCCAAAGTCAGTGCAAAAAGTTACTAGCATTGGCGCAGGTCCCATTGGAGCAGGGTGGGCAGCATATTTTCTCTCACAGGGCTATATAGTATCTGTCTATTTGCATGAGGAATCTGAGAAAGATGTATTACATAATTTAATAAATACTGCTTGGATCAGTTTGGAAGCATTGGGACTCGCGGAAGGAGCATCACGAGACAATCTTTATTGCAGCACCGATCTTGCAGACGCAGTTAACGGTTCGGAATTCATTCAGGAAAGTGTGCCTGAGAATCTTGCTCTTAAGCAAAAGATTTTTGCACAACTTGGTGAACTTGTTCCAGAAAATGTTGTTATCGCTTCCAGCACTTCGGGCTTGCCCATGAGCGAAATTCAAGCCCACTGTTCCACACCTCAACGAACGGTAGTTGGCCACCCTTTTAATCCTCCTTATTTGCTTCCGTTGGTAGAAATTGTCAGAGGCAGTCAAACATCAGCGGAAGCGGTAAAATGGTTGGTTAAGTTTTATCAAGTTGCAGGGAAGGCTCCTTTAGTTTTGAGCAAAGAAATCCCAGGTTTCATTGCAACTCGTTTGCAGGAAGCAATCTGGCGCGAAGCCTTGCACATGGTGGACAACGATGAAGCAACGGTTGAGCAAATCGACTTTGCCATAACAAATGGACCTGGACCGCGTTGGGCATTGATGGGGCCTTGTATGGCTTTCCATCTTGGTGGTGGAGAAGGTGGCATGGCTTACACCCTTGATCAATTCGGTCCTGCTTTGAAACTTCCCTGGACTCGTCTGAAAGCTCCTGAACTGACTAAGAAACTGCGTAATAAGATGGTTGATGGATGTCTGCGTGAAGCTGATGGCCGAGAAATCTCTGAGATGAATCGTGATCGAGACCGTGGCCTCGTCGCTATCCGCAATGCTCTGAAAACCTCAGGATCGCAAGTAGATTCCTGACTTTACTCCGGAATGGAATTAATAAATGAAATCTGAAAAATGAAAATTTTAAAGGTGAAAACCCTTACATTAAAAAATTTTTTTCTAACTAACTTATAAGGAGAAGACAATGGATTTTGGATATTTTGCTAATATCAGCAACCCCGGATTGATTAAGTCTTATGGTCAAATTTTAAACGAAGTTCGAGACCTCTCTGTGACAATTGAAGATGCCGGTTGGGATTCGATTTGGTTTACAGAACATCACTTCGGTCACGAAGGTTTTGAGGTTTGTCCTAACCCAATTATGTTGTGTGCAGACATTGCAGCCCGTACCTCTAACCTACGTCTTGGTCAGGCAGCAAACATTGTTACTTTCTGGAATCCTTTACGTTTCGTTGAGGATATCGCTGTGCTTGATCACATGAGCAATGGTCGAGTTGAAGTAGGGATTGGTCGTGGTGTTTATGGAAGGGAAGCCTCAAATTTGAACAAAGATGCGGACTTAAAAGATCAGGCAAAGAATTTCCGTTTATTTGCTGAAACCGTCGAACTCATGAAGAAAGCCTGGACGCAGGATTTTATTTCTCATCAGGGTGAATTTTTCACTTACTCGGAGCCAGGACTGATTTGGAGTCATCCGGACAGTCCGAAATCTGAAACCTTCATGAACATGGAAACCAATGAAATCGAGAAAATTTCCATATTACCAAAACCGTTGCAAAAGCCTCACCCACAACTTTGGCAGGTAGTAGATTCAACAAGCTCCATTGAGTGGGCAGCAAAGAACGACATCAATGTGATTATGTGGATTCCAACTGTGAAAACTTTGAAAAAACGTTTTGAAATATATCGAGATGCTCGCTCGGAAAAGTTGGGGCGGGAAGTACCTTTAGGCGCAGGCATTTCATTGGTTCGCGATATGTTTTGCGCAGAAAATATGGAAGATGCTCAGCGTTTGGGCGGGGACGGCATTCTAAAATATCTCAAATGGATTTGTCATTGGCGCGGCTTGGGGAATCATCTTGACCCCGGAGAAGAACTTCCGGACACTCAGGGTAAACTGGATGCTCTGACCTATGAGTGGTTACACCCGCGTAACATGCTGTTTGGAACTCCGGAATACATTGTTGAAAAGATAAAAGAGTTACAGTCAGAATTGAATCTTCAGTCGTTGATGCTTTGGTCTCATTTTCCGGATGTTCCACATGAGACTGCAATGTGCAGTATCAAGCTGTTCAACGAAGAAGTGCTGCCGCATTTCAAATCCGGTACTGTCACGCTGGCTAATTAGGCCGAAATGACGATATGAACGATATAAAACACGGTTCATTTCAAGGTACTTCCTGGAGCAAAGAAGGGACCGGTTCGCCTGTGATTTTGGTGCATGGCTTGGGAATGAACCGTCAAATGTGGCAGTGGCAAATGGACAGTCTTACGCCTCATTTCTCTGTGATTTGTTTCGATTTGCTGGGACACGGCGAAAGTGTGAATCCGGAGATTCCTTGTCAGTTGAGTCAATTCTCCGGGCAATTGTTAGCGTTGATGGACGGACTGAATTTAGAGAGTTGTGCCTTAGTTGGGTTTTCGCTTGGAGGTTTGATAGTCCAGGACTTTACTCTGAATCATCCTGAAAAAGTAAATGCTTTAGCGCTGCTCAATACAGCACATGGTCGCACAAAATCAGAAAGAAAGGCGGTATTAGCACGAGTTCAACAAGCCGGAGAACACGGCCCTGCATCAACTGTGGAGGGTGCATTGGAACGCTGGTTTAGCGCTGATTTTTCAGCAAAAAATCCTGAAATTCTGGGAAAAATACGTTGCTGGATCATGGCAAATGACAAAGAGATTTATCCGAAAATCTATCGTCTTTTAGCAGAATGTGATGAACCACTGACAAATTCCATCAGTGCCATCAATTGCCCAACTTTGGTTATGACAGGAGAAGACGATCATGGTAATTCTCCAGAAATGACGCAACGCATGGCAGCATTGATACCGGCTGCTCGTGCTGTAATACTTCCCGGATTGAGACACATGGGATTGGCCGAAAATCCTCAATCAGTCAACTCTCAACTTGTATCGTTTTTTCAGGAGATGTTGAAATGAATGAACTAGTTCAAGAAGAAAGATCCAAAATTAAAACCGGCAAAGAAATTATTGGCGGGCCACTGATCATCAATGGTCGTCAATTAACATTATCGAAAGCAGTGCGCGCAGGTGATTTTATTTTCCTGACCGGTCAAGTACCAATGAAGGACGGCGCTCCGATGACCGATGGAACTATTGAAGAACAGACGCGAGCCTGCATCGAATTGATTAGCGAGACGCTCAAAGATGCCGGATGCACTTTAAACGATGTTGTTAAATCTATGGTTTGGCTCAAGAATCGTGATGATTTTCCTGGATTTAATTCAGTTTACGGAGAATACTTCAGCGAAGGTCCGCCCGCTCGTTCCGCTTTGGTTTGCGACTTTTTGGTCGACATTAAAGTAGAAATAGAATGCACGGCCTACAAACCTGGAAATTAAGTAACCCAAAAAGGAAAAACAAGATGACAGATTTAAAAAAATACCAAATGTACATTGATGGACAATGGGTCAATTCTGAAAGTGAGAAAACCTTTGAGAGTTTTAATCCTGCCACAGAAGAATCATGGGCGATCATTCCGGAGGCAGGAGCCAATGATGTGGATCGTGCGGTTAAAGCCGCGTACCGTGCTTTTACTGAGGGGCCATGGGCCAACATGACGGCTACAGAACGAGGCAAGTTATTGCGACGCCTTGCGGAAGTACTGGCCGAACATTCAGAATCGTTGGGACGGACAGAGACTACAGATACCGGTAAATTATTAAAGGAAACACAGTGGCAAGCGCGTTATATCTCAGATTTTTTTCAATATTATGCTGGACTTGCCGACAAGGTTCATGGCGACACACTTCCCATTGACAAGCCAAACATGTGGACAATGACGGTTCGCGAGCCACTTGGAGTCGTGGCGGCAGTTGTGCCTTGGAACTCGCAACTGTTTTTAGTTGCTGTCAAAATCGGGCCAGCGTTGGCGGCCGGAAATACGGTGGTGCTGAAAGCCTCTGAACATGCATCTGCGCCTATGCTAGAATTTGCCAAAGTTTTTGAAGAAGCCGGTTTCCCTCCGGGAGTGATGAATATCGTCACTGGATATGGAGAACCCTGCGCCAAAGCCTTGACCTCTCATCCTCTTGTTGCCCGTGTCAGCTTTACCGGCGGGCCGGAAACTGCGAGAAATGTTGTCCGGAACTCTGCGGATAATTTGGCTCAGGTTTCTTTGGAGTTGGGCGGAAAATCGCCGATGATTATTTTTGAAGATGCTGATTTGGAAAGTGCGACTAATGGAGTCTTACTCAGTATTTTCAGTGCAAGTGGTCAGAGTTGTGTGGCTGGTTCGCGGCTTTTACTGCATGAAAGAATCCATGACAAAATTCTGGCTGAAGTTGCCAGGAGAGCAAAAGAAATTCGCATTGGAGATCCATTGGCCGAAACAAGTCAAATGGGCCCCTTAGCAACACTTGCTCAACTCAATAATATTAAAAATACGGTCAAAGACGCAACCGCCAATGGAGCCACTTTGATTCATGGCGGGGGGCAACCAGCTTATCTAGACAAGGGTTGGTATTGCGAACCCACTATTGTCGATTGTCCTAATCAGAATTTAGGAATTGTTCAACGCGAAATGTTTGGACCGGTGGTTAGTGTGTTACGTTTTCGCGACGAAGCAGAAGCCATTAAATTAGCAAACGATAGCCGCTACGGATTGGCTTCAGGAGTATTCACGACAAATATTGGTAGAGCATTGAGAGTGACAAAAGCATTACGTGCAGGAATTGTGTGGGTCAACACTTATCGCATGGTTTCACCTTTGGCTCCGTTTGGTGGTTTTAAAGACAGCGGTTACGGACGCGAGTCCGGACTGGATGCAATTTACGATTATACTCGTCCCAAAACAGTCTGGCTAAACACCTCACCCGATCCCATCGCCGACCCTTTTATAATGCAATAGGACTTTTTTAAAAATTTTTACTTAGAAATACCGTCAAAAAAATTCCATGTTTAACGAAGATCAGGATATCAAAGCAATCCGGGAGGGGATTAAAGCCCTGTGTCTCAAGTTTCCAAACGAGTATTGGAGGGAAAAAGATCGAACGCGGGTATATCCAACAGAGTTTGTGAAGTCCCTGTCCGATCATGGATATCTTGGTTGTTTGATTCCGGAAGAATATGGAGGGAGTGGTTTATCGCTTAGAGCCGCTGCGGTTATTTTAGAGGAAGTACATCATTCCGGAGGAAACGGTGCGGCATGTCATGCGCAAATTTACATCATGGGAACACTGTTGCGGCACGGTTCTGACGAACAAAAAAAGAGATACCTTCCAGGAATTGCTGATGGGAGTCTGCGTTTACAGGCATTTGGAGTAACCGAACCTAGTAGCGGAACGGAAACACTTGCATTGAAAACAACGGCTCGCAAAGATGGAGATTTTTACATCATTAATGGTCAGAAAGTCTGGACCTCACGTGCAGAACATTCAGATTTAATGTTGTTGCTGGCCCGGACCACTCATCGTGATAAAGTGGAGAAACGCACTGATGGTTTGTCGGTTTTTATTGTGGACATACGCAATCCCAATGGGAACGGTTTAACGATTCGACCCATCAGGACAATGATCAACCATGCGACAACAGAAGTATTTTTTGACGATTTGCGAGTTCCACAAGAAAATTTGATCGGCCAAGAAGGAAAAGGTTTTCGCTACATCATTGACGGTATGAATGTGGAGCGGATTCTCATTGCGTCAGAGTGCATTGGTGATTCGCGCTGGTTTATCGAAAAAGCAACTGCTTATGCCAACCAGCGTATCGTTTTTGATCGTCCCATCGGCAAAAATCAGGGCATTCAGTTCCCCCTCGCTCAAGCCTATGCGGCAACTGAGGCCGCGGCCTTGATGACTGAAAAAGCAACACTTTTGTATGAAGACGGGAAACGCCCCGGAGCGGAAGCAAATATGGCGAAATTACTTGCTTCTGATGCAAGTTGGAAATCTGCAGAAGCCTGTTTGCAAACTCACGGTGGTTATGGATTTGCCGAAGAATATGATGTTGAGCGCAAGTTCAGAGAAACCAAACTATATCAAATTGCGCCAATTTCTACCAATCTCATTCTTTCCTACATTGCCGAGCATGTGCTGGGTCTGCCGAGGTCATACTGATGGGAGCGCTGGACGGATTGTTGGTCGTCAGTTTGGAGCAGGCGGTTGCAGCTCCGTTTGTGTCTTCGAGATTGGCTGATGCCGGTGCGAGAGTGCTTAAAATTGAACGTCTGGAAGGAGATTTTGCCCGTAATTATGACCATGTTGTCAACGGACAGTCTGCCTATTTTGTCTGGCTCAATCGAGGAAAAGAGTCAATTTCAATGGATTTGAAACGTCCTGAAGAAATTCAACTTTTGTGTTCCATTCTTCAAAAAGCAGATGTATTGATTGAAAACTTTAAGCCGGGTTCTTTGAAAAGACTGGGACTTGATTTTAATAAGTTGCGTGAGACAAACAAAAAACTAATCACCTGCTCCATCAGCGGTTACGGGAGTAAGGGAGATTGGGCTAAAATGAAGGCCTATGATTTGCTGATTCAGGCGGAAACTGGGCTTGCTTCAATCACAGGATCGGCAGATGCACCGGGGCGTGTCGGCATTTCAGTGGCTGATATTGCAACAGGAATGTATGCCTGGTCAGCAATTCTGGAAGCACTGATTGCGAGAGGCATAAACGAATACGGCCAGCACATCGAGGTTTCGCTCTTCGATTCTCTAGCTGACTGGATGGCAGTACCGTTATTGTGGCAAGACTATGGCGGAAAAGCTCCGGAAAGAGTCGGGCTTTCCCACCCCTCGATTTGTCCTTATGGAGCCTTCAAAACTGCAGACGGAAAAACGATTTTGCTGTCCATTCAAAACGAAAGGGAATGGCAACGTTTTTGTGTAGAAATTCTTGTTGATGCAGATTTTGCGGAACAGTATCCGGACAATTCTTCTCGCTTAGCAAACCGTTCCGTAGTAGACGGTTGTGTTGAAACTGCTCTTGGAAAATTGTCTCATACTGAGGCTTCTGCCAAATTAAAAAAATCGGAGATTGCTTACAGTACTCTCAACGATGTGCAGGAGCTTTCCAGTCATCCGATTCTGAGGCGCGCCGTCATTTCCAATCCGGAAGGAAAAATTAATGTTCCGGCACCTCCGGCTATTTTTAACGATGCACCGCAAGATTCACTCAAAGAAGTCCCCAGTCTAAATCAGCACGGTGTGGCAATTCGTGCAGAATTTTCTGAAAATTAACAATTTTGAGAAAGGTAAATGAATTCCGAATACAACAAATGGTTAGGCAAATCGGAGGTTTTCCATGAACAGATTTCCGAGGTAAACGCCAAACGTCTCCACCACACATTAACTCAAAACGGCAATCCTCCATCTTCCGGAGAAGCTGTCTTTTCGTTGTTTTTGCTGACCTTAGGTGAACCTTCTGTTCCGCCAAATCAGCTTGGAGAAGACGGACATCCGAAGCGAGGTTCATTCATGCCGCCCATTCCGTTAAAACGCCGGATGTTTGCCGGAGCTGAATACGAATTTCATAGGGCGCTGCGAGTTGGAGATGAAGTGAAAACAACTTGGAACATCACAGATATCACTCGAAAAAACGGCAGCAGTGGTGAGTTGGTCTTTATTAATATCCTTCGAGAGTTCCATGTTGGGGAAACTCTCTGTGCCACAGAAAACCGGAATATTGTTTTTACAGATTCAAACCCGAAGATTCGAGAACTTAATGATCCGGAAGAGTCTGGGGAGTGGATGGAAGAGATGAGCACGAATCCATTACAACTGTTCCGCTACTCAGCGCTTACTTTCAACGGTCATCGCATCCATTATGACAGGCCATATGCTACAGAGGTTGAAGCATATCCCGGACTTGTTGTTCATGGTCCATTGCTGGCAACGTGGCTTTCGTTATTTGCAGCCAGGAAATCCGGACGGGAGTTAAAAAAATTCCGCTTCAGGGCAAAACGGCCGGTTTTCGATTTACATCATTTTAATCTAACCGGCGACCTAAGTGATAACGATTCTGCAAAACTGCGTGTGCTGGATCACCAGTCTCAATTGGCAATCGCAGCCGAAGCCGAGTTTATACCGTTGTAACAGGAAAATTCAGGCCGCTAACTTTTCAAAAACCTGGCCCTGTCCGTCAAAAAGATGGCAGGACTCTGGAGCAAATCCTATTGATACAGAATCACCTACGCTGACTATCTTGTCGCCCGTCGCATGAACGGTAAGTTCTTTATTTTGTTCAGTTTGTACATAAAGATATGTTTCCCCGCCAAGACGCTCCACCGCAAAAACTTCTCCCTGTAAAATTGCATCACTGTCTCCGGCTAATACAAGGTGTTCTGGTCGAACACCTGCTTTGATTGAACTCCCTGCAGCAGCCTGTTCTCCCGGCTGACAGGGGACTTGAATTTTTTGCTTACTTTGTAATTCAAATTCAACTGCCTGATCAGATATTCCTGAAATCTTTCCATCCATAAAATTCATTGCCGGAGAACCGATAAACCCTGCAACAAACATGTTTGCAGGGTTATGATACAAGTCTAATGGAGCACCAACCTGTTCAACATAACCCTCTCTAAGTACAACAATTTTGTCTGCCATAGTCATGGCTTCAACCTGGTCATGTGTGACGTATACCATAGTTGCATTGAGTTCCCGGTGCAACTTTGTCAACTCAATTCGCATCTGCACTCTAAGTTTTGCATCGAGATTAGAGAGTGGTTCGTCGAAAAGAAAAACTTTTGGATCCCTGACAATTGCCCTGCCGATAGCAACTCTTTGCCTTTGTCCCCCGGAAAGTTCTTTTGGTTTTCGTTCCAACAATTCGGTAATTTGTAAAACTTCTGCTGCATCCCGGACTTTTTGATCAACAATTTGTTTGTCTGTCTTTGCCAGTCTCAAACCAAATGACATGTTCTGGTAAACATTCATGTGAGGGTAAAGTGCATATGACTGAAAAACCATTGCTATTCCGCGTTTGGCTGGTGGTAGATAGTCGACTCTAACACCATCAATTTCAATCTCTCCACTCGTCACGTCTTCTAAGCCTGCAATCAAACGCAAAAGGGTTGATTTGCCGCAGCCGGAAGGTCCGACTAAAACAACAAACTCATTATCATCAACCTCCAAATCAACTCCATGAATCACTTCAGTATTGCCAAACTGTTTATAGATTGACTGCATTTTTACTTCTGCCATACATTATTCCTGTCTTACCGATATAATAAGTGTAAATAAATGTGATTTTAATATCCTTCGTTTATCTATGTGTAGAATTTCACAAGTTTGGGGTACTGTCAAGAAAATTAAAGTTTGTTGTGTATGGAAGGATCTAAATATGATTGTTATGAAATATATTTTTCAAACATAAAACGAATCTTTGGGAATACGTTTTTGTGTTGCAAAGTCAACATAATTGATTCCGAAACGCTGTGTATAACCTTCAGCCCATTCAAAATTATCTAAAAGCGACCAGGCAAAATAGCCTTTCAAATTCACTCTGTCTTCAATTGCAAGCGAAGCGGCGTGTAAATAATCTCGGAAATAGGCAACACGATCTGGATCGGAAACCAGTCCCTCCACATTTAGTTTCTCCGGAGATGCACAGTCGCTCTCCGTAATGTAAACAGGGGGATTCCCGTAGTATTTTGTTGACTTTTAAATAATATAACCATACTCTTTTACGGCATGTGTAGTTTTAAACTTTTTCCAAAACGTTTTGGGGAAAAAATTAAAACGATTAAAAACGGTTTGGTTGGTTGCCATGCCGGAATTGTTAATCTAAAGAAAAGGAGTTAGATTATGAAATATTTCATGAATGCCATGAAAGGTGCGTTGCTGGCAGTATTTGCCACCGCACTGATTAGTGTGCCTGCAATGGCAGGTGAGTACAAAGGACCAAGCCTGAGTGGGCAAACGGTCACCATTTCAGGGCCGTGGTTGACGGCAGACGAAGAAAGTTTTGAAGCAGTCATTGCATATTTCGAAAAGGTCACAGGGGCCAAGGTCGAATATGCAGGTTCTGACAGTTTTGAACAGCAAATCGTCATTGACATCAAGGCGGGTAGTCCACCAAACTTGGCGGCATTTCCTCAGCCAGGACTTGCGGCAAATATGGCAGCCATCGGCGGTTTGGTTCCTTTGGGAAGTGGTACCGCAAATTGGGTCAAAAGCAATTATGCCGCTGGACAGTCCTGGGTTGATTTGGGAACTTATCCCAGCAAAAGCGGAAAGAAAGAGTTTTACGGCTTTTTCTTTAATGTGAACGTCAAATCCTTGGTTTGGTATTCTCCGGAAAACTTTGAAGCCGGAGGATATTCTGTTCCGAATACAATGGAAGAATTGATTGCATTGAGCGATCAAATTGTTAAAGACGGCGGAACTCCATGGTGTATCGGACTTGGTTCCGGAGACGCAACCGGATGGCCGGCAACGGACTGGGTCGAAGACCTGATGTTGCGCACACAACCGCCATCAGTTTATGACGGATGGGTGACAAACGACGTGAAATTCAACGATCCGCGTGTGGTTGCGGCGATTGAAACTTTTGGTAAATTTGCCAAAAACAGCAAGTATGTTGACGGCGGAATGGCGGCAGTCGGTTCGACCGATTTCCGTGACAGCCCCAAAGGATTGTTCACTGTGCCACCGCGTTGCTACATGCATCGTCAAGCCAGTTTCATTCCGGCTTTCTTTCCAAAAAGAGTGAAGGTTGGCGAAGATGCTGATTTCTTCTACTTCCCGTCTTACTCCACAAAAAAATTGGGGAATCCAGTTTTAGGAGGCGGAACATTGTTGGCAATGGCTAAAGACAGCAAAGCCACCCGCGAATTCATCAAGTATCTGCAACATCCTAAATCCCATGAAATTTGGATGGCTCGTGCCGGATTCTTGACTCCGCACAAGGGCGTGGATCTGAGCAAATATTCCAGTGGCACGTTGCGTAAGCAAGGTGAAATTTTGCAAAATGCAACTACCTTCCGTTTTGACGGTTCCGACCTGATGCCGGGAGCAATTGGTGCCGGTGCATTTTGGAGCCAAATGGTTTATTATGTGAGCGGTGCATCTGCAAAGAAAGTTGCAGACAATGTGCAGTCCACATGGGATTCGATTAAGTAAAATTTCCAACACAACGGGTCGCATTCACATTTCAATGCGGCCTAATCTCAATCACCGATCTCAACCGATTTTTCGGGATGCTTGAACAGCTTCTAAACGCACTCCTCGCTGTATTTTTAGGCGTTGGTGCGTGTACGCTTTATTACGTAGGAAGTAATTTTTTGCTCGACCAAGTTTTTGCTGATTCCGGAGAAAACGCAGTTCGCAACAGTCGCCAGCGAACGGCCATTCGACCTTGGTTGTTTTTGGCTCCTGCCCTTTTGATACTCTCCATTTACCTCGTTTATCCTGTTTTAGAAACGCTTCGATTGAGCTTTTACAATTTCGGCGGATTTGAATTTGTCGGCCTGAAAAATTACATTTGGGCGACGAAAAATCCGGAATTATTGCAGGCCATCGGCAACAATTTTATGTGGCTGATTGTTGTGCCGACATTAAGCGTCGCTTTTGGTTTGGCGGTTGCCGTTTTGGCAGACAAACTTTGGTGGGGAACGATTGCCAAATCCTTGATTTTTATGCCGATGGCGATTTCATTTGTCGGTGCAAGTGTAATTTGGAAATTCGTTTATGATTATCGTGGACCGGATACCGATCAAATCGGCAGTTTGAATGCTTTTGTGATGATGTTTGGTTTTGAACCACAGGCCTGGATAACGCTGCCGTTTTGGAATAATTATTTCCTGATGGTGATTTTGGTTTGGATTCAAACCGGATTTGCAATGGTCATTTTCAGTGCGGCGTTACGCGGAATTCCGGAAGCAACTTTGGAAGCTGCACGTATCGACGGAGCTTCAGGAATTCAGATATTTTTCAAGATCATGATTCCGCAAATTATGGGAACAATTGTGGTGGTTTGGACAACCATTACAATCATTGTTCTCAAAGTTTTCGACATTGTTTTGGCAATGACCAACGGTCAATGGAACACCGATGTTTTAGCAAATTTGATGTTTGACTGGATGTTTCGCGGCGGCGGAGATTCCGGACGCGGAAGCATTGTGGCCTTAATGATTATGATGGCTGTGATTCCGATTATGTTTTGGAATATCCGTAACTTCCGGAAAGAAGAGGAGGCAAGATGACATTCCGGAAACCACAACATCTTAGCCTGGGACGATTGTTCAACCATCTGGCTTTGCTGGTGCTGGTTTTGCTGTGGATTATGCCATCCATCGGCTTGCTCGTCAGTTCATTTAGAGACAAAGATCAACTCACCTACTCCGGATGGTGGACTGCACTTTCGACCTCAGAACAAAACGCCTGGGGCAGAACTGGAAAAGCAGAAGATCAAATAGAAAAATCCGGAAATTATGTCATTTCGGGAACAATTCTGGAACCCGGTGAAAAAACAATTCTCTCTTTCAATACCAACTTCCGGAACCTTTCCGCCTACAAATCTGGAGAAACGATGATTTTCAAAGACAATTCTCACTTTACTTTACAAGCAGACGGAAAGTACGAATGGATTTCTCAAAAACCTTTCACTCACAAACGTGGTAAACGGATTTTCTATGTCGCTAATGTTCCGCCCTCGTTTTCGTTGGACAATTACCGTGAAGTTTTGGCTTCCGAAAATGTTGGACAATCCTTTGTCAACACCTTCACCGTCACCATTCCCGCAACAATTATTCCGATAATGATTGCGGCATTTGCGGCTTATGCTTTTGCATGGATGGAATTTCCCGGACGACAATTCCTTTTTGTTTGTGTGGTGGGTTTGTTGGTGGTACCTTTGCAAATGTCGCTAATTCCGTTGTTGACAATGTACAACAAGATCGGTACATTTTTCGGCACAGAAGCAAAATCGTATTTAGGAATTTGGCTGGCTCATACCGGTTTTGGGCTTCCACTCGCCATTTATTTGCTCCGAAATTACATGGGCAGTCTTCCGCGTGACATAATCGAATCCGCCCGCATTGACGGTGCATCGCATTTCCAAATTTTTACACGTCTCGTTTTGCCGTTATCGATTCCGGCATTGGCTTCATTTTGTATTTTTCAATTTTTGTGGGTTTGGAATGACTTGTTAGTGGCACTCGTTTTCCTCGGCAAACAAGATAACCAAATCGTACTGACCTCAAAGCTGCGTGAACTGCTTGGTTCGCGCGGCGACAACTGGGAAATTTTAACGAGCAGTGCCTTCATTTCGATTGTGGTTCCTTTGCTGGTCTTTTTCGCCTTGCAACGTTATTTTGTGCGAGGATTGGTTACTGGCTCTGTGAAATAATGAGACGTTTTTACTCTTCAAAAAATAAAAAATACAATAAATTATGCAAAAATCATTAAATCTCAAATCCAGTCCACTTTCTGAAAACTGGTGGGAATCAGCCGTTTTCTATCAAATTTATCCTCGCAGTTTCAAAGACTCTAACAATGATGGAATCGGTGATTTAGCAGGAGTTATTGAAAAACTCGATCACCTCAATGACGGCAAAGGCGGAGGTTTAGGAATTGATGCAATTTGGTTTTCTCCATTTTTTTCATCACCGCAAGCAGATTTTGGTTATGATGTAAGTGATTATTGCAACATAGATTTAGATTACGGAACACTCGAAGATTTCGATCAATTGGTAGAAGAATCTCATCGACGTGGAATCAAAATTGTTTTGGATTTAGTTTTGAACCATTCTTCAGATCAGCACAAGTGGTTTCAAGAATCTCGGAAAAACAGCACCAATTCCAAAGTAGATTGGTATGTCTGGGCTGACCCAAAACCTGACGGATCGCCTCCTAATAATTGGTTGGCGGTTTTTGGCGGAGCAGCATGGACTTTTGAGCCGCAACGAGGACAGTATTACTTACACAATTTTCTTCCAGAACAGCCGGATTTGAATTGGTATAATCCGGAAGTTCGAGAAGCTTTGGCAGATGTGGTTCGCTTTTGGATGAAGCGTGGAGCAGATGGATTTCGTTTGGACACAGCAAATTATTATGCTTATGACCGGCAGTTGCGTGACAATCCAAAACGACCGGGAAACTCTGAACTCATGGAGGATGGACAAGAAGCAAATCCGCTCAGTCAATACATCACAAAATACTCAAAAGATCGTCCCGAAAATTTGGAATTCATCCACTATTTGCGAAAAATATTTGACGAAAGTGGAGCTGTTTCAATAGGAGAAATTGGAAGTGCAGAGGGTTTGGAGTCAACTTTGAAGTTGGGAACGGATTATGTTAAAAAAGGCAGGGGATTACATTTGGCTTATACTTTTTCGATGTTGAACAAAAACATGAATGCTGAGTACCTGGAGCATGTGCTGCGGGTCACAGAAGAATCAATCGAGGACGGCTGGCCTTGTTGGTCTTTGAGCAATCACGATTGTATGCGAATGATCAGCCGATTTGATTGTTTTGGAGAGCGTGATGGTTTCCAACAAATGATGCTTTTATTGCTTTTGTCTTTGCGAGGAACACCGATTATTTATTACGGCGAGGAAGTTGATATGCAGGAATATGAAATCAAAAAAGATGAGTTACGAGATCCTCAAGGTATTCGTTTTTGGCCGGATATCAAGGGTCGCGACGGATGTCGGCTTCCGTTCCCGTGGGATTC
>CABXOR010000002.1 GCA_902513935.1 uncultured SAR324 cluster bacterium
TCCGCAAAATCTTGTAGAAAAATATGCTTTTCCACACTTGTATTTGAAGGATGATGGAGTAAATCCCACTGGTTCATTAAAGGACAGGGCTTCTTTTTTGGTGGCAGCTTTTGCCCGAAAACACGGGATCCGTGAAGTTGTTGTCGCTTCTACCGGAAACGCGGGCTCTTCCATGGCAGGAGTAGGTGCGGCAGCAGGATTGAAAATCAAATTATTTTTACCAAAAACTGCACCTCCAGCAAAGATGATCCAGGCCCTGCAATATGGGGCAGATGTGGTTTTAGCGGAAAAAAACTACGATCAGGCATTTGGACTTTCATTGGAATATTCCCGAACCCGTGGTGGAATGAACCGCAACACGGCTTACAATCCAATGACTGTTGAGGGGAAGAAAACTGTCTCACTAGAAATATTTAATCAACTCGCACCGGACGTTTCGGATCGAAAAGCGCCGGATCATGTTTTTGTCGGAGTTGGAGACGGAGTAATTTTGTCGGGTATTTACAAAGGATTCCGGGATCTGCTGCAGCTTGGCAGGATTGCCAAAATTCCCACCGTTCATGCAGTACAGGCTTCCGGAAGCGCTGCGATTTACTGTGCGTTGGAAACCGGAGTTTTTGACGGACATCCGGCAAAAACCATTGCGGATTCAATTTCAGTCGATGTTCCGAGCAATGGACATCTTGCTGTGAAGAATCTAAAAGCCTACGACGGCAAATGTATTACTGTTTCGGATGATGAAATTTTGTCTGCACAAAAAGAGCTTTCTTCCGCCTGCGGACTTTTTTCTGAACCGGCGGCGGCGGCTGCTTACGCAGGGTTTTTGAAACAGAAATCATCTTTGGATTCAGGTGAAACTTGTGTTGTTCTACTGACCGGAAACGGACTGAAAGACACTAATTCTGCAGCAAAAAATATTATCCTGCCCGAAAGGGCCATCAACTCGCTTGATGAAATTTCATAAAACTGAAAATACTAAATTTCTAATCTAAATAAATATGATTGATTTATCAAAAAACAAAGCAAAAATTCAGCAAAACGCAAAACACTGCCGAGAACGCAAAATCAAACTTCCCACCTTTGGACAGATGCAGAACCCGGAAACGATTCCGGAAGAAATCAAAGATGAACTGAAAAACGTTGGTTTGTGGGAAACACATCCTGCCAATTTGTTTCGGATCTCCTGGAAAAATGAACCTGTCTCAGAGGGTGGTGGTTTCGGCGGTGTGAATTACATCGTTATTCCTCCGGAACTTTCCGGTGTCAAAGCAAAAATAATAGCACTGGTCGGCAAGTGGTTTCCAACCGGTGCGCATAAAGTGGGGGCTACATACGGCTGCCTGGCTCCGGCGTTAACCACCGGACAATTTTGTCCGGGAGAAACTAAGGCAGTCTGGCCATCCACCGGAAACTACTGCAGAGGCGGGGCTTATGTGTCTTCGCTACTGGGCTGTGATTCAATTGCGATTTTACCGGAAAATATGTCGCGCGAACGTTTTGAATGGTTGGAGAAAGTGGCCGGAGAAGTGATTGCAACTCCGGGTAGTGAAAGCAATGTGAAGGAAATATTTGACAAATGCTGGGAACTGAAAAACACACGGAAAGATATCCAGATCTTCAATCAGTTCGAAGAATTTGGAAATCCGCTTTGGCATTATTTGGTAACAGGCAAAGCTGCTGAAGAAGCTTTAAAACAAGAAATGGGTGTAAACAGTAGATTTGCCGGTGCCATCTCCTCTTCCGGATCTGCAGGTTCAATGGCCTTTGGATATTATCTGAAAGAAAAATTTCCAGGTTCAAAATTGGCTGTTGCGGAGGCCCTGCAGTGTCCCACTCTGTTGAACAACGGTTTTGGAGATCACCGTATCGAAGGTATTGGCGACAAACATGTACCGTGGATTCAAGACTGCAAAAACACGGATATGGTGATTGGAGTTGATGATGAGGCTGCGGTTCGTCTGCTGCGTCTTTTCAATGAGACCACCGGGCGGGAAACACTTTCGCACTACGGTGTAGACCCGGAATTTGCAAAGCAGTTGGACCTGTTGGGTATTTCCGGAATTGGAAACGTCGTTGCGGCTGTCAAATTTGCAAAATATTATGAGTTGACCGAAGAAGATTACGTGATTACAATTTTGACAGATTCAATGGAACTTTACGGTTCGCGTATAGAAGAACTGACAGCAGAACGGGGCGCATACACCGGCATTGATGCACACAAAGATATGCAGTTGATGATAGATTCCGGGATTGATAATGTGCTGGAATTGACACATTATAAAAAGAAAAGAATCCACAATCTCAAATATTTCACCTGGATAGAGCAACAAGGACGTGAACTGGATGAATTGAATTCACAATGGTACGATCACGATTCTTACTGGAACAGCATTTTTTCGCTCGCCCCAAAAATTGATGAGTTGATTGAAGAGTTTAACGGGAATTGAGACCCGCTGAAATGCCTGTTACTGTGAAACATCCAGCATTCCCCACAATTGACCTCGCCAGCTCTGAAAAAGAAATCGTAGCCGCATTGGATTCCGCTTTTAGCGAGGTTGGATTTTGCATCTGCAACAATGCGTACTGCGATCCGGAAATCCGGGAAAACGCCTTTGCTGCATCCCGTGCGTTTCATAAACTTCCGGAAACTGTGAAAGCTAGTTACGTGATCAACTCGGCCCATCGAGGCTACATCGCTCCAAATTCCAGCACCTCACGTACCTCCTCAGTCGCAAAGGTCCAGAGACCCAACACCTCTGAATCGTTCATGCTGATGCACGAGGTGCTCGAAAACGATCCGCGTTTAGGTAAACCGCTTCAGGGGCCGAACCAGTGGCCACAAGAAGTTCCGGGATTTCAGGACAAGATGACCGCGTATTGGCAGGACGTGAATTGCACGGCCCGCAAGTTGGCAAAGTTGTGTCTTAAAGCACTCGGAATCGAGATCGGATTGTACGAAGCGTGGTTTCGGCAACCTACTGAGTTTTTGCGTCTGCTCCATTACTGGCCCGAAGTTCCGGAAGAACCACAGAATTCCTTTGGGTCTGCACCACACACGGATCATGGGTTTCTCACGCTGCTTGTGCAAGATCGGGTTAGCGGGCTGGAAGTGAAGGTGCAGGACGGCTCGTGGGTGGAGGTAACCGCGACTCCGGATCAGATAATTGTGAATGCGGCGGACTGGCTCGCTCACCTTTCAGGAGGGCGTTGGCGTTCCTCTCCGCACCGCGTCAAAAACCGCTCGGGCCATCATCGCTACTCACTTGCCTACTTCTTTGATCCGTGTATGGAGGCTGAAGCTGTGCCTGTCACGGGCGATGGTGAACAACTGGTTTACAGTGACTACCTGCTTTCCCGTTTCAATACCAACTACAACTATCGAGAAGGCAGATAGTTCTGCTTCAAACAAATGTCGTTTAGCAGAACACATTTTATCCCCCCTGTCCCGCAAATCTTGATTGTTTACAAACTCCACATTATAGTAGTCTCGACAGATTACCAATTTCCTCTTTACAAAAATTTCATGCCCGACTCGGAGCCCAAACTCAAGACTGTTGCCATCTCCGCTATCGACGGAGTGAATATCGACAGTCTTTAGGGTGAGAATGAAGACCTTGATCAGCACAACCTAAAAACCTGCAACAGCGAAGACGGCGACGAAATTCGGATACCTAAAGAATTACGGGGACATGAAGATTAATCCTGTTTTTGAATTAAGTATCGTGTCCCCGTAATTCAAAAACCGGTCATATGAGCTGAGGGTTGCCGCATTTACAAAATGAACAACTCACTACCAAAGAAAGGAAAAGAATAATGAAAACAGATACACGTACAGAAATCGAAGCTGCGGTATTCCGCAGGCTGCTAAGCCATCTTGATTCACGCAAGGATGTGCAGAACCTTGATCTGATGAACCTTTCGGGCTTCTGCCGCAACTGTCTGGCCAAATGGTATTTGGCCGAGGCGGTGGAGCGCGGAGAAGAGATCACTGTTGATTCTGCCAAAGAAATTGTCTATGGTATGACATACGGAGAGTGGAAAGATAGGTATCGGAAATAATTAACAGCCTTTTTGATCAGGAAAATTAGAAGGATAAATAATGAAAACACGAAAACTGGGCCATGACGGACCTGACGTTTCGGCCATTGGCCTCGGCTGCATGAGCTTTGCAGGATTTTTTGGAACCACAGATAAAGCAGAAAGCTTCGAATGTCTCGACGCTGCACGCGACCAGGGCATAACTTTTCTGGACACAGCCGAATTATATGGAAAGGGCTACTCGGAAGAATTAATCGGAGAATACCAGCAGGAACGAGGACACCACTTCAGTATTGCAACCAAAGGCGGAATCGTTGTCGGAGGAAAGCGGGGGGAGAATGATAATTCCGAAGCGGCTTTGCGCAAAGCACTCGAAGGTTCGCTGAAACGTCTCAGGGTTGAGCATGTGGAACTCTACTATATACACCGCCGGGACTGGTCGATTGAGATTGAAGACGTTGCGGAAACGCTGACAAAATTCAAAAACGAGGGTAAAATCGGGGGTTTCGGATTTTCGGAAATAGCCCCTTCGTCGCTGCGCAGAGCGCATGCGGTACATCCGGTAACGGCCGTGCAGAATGAATATTCGCTCTGGACCCGTTATCCGGAACTTGGAATACTGCAGGCCTGCGCTGAACTGGGTGTCGCTTTTGTACCTTTCTCACCTCTGGCAAGGGCAATGCTAACGGATACTTTCCCGGACCCTACCGGTTTCCCTGATACAGATTTCCGCAAAAACATGCCTCGTTTTCTGGAACCAAATTTCTCAGCCAACTGCAAAATGATTTCCGATTTCCGGAACTTTGCCCGATCCCGTGGATGGAGCACAACAGAAGCCGCACTGGCTTGGATTCTAGACCAGGAAGAGCATCTGATACCGATTCCAGGAACACGAAGCGCGGCACATCTGAAAGAGTGGGCTGGTGCGGATGAGATTAAACTTACCGATGAAGACCGGACAGAAATTGAACGGATTTTACCAGTCGGATTTGCGCATGGAGACCGCTACTCGGATGAGCAGATTGTGGGAATCGAACGCTATTGCTGATTTGGAGAATTGCAGGGGACATTAAGTGTGTACTTTTTTTTGAATTAAGTTCCGTGTCCCCTTAATCCTCCGACGGTTCATTGTCATTCCTGACAGCGGAGCGTAGACTAAGAATCCAGTGGTATTTATGCAAATCCATTATCTAAACTTTATGAGTGTGCTGGATCTCGGATCAAGTCCGTGATGACAAATGTAAGACTTTTCTGTGAATCAACACTACACAAATAAGCTTAGATAAAAAGTGAAAATAAATATATGCTATTCGTTTTATTTTCATTCTGAGTAACAGAGCCAGGACAAGGCGCAGTTTAGTAATTAATTTATCCCATTTGAAACCAGTTTAAAAAGAGAAAATATGGATGAGGCAGTTTCAAAACCTTCGTTTCCGGAGGTGAAGCATCATAAAAATAAATCAAGGCTACATAAAAGGCGTCCTTCTAAAGAGGAAGATGGGCAATTGTTGTCTCAGTTTTCCAATAGCCTTGATGCGGCCAAACTACGAAGTTCGATTCCTGAAGATAAATTACACACACTCCACACTCCTGTCGAATTCTCCTGGAAACAATTCTGGACCACCTTGCTTTACGAGAATTTACCTCCAGTACTGATTTCTCCAATTGCCGTTCTGCTGGTCGAGCGTTCGTTCTCCAGAGCATGGCATGTAATGAACCACCGTTGCCTGTTTGTGTGTTCTCTTAAGCACAATTCACGCGGCAATCATATCTTTATGTGGATCTTATTCTATCCGATTTTCTGGTTAGTCGTGACAACCCTGTTACTGAGAATTTTTGCTCCTGAGAGTCTTGTGCAAAATGTTGATCTGTTTCAGATTATCATGGCCTATCTTTTCTTCTCCTTACGTGGATTGATCGTTTCGGTTAAATACGGCTATTACCGTCCGGAAGATTACGCTCAACTCAGTCGCCCCGCTCCTCACTGGACTGAGGATCAAACCAACCGCCGCTTAGTGGGAAACGCTTGGACAAATCCCGGAAATCATCCCGGTTTAATTGAAGATGAACTAGTCTGTGCGATGGATGAAAACGATGTCACCCTGCAGGGGATTTCCTTCAAAATGAACGAAGAAACCAGCGGTCGGTTCCGGAAGCATCCGACAGATGAGTTGTTCACTGCGGAAACTGCCTCCAACGGAAAGGATGAAGTTTCTGCCGGTTTTGTTTTGCATCAAATTCTGAGTTCGGTGTATCAGCTTAAATTCCCACCGATTTACTTTTTATGCATTATGTCGGCGGCTCTTACGATTATGTTGAGTACATTTCTGATTCGCCTGAGTTATGGTTTGAACGCTTTTGGTGATACCACTTTGGAAGTGATCATCTTTATCGGTTGTCTGATAGGATTTTTTCTCGGAAGTTTAGGAAATCTTTTGTTTGGGTTTGTCTGTACCCACGATTTCAAAAGAAGAGCAGCCACCTTAAAAAAACTGGGTCAGTTGATTCAGTATCCGGGACTCCGTTTGAGTGAGTTTTTGTTTCATAGACCGCATCCGGAGGAAAAGGACAGAGACAGCACCATTGACAAAACGCAGAAATTTGACCGGAGCGAGGAAAATGATAAATATGTGTACATTGACATTAAGCAACCGGTGAATGTTTTTGCCTGGATGATCTGCCGCAAAACTCTGCGCTCCTTTGGTGAAGTCTTTTATCTGCGCATTCAGGCATACACTTCCATTCTGCTCAGTTATGCAATTTTGTGTGTGTTGTTTCTCAATTTGATTGCCTGGAATCAAATGCGTCATCATGTCTCCACGATTTGGCTGTTGATTATCACTGTAGTTGCTATTTCATCGATTTGCATCATTGCCATCTCCAAGGCAACCAAACTGCAAACTCTTAGTTCTGACCAACGTGATCAGGTACAGAAGGAATTGTTTTTTCTGGAAAAGGAACTAATGGATGCCGATAATGATGCCAATACTATGGAGTACAAACAAATCAGCCACGCCAAAGTTTTGCTGCAACAGGTTGACGAATCCATCAACTTTCATGAACTGGTACACAAACCCACGAAGGTGATGGGCAAACCAGCCACGCACAATGTGATTGGTTCTGCACTGGGCATCATTCTGACCGGATTTGTTTTGGCTGTGGAGGGCTTTTCTGGCTCTGGAATTTCCTACGATCTCAACGGCTGGTTTAACTATTGAGGTGACCGCCAACAAAATCACAATGTCAATGGAAACCACTCAAGTTCTGGAAATATTCAGTGATTTCGTCTGACCGTGGTGCTACCTCGTCACCGGGCGTGTCGAACGATTAAAAAAGAAATACGGACTGACAGTGCGCTGGACGCACTTTCCGCTTCATCCGGATATTCCAGATTCTGGGATTTTGCTGGAAGAACTGTTCCGGGGACGGGGTTACGATATACCGTCTATGAAGCAGCGCATGTCTGATTTGATGACAGAGGAAAACTTAGCTTACGGAAACCGCTCCCACACTTTCAACAGCCGAATCGCACAGGAACTCGCGAAGTGGGGGGAATCTTTTCCAGAGGGAGAGGCACTGAACCTGAAACTCTTTGAAGCATATTTCGCAGAGGGCCGCAATCTCGCCGAACTAGAGGTGTTACTGGATGTTACTGAAGCTGTCGGGCTTCCGCTTGAAACCGCTGAGGAGGTGATCAGGCAACGTAGTTTCCGGGATGCGGTGGACACCGATTGGAAACGTGCTCACGAGCTTGGTGTCACCGGAGTCCCTACATTCGTTTCTGGAAACCGGGGACTCGTGGGAGCACAGCCTTATGAGGCGATGGTGCAGTTGATTCAGCTGGACTGAAGCAAAGACGTTTCTGAATTCAATTTCCTGTAAATAATAATTTTCAGAAAGCCACCATTTTAATATTTTAAATTTGAAGATATTTCTTTAAGACAAATCAAATGGACACCATCTGCAAATTCAGTATTGGACAAATCATCCACCATCTCCGTTTTGATTACAGGGGAGTAATCGTCGATGTTGATGCCGACTTTCAGGGATCAGAAGAATGGTACAGTGAAATGGCAAAAAGCAAACCTCCACGTGACAAACCCTGGTATCACGTGCTGGTCGATCAGTCGAACACCACAACTTATGTGGCAGAACAAAACCTTGAAGAAGAACCTTCTCCCCAACCTGTCCTGCACCCTCTTGTAGAACAGTATTTCAACCGTTTCGAAGAAGGCTGCTACCAGACTGATTTCTGCTGAGCGAGTGGTTACGGAAATTCAATTCAATAACATTGATTTGCGTGTTTTCCGGAGGATTTGAAGGAGAAATATAAACCGTTTAATATTGCTGTTTGTTCTCAATCCATAAGTCTCTGCCAACTGTAACACAAACTGTAAAGATGAAATACAGGCTCGTTGTAACCAGTGCAGGCAAGAAATCAATTGTCACAAATAACAAAATAAACAGAACCGAAAGTTGTACGACAGGGTAATTAGGATAAATATCCCAGATAATCTGAATTACTTCTTTCCTGCTACCGTAAACATTCTTTAGTATTGCCGTCATATCCTGTTTGTTGATCTCCGAAACAGGCTTTTCTCCAAGTTCAGGATAAATATTAGATTTAAGCAAATTGACTGCATCCCGGGTCGGTTTTCCTGTCGATTGAGATGTTTGTTTCTGCACTGGTTTTTGATCTACTTGTTGTAATTCAGGGCCACTACGCTCTTCGGAATTTTCTT
This sequence comes from uncultured SAR324 cluster bacterium, assembly GCA_902513935.1. Next base: position 8,781 of record CABXOR010000002.1, read on the forward strand.
TTTTCCAGACCTGTTCATGCTGCTGCGCTGATTTCTTCCTTTTTTCCTGAATGGGATTTACGCCTTCCCTGATTTTCAATTTGGCATCATTCCGTCTGGATCTGGCTTCCACCAATGATACTTCAGGCCAGACACCTAAAGAAGATGATTTCTGTTTACCTTCAAATCGAAAGTCAAACCTCCAATATTTTGAGCTATTTGAATGAACCAGCAGATATAAACCTCCGCCGTCCGACAGTTTGAATTGTTTCGCTCCGGATTTCGCCTCTTTTATCGCTGACTCTGTTAATTTGTCCTGTTTCATTTTTTCCCAGTTACTGGTAAATTGTAATAATATTGTAGCAATAAATGTAGCAATATTTATACCAGCATTTTACCAGCTCCGAAAAACCTCTGCAAGCGGTAAGTTGTAATTAATTTCAAAACACCGGAGATCAGTCTTTTTTCAATTTTCCTTTTACAACCTTTTCAATGATATTTCCGTCTTTGTCATAGCGCAATGTGTTCCATTCTTTGTCCCTCCTGAACTCCCCTACCACTTTAACTCCACTGGGATACGAGTAGTAGGTTCCCTGTCCATCGAACAAACCATACTCCCATCCGCCTTCATATCTGTTGACATTAAACCAGTAGTACGTACCCTGACCATGCGGAACACCATCAAGTATTTCACCCTCGTATTTTCCCTGTGTCTTCTCATCACCGGTAGTAAACCATTTTTTGCCGCCTTCTTCCCACTTTATACGTGGCCCATTCCTGAAAAGTATTCCTCTTTCTCTTTTTTCAATTAAAACATTGGTCTGCTCAAGTACCACTTTCACTCCATTCACGTACTTTCTAACAATGTTTCCGTATTTGTCGTATTCCGTATAATCATTTAAAACATTATTTTTCCATTCGCCCACAAACTTATGCCCATCAGAACGTGTATAAGTACCGTGTCCTTGAAAATTGCCTCTCTTCCACTGTCCTTCATACCTGTCGCCTTCCCATTTTCCTTTGCCATAGGTGTATGTACCTGATCCATCTGGTTTCAAATTCTTAATCTCTCCCACATATTTTCCATCTTTCTCCTCTCTACCATAGTCATACCATCCCCATCTTGCATTCTCTTTACGGTAAGACAAAGCTCCTGTATCACTTGACTGAGCAGAAATAGAGGGATTGAAAAAAAGGAGGGAAAGAAAAATGAATACGAATACGTTTCTCATAAATTACCTGTTTGTTTTTTGGATTGCTACCCTTATAACATTATTCAGCAGACCAAAATAATTCACCAGCAATTTTACCAGCACGAAAATGCACTGCTTCTGGAATAATTATATCACCATGTCATCCGCGCCCGACAAAAGGCATTTTGGTTGCCATTACAGTCATGAAGAGCACATTCGCGTCCAGCGGAAGTCCAGCCATGTGAACTACGGCATTCCCAACGTTTTCGACATCCATTGTTGGTTCGACGGCAGTTTCTCCATTGGGTTGAAGGATACCGTCTCGCATTCGAGTGGTCATTTCAGTGGCAGCGTTTCCAATATCTATCTGCCCGCAGGCAATCTCAAAGGTTCGTCCTTCCAGTGCTGTAGAACGAGTAAGCCCTGTCATTGCGTGTTTTGTTGCCGTGTATGGAGACGAAAATGGACGGGGAACATGCGCTGAGATTGATCCGTTATTTATGATACGTCCCCCTCTAGGGATTTGATCCTTCATAATCTTAAATGCCTCCTGAATGCAGAGAAAGGCTCCAGTCAGATTTACGTCAACAACTGCTTTCCATTGCTCATAGGTGAGTTCTTCCAGCGGTACCGAAGGTGCGCTGATTCCGGCATTGTTAAAGAGCAGGTCCAGCCGTTCGAAAGTTGCCCTTGTTTGTGCAAACAGTGCCAGTACGGAATCCGGATTGCCCACGTCAGTGGGGCAAACCAAAGTCCGCGAACCGTCATCTCCGGATTCTTTGACAGTGGATTCAAGGGGTTCTTTACGGCGACCAGCAAGAACCACGGAATAGCCCTCGCGCAATAACGAGATAGTCGTACTGCGGCCGATACCGGTTCCGGCTCCTGTGACGATGGCGATTTTCGTTTCTGATTTCATCTTTTTTCTTCAGTTTATTGTTTTTTGAGATATTGACTATCTCTTAAAAAGCCGGAAATCTACCCCGCATCTAAATCAGTAATCTGGTAATGGAAAAAGAATATTCCAGAGGATATTTAGGTGCGGGTTGATTACGACTGTAGGAGAAAAATCTTAATGATTTTATGTGTGGCGGCTAATACAAGTTTTCTCGTTTCACTCCAAATGACACGGTTTTAGGTCTTATTACGACTACATAAGATAATACTTTGCCCATCATTTTACCAGTATATTTTTACCAGTATTTCTTAACGAACGCCGCTAAGCCTGACTCCTTGGGATCGCCCATAAGTTTTTCAATTTTACGGACATAGCCGAGTGTTTCCTTTTCCCGCCATTTAGAAACCTTGGGCGCAACCGATTTTATGCTTTCCCAGTCTCTACCACTGAATCCATATTTTCTGCTGAGCTTCTGTGCTCTCAGAATGGTGCGAAACCCGGCATTGTAACTCCCCAGCATGAAACGCATTCTATCCAGAAATGGACGATCCTCCCGCCATTTCTTATACATTGATGAGTCATAGGAGATTCCCGCAGCAATGTTCCAGCGGGGATCCAGAACATTTCTCAGTTCAGGATTCTTTTTTTTCAGTTCTGCAAAGGTACGCGGCATCAACTGCATGATCCCCTTCGCATTGACCCAGCTACGGGCGTTGCCGCGCAGTCCGGATTCAGCAATACCCTGAGCCTTGAACCAGTGCCAGTCAATTGCAGGCCCGAAAAAACGTTTCGAGTACTTGCGGAAGTACTGATCGTACTTCCTTGTCCAGTGGCGGTCAGTTACCTCAGGTATATTGGCGGCCTCCAGCATTATGGGAATCACAACGGCTGCTATGAGCAGTACGGTCTTCCTCATCCTTAATTCAGTCCCAGCCCGATAACCAAGCCGATTGCAACTCCAATACCGATGAAGATGCTGCCGACCACCTGCCCCACAGCACGATTGCCCTTGCTCAATTCCTCTCCCGTATCGAATGGAGTCAAAAGATCAAGCCACTTGTAGCCGAAATACATGAAAACAAGAGTGATAAGCCCTCCGCCAATGGCATAGCTGAAATTCATAATCACGATCATTGGTTGCATAGTTTTCCCCTATTTGTGGTGGTGAGTTGATTATTCATAATGATACTTAACTTAACCTATATCTCATGAAATGGACAGTGTAATCTGAATTCATGATAATTCGGCAGGTCTATCTGCGAGACAGGTGAAATATTAGGCTGGCATTAAACGAGTTTCTAAGTCCTGAATTATTTACCAGCTTTTTTACCAGTAAAAATATTCGCTCTTCCCGCATGAATTATGAGAAAACTAATTTGTCACTTTTTAAGAATTAAGTATCGTGTCCTATTAATTCCTTAAATTATTCAATTCACATACTTCCATCTGATTCATCTTCTTTTTTGGATTCATCAATTTCTTCAGCATCAATTAAACCAATTTTAATGAGAAACAATTTTCCATAAACATACAAAACGAAAAAAACAATTCCCATGAGGAGAATCGAACCCATTTCAAGAATAACATCTGCAATCACCTCCATATACTTTCTCTTTGCGATTCAAACTCCAATTAAATAAAAGTTCACCACTTCTTTTTTAGTTGTTTCCACACTTTTTCAGTTTTTAATCTCTCCCTCAATACCAATGAAGTCGCCAACAATTAATGGTATTCAATTTGACCAAACTATCAACTGACTGTTTACGGAAAAAGTTGTACAGGATTTTGAAATGGAAATATCGGCCGTTGTCTATGCTTATTTTCTAATCTATCAAAATGCTGACAAACCGCACCGTCTGTCAATACCATAAATGACGGTGCAGAGAGACTTTGTAATTCCGGAGACAAATAACCTGATTTTACAACAAGTAGGCGATAATCTTTAAGATCAATTCCAAGATCAGCAAAATCACTCAAGTTGTGAAACGGACGTCTTCGTTCGGTTAAAACCGTTGTAATTTCGTTTTGTTTCACAATAGTACATTCATTTTTGAAAGAAATATTTTCTGCGTTTAATGTTAAATCAGGACCTCCACCACCCAATTTCCCTCCGACAGTTACAGTCGTTTTGTTTGTACCCTGCAACTTACTTATAATTCCTGGTGCAGTGATACCTGCAACCAAAACACCTTCAATTTCATCTTTGATTAGTGCTTCAAGCACATCTGCACGATCACCTACTCCGCCCGCAGTAGGGTTGTCTCCACTGTCTGCAAGAATTGAAAATTCATTTGGAAGCCAGTCTAAAGCCGCTTTCAGATCGCCTGTCCGCATATCAAATGACAATTCATTCCGTTTTTGCCAATAAGTTTCTGCTATTTCAGTACATGTTTGTACTCCGGTTTGCTGATCCGTACATGTTACAACCGCAGAGGCAATCGCAGTGCTTGTATCGGCCCAAACATAACCTATCATCAGATTTGTATCCAGAATTCCTTTACGCCGATCAAAGCTTTCAAGTTGTGCATAGATACTTTTACAAGGTTCTATACAAGTTGAAGACATTTCTCCTGACACCAAAACAGGAATCGGCGACCAGACAACTTTAGGCCTCCGGCCTCCATTTACGGAAGCAGCAAGATATTTTGCTGCACGGTAATATGTTTTTTTAACATCGATGTGAGGTGCTGTACGGTAGGCTGCAAAAACATCTATGTTTCTGATGATTTTGTTTGAAACATTTCCATGAAGATCAAAACAGACTGAAATTATGCATTGTTTTCCGACAACGCCGCGAACCGCACTAATCCAATCTTCTTCCGGATCTTCAATCCCCAAAACGTACATGGCTCCGTGCATGAGTAATAAAACACCATCCAGCGGACAAGCATCTTTAATTTGCTCCAGAAACTCGCCCTTGGTTTTCGCATAAAAACCAGCTTCTACCGGCCCTCCAGGAATTGATTTGAGATAAGAAAGCGGGTGTACGTCAATCTCATACTTTTCAAACGGAAAACCCACCAGATCGACAAGCAGTGAACCCTGAACTTTCTCAAAATCTGCTGCTGTTTGAAACAGGGGAGAATATGTACTGCATTCAGTACTAATCCCTCCAATCGCAATGCGTTTTCGTTTGGCCATTTATGCTTTAAGATTTTGCTGCATCGGGCTTTCACGCAACACCTGTTGTAGCTCTGCAAGCAGATGCTGTGCATCAATATGGTTGAAAACCATGGGTGGTTTGAATTTCAGGACGTTGTGTCCCGGCCCCTCAGTACTGAGCAGAATCTTGCGTGATTTCAGCCTTTCGACCAGGTAATCCGCTTGAAGCGAAGCAGGCTCCCTCGTTTCAGGATCAAGCACAAGTTCAACCCCCAGAAAAAATCCCTCCCCGCGAACATCTCCGATCAGCGGAAAAACGTTTTTCAGCATTTCCAATTTCTCTTTCAGCCAGCTTCCTGTTTCCAGCGCATTTTGCTGAAGCCCCTCATTTTCCATGATATCCAGAACCGCCATTCCCACAGAACAGGAAATCTGGTTACCTCCGAAAGTATTGAAATATTCCATGCCGTTGGCGAATTCTTCCGCAATCTTCTGAGTTGTAATTACCGCACCAAGTGGATGTCCGTTTCCAATTGGCTTACCGAGAGTAACAATGTCCGGTACCACGTCCTGTAGTTCAAATGACCAAAAATGCCTACCTCCCCGTCCAAAACCTACCTGAACTTCATCTGCAATGCAGAGCCCTCCGAGCTGCTTAACATGTTGGTATGACTGCTTCAGGAAACCATCCGGAAGAGGAACGTGCCCGCCACAGCCAAGCATAGATTCACAGATAAACGCTGCAGGTTTTTTCCCTTGTCCGAAAAGTTTTTCACAAATTTTGAGGACCTCATCAGCATAAAGCTTTCCCGCAGTAGCTGGATCTCGATACAGTCCGCGATACAGATAAGGCATCGGAATCTGATGTACCCATTCCGGAGGACCAGTTCCACCCGGACCATTGTGTTTGTAGGGACTGATATCTATATTCGCTTTTGTATTACCGTGATATGCTTCCTCGAGTACAATCATGTCCTTTTGTCCGTTGACCGTACCGGCAATCCGCAGAGCAAGTTCGTTTGCTTCGCTTCCGGAACAGACAAGAAAACAAGTGTTAAGCGGCTCAGGGAACAACCCGCAAAGACGCTCCGCATACTCAATATTGACCGGGTTCAGATATCTGGTATTGGTGTTCAAAACATAAGACTGATTGCTTTGTGCCTTTGCAATATCTGGATGAGAATGACCCACATGAGCAACATTGTTGACGCAGTCCAGATAAAACTGTCCTTTGGAGTCAATCAGCGACTGCCCATGACCACGAACAATTATGAGCGGTTCCTGATAAGAAAGACTCAATGACTGACCAAAAACATTTCTCCGCCTGTTCAGCAGTTGTCCGGAATCAATTTCCTCAGCTGTGCTTCCGCTACCAAGTCCCAGTATCATGCCGGGATCGGGACAAATACTGCACCAGACTTTTTTTCTGGAAGGCAGTGCTACTCCGGGGTAGTTGCTGTCGTAATCAAACAGATCGAGGATAATCTGAAAGTGAACATGCGGAAGCCAGCCTCCATTTTCATTTGAGTCTCCAATTTTGGCCAGAGCCGTACCACCACTGACAATTTGCCCTGTTTTTAATTGCTTCAAACACTCCCGACTCAAGTGACCATAAAGTGTATAAAACACAAGACCATCTTCCAGTTGATGCTTTAAAATCACTGTAGGTCCGTAATCTAACTCATTTTTATTATCCTGGATTTGATGGACGACACCTTTGATTGGCGCATAAATAACCATTCCGGAAGGTACAAAGATGTCAATGCCTAGATGTATGGTTCTGTTCTCATAACCATCAAGAGATTCATTCACAAATTCATCAGTAGCATAGAATGAGCGCGCTTCCAAATACTTTCCTACACCAATTTCAGCATTCTTTTCTCTCAGATATGTATCTAAAATTTCCTGTTGTGCCTCCAGAGACATCCCTTCGGATTTTGCAGAAAAAGAACTACCTGCGCTCAGATCAAGTACCGTTGTTTTTTCAGTATTAATCGGTTCTCCAAGAAGAAAGTGAAATGATCCGGATGAGTTTTTTTGCCATTTACTGAATTCAGGCAAGCCCGGAAAAGCTTCCATATTACAGGCGTCCCTGAAGAGATAATGCGCAAAGCGGGGATTAACCTCATGTAGCCGTTTGAGTAATTCGCATGCGTGTTGCTGACTGATTCCAAGATATTCGTTTTTAGGGTCGTTCTGCTGTTGAAACGCACCTATTGTTAGACTCAAACAAAGACGCATCTGTATCATGGGAAACAGTATCTCAAGCTCGTTTTCTTCGAGCGGAAATCGCTGATGAAAACCGCGAATCAGGTGAACCGCCCCCTCAAGAGGATCGGGCTTGTCCAGCATCACGTAGGCGCAGGCAACTGCGGGTTCAGCCACAAGGTAGGAATGGGTCATGTCACCAAAATCGATCAATCCTAAATCAGGAGTTCCAGCGAGTTTTGGCAAAACTAAAACGTTGTAATCGTTGAAGTCATTATGAATCCAGCCACGCCTCAATTTGGATTCAAAAGGTTCCATTGTCCGTTTGTATAAATCTAGTGACCTGCTGACCAGGTTCCGCAGCTTTTTGTCTTTGATCCAAGCTAGATATTCATTCAGAGTATCCTGCACATTATGCATTTCCCAAAGAAGCCTGCGGTCAAGAGTACGCAAAGGAATTTTGTGGAGTGCCTTTGTTACGGTTCCGCACATTGCTCCAAGTTTCAGCAAAAACTCTCTGGTATGAGGACGATACTTCGCCATCGGAAGCCCATCAACATAGTGTACCAGACGCATCCAGTGCAGACTGCCGTCTTCAGACCGGACACGTGAAAGGGACTCCCCATTTTTATTAGTATAAACGCTGGGAATCCTTCCCTTTTCAAGCAGCATTGCCGCACTTTCAAGAGCATTATTCTGTACTTTCAGAAATTCGAGCGTTTCGCAGGAATTCGAAATCTTTAAAACATAATATTCACTATTATGCTCCTGAGCCAAATAATTTCGATCCCTTTCTCCTGGTAGTTCTTCAAGTGTACAACAAAGCCCGTAGTTTTCTTCCAGCAGGAGACCAGCCTCTTGCTCTGAAAACTCCGGGCGCTCCAGTTCAGGTAATGATTTGTTCATGTTTTTAGTTGGAATTATTTTTTGCTCTGGTGTTTGAGGAGTTGTATACAAAGAGGAAAATCCGGTTTACTAATATCGTCAAATATCAATCCACCAACTTAAAAGTATCTGCTGTCATAGATAAGAATAGCATTTTAGAGTTCAATAATAAAAAGAGTGCTGCAAGCAGAAACCCCTTTTTTTCAAGTCTTAATCCGTATCATAAGGTAGAAATGTCAGATATGTGTGTTTGTTTCAATTACCAGAATAGTAGAAAATCATTTACCAGCATTTTTACCAGCATTGCGTTAGCTTATGTGAATCGTTTTTTACATTTTTTGCTATATGTCCAACTGCCATTCCCACTAAACATGTCTAAGACAATCCGTTAAAACCTTGTCATTCCCTCGCATGTGGGAGTCGAGATGAGGCAGTTAAAAAACACTATCTTTAACCTGACTTACCATTCTCACTCAATAGAGGTATTTGAAACCAATGTGGTTGAAAACAGAATTCTGCCGGAACGTAATTGAAGGTGGTAATGGAATTAAGTTTAATAGTTTGGAAGATATTGAACTCCTTCGGCCTCGACCTCTTTGTTTAGAACATAACTCTGATCGGCAGATGACTGAGCAAGCCTCCATTTGAGGTATTCTTCGGCACTGATGGGAGGATATTTGTCTGGTTGATCTGTCAGATTACTTATTAAAACATCCCGGCCGGGATCAACAAAAAATGGCATTGAATATCTTGCTTTATTCATTTCTGAATTAACCACCCTGTGGGGAGTAGACTTAAAAGTGTCATTCGACCACCTTTGCAGCATATCACCCACATTCAGAACAATGGAATTTTTAACTATTGGAACATCAAACCAGCCATCCTTTTCTCTGTCAAAAACCTGAAGTCCTGAAACATCATCAAATCTCCAGAGCAAAGTGATTGAACCAAAATCAGTATGTTCATTACCTCTCAACTGATCTTGCTTTATTTCACCTTTATGAGGGGGATATTTTATTATCCTCATCGTAGAAGCTCCATCCAAGTGCTGTTCAACAAACCTCCCTTTATGCAATTTCAAAATATTTTCAAACCTGTAAAGGAATTCGAGTGAAAGAAGCTGCGAAATTCTAAGAATTTTTTGAGCCAAAGGTTTAAATTCCGGAATTTCTTCAGGCCAATATTGGTCCTTCATTTTGTCCGGTGATTTCCAATTAAATGTTTCTTTCAAATCACCCGGTTTGTTTGGAGTCAAACGTTCTTCTGTTATGCTGCTATAGCCCAGATTGTCGGCAACACCGCTGTATGAATACTTTGTTTTTTTGACATCAGACAGGTTGAAGAATTCTTCCACTAACTGCTGCCAATCCAAAAACTCACTAAACCAGGAATCAAAAACATTTGTAAAGACTGCAAATCCGCAGGTGGTATATGCTGCATGCATCTGTTTTTCAACTGTTGAACTTCTGAAATCTATAATTGGAACCATAGATTGCTGTTTTGTATAAAATTATTCAGTTAGTACTACCCTGTGATATGCATTTGGATTTCTGCTGTTTCCGCTGATTGTAGCTGACTATGATCTTAACGCAAGCCGCAAATTCATTAGATGGGATTATTAATCTGGGTGACAGCATTCTTTACGTTTTTCGGTTAGGTAGAAACATGATTTACAGTAATACCCCTGCCCGCATGCGCAAGAATGATAATCGAGGTATCACAATATCTGGACGAGGACAGGCTTTGAAGAAGCCCCAATGGATTCCAAGGTGCGCAATAATTGAAACAAAGGGGTGTAAGACATAATATGGAATCTGGGTGGTTGACATTTTGGCCAAAAAACTATAGCTTTCAACACATACAATTGGTTAATCTTTAAACAAGTATTGAAATGAATAAAATTCGCTGGGGTGTTTTAAGTACGGCAAATATAGGTTTAGAAAAAGTGATTCCCGCCATGCAGCAGGGTGAATACTGCGAGATAGCTGCAATTGCTTCTCAGAGCTTGGAAAAGGGACAGGCGGCAGCAGCTCAGCTGGATATTCCAAAAGCCTGCGGTTCCTATAATGAATTACTGGCGGATGCTGAAATTGATGCTGTTTATATTCCCCTGCCAAATCATCTGCATGTACCGTGGGCAATCAAAGCATTAAAAGCAGGTAAACACGTTTTATGCGAAAAGCCCATCGGCCTGACGACTGCTGAAGCAAAAGAATTGCTAGTTGAAGCCCGGAAACATCCAGAGTTGAAAGTCATGGAAGCCTTCATGTATCGCCATCATCCGCAATGGAAGAGGGCACAGCAGCTTGTAAATGAGGGTAAGATCGGTACGCTGCAGACGATTCATTCATTTTTTTCCTACTACAATGCTGATCCTAAAAACATCCGCAACATGGCTCAGATCGGTGGAGGTGGATTGATGGACATTGGTTGCTACTGCATTTCTCTGGCACGATTCATCTTCGGCAGTGAACCTCAAAAAGTTTTGGGAAAGCTGGAATATGATCCTGAATTCAGAACCGACAGACACTGCTCAGGGATTCTCGACTTTTGTGAAGGCACCTCATCCTTCACCTGTTCCACCCAACTGACGCCCTATCAGCGGGTAAACATTTTTGGAACTGAAGGCAGAATTGAGATTGAGATACCTTTCAATGCCCCACCTGATGTGCCTTGCAGAATGCTGCATCAGAACGGAGATCAGCTTGAAGAAATCGTGCTTGAAATTTGCGACCAGTATACAATACAGGGTGATCTTTTTTCACTGTCCGTGCTAAATGACACGGATGTTCCGACGCCGCTGGAGGATGCTTCCGCCAACATGAAGGTCATTGAAGCAGTTATCCGTAGTTCCGGAAAGGGGGCTTGGACCAGGTTATAACAACCAGTACAGACCAAATCATGAGATTAAAAATCTTTGAGAAAATGATTTATATTTTACTGATTTATCTCATTGCCGGAGCAGTGCTATTTTTCTTCCAGAGAAAACTGCTCTATTTTCCTACCGGCAAAATACCTCACGCTTATGAAACGTTGACACTGGAAAATGAAAATGAAACACTTAAAGTAATTGTACTCAATTCCGGAAGAGAGCAAGCACTGCTATATTTCGGCGGAAACGCGGAAACCGTTGTTTACAATGCGGCTGATTTTATAACAGCATTTCCGTTGCATACCGTCTATCTGCTTAATTACCGCGGTTACGGCGGAAGTTCCGGACAACCGACTGAGGCAGGCATTTTTGCGGATGCACTGGCTCTTTTTGACAAAGTGCAGAAAAGACAGGAAAGGATTTCTGTGATGGGTAGAAGTCTGGGAAGCGCTGCCGCAACTTATCTGGCTTCAAAAAGACCCGTTGAAAAAATGCTGCTGATCTCTCCTTTTGACAGCATCAAAAGTGTTGCACAAAACAAATTCCCAATCTATCCCATGTTTTTGCTGCTGAAAGATAAATATGACTCAATCGGCAGAGTAAAAGATATCAGCGCAAAAACAATCGTGCTGATTGCAGAAAATGATGAGGTCATTCCAAAAAAGCATTCACTGCGCCTGATCAGTGAATTTCCTCCGGAGCAGATAGCGGTCAAAACAATTTCGGATTCAGGGCATAATGACATTTCAAATAAAATGGAGTACTATGACTATTTAAAGAGTTATCTCAATAATTAAAACATCCCTACCTGACGGACGGCAAATCCTTCATCAAGTGTCTGTACCGCTATCTCTTTTTATTTTATTATGAACAGTTATCTCAGGAATTAAAGATAAGAAAAATGAAAAAACAAATAGATTTTTATTTCGATGTAGTCAGCCCCTATTCCTATGTTGCTTCCACGCTCATTGAGAACGTCGCACAACGCTGCAATGCAGATTTGCTGTGGAACCCGATTTTACTGGGCGGAATTTTCAAAGCGGTCGGCACTTCCAATACTCCCGGACTGACACCTGAAAAAAAACCTTATATGCTTAAGGATCTGCACCGTCTTTCAAGACATTATGGGATTCCACTGCAGATGCCTCCGGATTTTCCGGTACGTACCGTGCTGGTCATGCGCGTGCTGTCAGGATTGCCGCCTGAGCAGATTCCACAGGCAGCTCACACACTTTTCAATGCATACTGGGCGGATAACCTGGACATTGCTGACCCGGAAGTGGTCGCTTCACTGATTGGACAGGAGGCGTTAGAGCGTGCCGGAATGCATAAAGTCAAAGATGCTCTTTTCAAGAATACCGAAGGGGCAGTCAAACGTGGAGCGTTTGGTGCCCCCACTTTTTTTGTGGCAGAAGAAATGTTTTTCGGGCATGACCGACTGCCCCTGCTGGAGAGCCATTTGCGGTGCCAGCTCTAATAGCAAATTTATTTTCTTTCAGTCACAGAAAATATAAATTGCCCAGTGGGGGGAAGCTTCAAACTAATGGTCGATATCGGTTTGTAAATGGAATAAAGGTGATGGAAGAATTATGACTTCCTTGTTTGAGAGATTAAATGATAATGAGATAATCCTGCTCGATGGCGGAGTTTCCACAGAGATTCAAAAACGTGGGGTTGCTATGGATTCGGATGTCTGGAGTGGACTTGCTCACAAGTCACATCCTGAAGTTGTGCTACAGGTGCATGAAGATTATATCCGGGCGGGCGCACAGGTCATTACCGCCAATACTTATTCCACTGCAAGACACGTTCTTGAAAGTATCGATATGGGCGACGAGGTCAGGGCCATCAACACTGAGGCTGTTCAACTGGCCAAAGAGGCCCGCGATAATTCTGCTAAAGATGAAACCTGGATTGCCGGTTCGATGTCAAGTATGGCTCCTTTCAACAGTGCACAGGAAGTCGCTACCGGTGAAAAAGTAGCGCAAAACTATCAGGAATTAGCCGAAATTATTGCGGAAGCCGGAGTGGATTTAATTATCACTGAGATGATGAGGGATGCAGTAAATGCAAAACTAGTCATCGAATCCGCCCTCTCAACTGGGTTGCCGGTCTGGATCGGCTACAGTGCAATGATGTCAGATGATGGAAAAAGTGTGCAGACCTGGCACTGGAAAAATTCATCCCCCTCAGTTGATTTTGAAGAATTGGTTGAGGTAGTTTCTCCGCTTGGTGGCGATGCAGCTGGAATCATGCACAGCCAGGTCAGGGATACCCCACCTGCGCTCGAAATTTTAGGAAGGCACTGGTCGGGACCAAAACTGGCCTACGCCGAAACCGGAGAGATCGAAAAGCCGGACTGGAATTTTAAGGAAATCTGTACACCAAATGAATATGCCGCAGAAATTGAAGGCTGGATCAACAACTATGGTGTGCAAATTATCGGTGGTTGTTGCGGAACCGGTCCGGAACATATTCGGATACTGAAGGAATGTCTGCCCCGGCAACTGCCGGTATCATCAGTCCAAATTTAAATAAAATAAAACCTCTTCAAAAATTATCAGCACATCAAAGGAGAAAACTGCTTATGGATTTTGGTTCAGTTTTGTATAAATCAATGGATCGTGTTGCCACAATAACTCTCAACCGTCCAGAAAGATTTAATGCAATAAGTGAAACTATGCCTGACGATATTGCCTCAGCTTTCAAGCATGCAGTAAAAGATGACTCTGTACATGTTGTTGTGCTGACCGGAGCCGGACGAGGGTTTTGTGGTGGTTATGATTTAAAAGAATTCGCGGAAACTCCGGGAGAGAACCCTGGAATTCAGGAGATGCCCTGGGATCCCATGATTGATTATAATTTTATGGACTACTGTACACAGAACTTTATGTCAATCTGGCGCTGCAATAAACCGGTTATAGGCAGGATAAATGGCGATGCAGTTGCCGGAGGCAGTGATATTGCTCTCTGCTGCGACATTATCATAATGAATGAAAAAGCACGGATTGGTTATCCCCCCTCACGTGTCTGGGGCTGTCCGACTACGGCCATGTGGGTCTACCGACTGGGGCTGGAAAAAGCCAAATTTATGCTTTTTACAGGCAACCTGATATCAGGAAAGAAGGCTGAAGAAATGGGGCTGGTTTTTCAGTCGGTACCTCTTAAGGAGCTGGATGATTCCGTTCTGCAACTGACTGACCGGATAAAGGGAGTGCCAAAGAACCAGCTGATGATGATGAAAATGATGGTCAATCAGGCTTATGAAAACATGGGGCTATCCAGCACCCAGTCAATTGCCACTCTGTTCGACGGCATTGCCAGGCACAGTCCCGAAGGCATCAGTTTTAAGCAGCGTGCTGAAGAAGTCGGCTTTAAACAGGCAGTTGCTGAAAGAGACTCCGGAGACCCGATTCCGGGCAGTAAAAACTAAGACCGGTCAGGATCAGCTTAAAGCCAGACAAAATTGTTGGGGGAACACTGACTTAGTGTGTCCACAAAAAAATCAGTGGAAATTATTTCATTCCAACTTCCATTGATCGATATTTTCCACTTCTTTTAATTCCTCCAATAATTTAGTTTTAAAACTTTCATCCAAATTAACAATCTGAACAAATCTAACCCTTTGTTTCCTCATTTCCTTTTGTTCGGCCTTTCTATCGGCTTTCTCTTTCAACCTTTCTTGTGCATTCTCGGCCGCATCCTTTTTGCCTTTAAAGCCTTTTTTCTTCGGTCCTTTATTGGGTTTAGGTTGCTGAAATAAAATCATTTTATCAATGATTGTAATTTTGCCTTTTTTAAGTTCAAATTCTCCAATTTCACTTATTCTTTCAGGCAGCGGTTGACCACCAAGTTTAAAACCTGGTTTTGCCTGCCTGTTCATTTCAGTGATTTTGTATTTACCCGGCTTGAGCTGAGTATTATATGAGAATAGCATTTTTGGATTAGGTTCAATTTGATGATGTACGATATTTGAATTTGCAGAATCTTCAATAGAAATATCTAAAGTAAAGACAAATTGTCTTAGTGTTTGTCGCGTTTCTACAGGAATGATTAACATAGTTTGGTTCGTTTCATCAGAAACAGGAAACTTCATCGCGCATCCTGAAAGCAAAAGAACTGTCACTACAATAAAATTCAGGACAGTTATTCGCACAATTTTTTCAGCATTTATATTCAATTTTAAACACATTTTCCTTCCTTTATTTTTATCCTGACCCTTAGAGAAAAATAAGTGATTTTGCATCTTTTGACTTTTCAATACAAGATACCAACACGATTTTCACAGGCCAAGAGTTATTGAGCAGACGGTCCGGTAATTTAATCTCACCGGGCTCAGGTAACGCAGTAGATCTTTTTTGTTAATTGCAATTGTGCTATTCCGGCGGAGGCCCCATGAATCTGTCGCCGGATTCAAAATTTGGTGAAAGATCAAGATTTGCAATTTTATATTCTCCATTTGCAGTATTAAGAATTACTGCCTTGCTGTCATTGTTGGGGATAGCATAGAGTTGGAACATTCCTGCCGGCGGAGGCCCTTTCTTTCCTTTTCGATCGGCTGCACCTAAAATAAAAACAAGTGCAACTCCAGATAAAACACCGATTATCACTGATTTCAGATTTAGCATAGCGACTCCTTTCTGTCAGGTTATGGATTGGAAATTCAACAAAATCTGAAAACTACTCCCATTAAATAGAGATGTCAATAGGTATTTTACCGAAAAAATTAAATCTTCCTTGTTCTCTGTGACTCTGTGGTAAAATGGAAGAATTAAAATGACATGAATTTGTATGTTTTAGAATTAAGAATCGTGTCCTCTTAATTCCGGATAGAGTCCGGGATGACATGACACAAATTTATTAAGTAAAACATACAACGAGAGGAGTAAAAAATGAGTGCATATGTGATTGCAGATATTACGGTCAATGATCCGGAACGTTATGAGGAATACAAGAAACTTGCACCACCGGCTATTGCCGCCTATGGAGGAAAGTACCTGGCACGGGGGGGAAAATCTGAAAAACTTGAAGGCAACTGGGAACCTGACCGCGTTGTAATTCTGGAGTTTGAAAGTATTGAAAAGGCGAAAAAGTTTATTAATTCCCCGGAATACAGTGAAGCGCGGGCCCTGAGGCACAAAACTGCCTCGTCAGACATGATTGTGGTTGAAGCCCTGTAATTCACGAAAGTTCAGACCTGCCTTAATTTGAAGCGTTGTATTTTTCCCTTCTCAGTTTTTGGCAGTGAATCTACAAAATCCAGTGAGAGGGGATGATGACTATGTGAAACGCCCTGTCCTCTCAGTTACGATTCACCCAGACCTGAAAAAGACCTTGGTTTCAATGTCAGATCATACTGGCATGAAGCGCTAGTCAAGTTACTGATGAAGTGCTGTACACCGGCTTGATTGAGATGATGGAGGGAATTGTTGGTGGAACTGAGGAATCAGAAGAATCAGAAGAATCAGAAGAAGATACTGATACTACAGCTCTAATACTTTCAGAGGTAACAGCAATAACAACTCCAAGCACAGACTCCACACCAAATTACACTTTTTCATAGCAGATTTCAAAAAACCATTTTTTCTTATTATTGTACTGTGAAACTCCATGTTTCAGCAGTTTGTGCACTGCCACCTTTAGGATCTGAAGCTATCAGCTTCCAGTAATAGGTTGTGCCGGATGTTAAACTGGTAAAAGTTAAATTATCTGAGGAGGAAAAGGAGGATCCATTATCAGTTGTGAACCCACTTGATGTTTCGTACTGACTACTCATAGCATTCCCTGCAGAATCTTTTACTCCAGTTGTGACTCTAGTCAAATAAGTTGTTGAAACTGTGAGATAATCATCGACATCACCGACAATACCTATGGCTGTACCTATGTCTTCAGCTGGTTCTAGGGTAAATGTCTTGTTTGAATTAGAACTAGATGGAGATGAAGACATCTTAACACAAGTACTGAAGTTATCTGAAGATACCCTTATAGTTCCTGCACAGTTTGTGTCTGATGTGCTAGTTGTGACATAATTGGGGTCCATTGCCTCAGAGAATGTCACTGTGATGTTATCAGTAACTGATACTGAACTTTGGTTGTCTGCTGTTGTAGAAACTGAAGATACTGTTGGTGCCGTTGTATCTGCTGTTGTACCTGAACTAGAGGTGGGATTCCCTGAACTAGAACTGTCCGAACTCTTCATACAACTCACCGCCGTTCCGATTATTATCAAAAACAACATAAATAAAATTCTTCTGTGTTTAATATTTTTCACTGATAAAGATATGATAACACTCAACAATACAAGCACACCCAAAATAATAAACCACTTGGGTATCATAGAAAAATCTTGAGAAATCTGTTGGGAACTCGTCGCAGCATGAAGTGGACTTGGCCACGGGATCAGATTGTCATGAAAATTTTGATTGAATGGAGGAACAAAGTTAACACCTGCAGTGGTGATACTGGATCCAGAACATAAGCCACTTCCGACAAAGCCAGGGTCATCACATATGTACAAAGTATAACTGACTGTATCACCATCTGAATCTGTTGATGCTGCATATTTGAACGTCACCGGTTCTGTTACAGTGGAACCATCTGCGGGGGATTGTTGTGTTGGAGCAGTAGGATCAGCATTGGCGACAGTAGAAATAAATATTCTAAAGGCTTGGTCTTTGGTCATACCAGCCCCGTCGGTCGAACGAATGGCTACAGTTTCAGTAGTATTTCCCATTGAAGAGTCGGGTTCAAATTCTATAGTTAAGGTCGTTATGTCTGGTGATGTCCCTGAAGTTGAAGTTGCATTGTCCCAAATGCTTTTGTTATCGGAAGGTGGGGTGCTCATTATAGAAAGAATCGGAGCCACTCCGCTATTATCTATGGATTTGATAGTGAAGATTTTTTTGCTTCCGAGTGAAACGGTTGTTGGTTGATCAAGACGAGGAAACTCAGTAAATGAAGGCGCTGGATTTGCAGCGTCGCTTAATTTAAAGAAAAAATCTATTGGGATATATGACTTATTATCTCCGCTGCTGCTGTCCAAATCTTCTACCATCATCACTGCTACCCAAAGGCTGCCCACTGTGCCGTTGTCTATAACACTATTTCTGACATCCCAAGTAACTAAACCAGAATTGCTTAATGTCATTCCAAATGGCTTATAATAGCTGCCACTAGCATCAGTCCAAGCTCCACCTGTTGCCACATTGGAGTAAAATTCAGCTTTTGTCCCCCAGCGGTAGCCCAGTGTGTCATCGTTGGCATCAGTTGAAACCATTTGATATCTAAAATCTGATGTATTATCCTGAACTTGTACAACCGGAGGAACTTTACTTACAGGCGAAACATTGCTACCGTATGTTCCACCTATATTTATCTTCATTTTGTGGGACCAATCACCCGTACCCATATTATGAGAACCTAATCTGGACCCACTGCCCCAGTACACTACATACTCTTCTGTTCCATTGTCGGGGTATGTATGTAACGCTCCAGCTATCCATTCTCCTGTGGCATTGTCTCCCATTTCCGAAACAGCATCTTCCGTATTAGTATCTATTGCCGTAACTTTGTAAGTCATTACATCGCTCTCGCCGTCTCCCCAAAATATTTTGATTTTAGAATTTGAATTTGTATTTATACCACCTACGGTAGTGGGAGTCCCGCCCCATGTGTGGGGGACAGTCCATCCAATTTCCATGTTGATGCGGATTGTTCTGTTATCCCAGGGCTCCTCAAAAGACATGGTTGCGTAGCGGAAATGACCTGCGGACAAACTCGCAGGAAGCATCATTAAGACTAATCCTACCGATGTCAATGCAAAAATGATTTTGTTTACTTCTGCTTTAACAATATTCATGGTCAAAACCTTGGAACAATATAATTTTATTCAGGATTATTTTCGTGAAACTATAACCATCTTTCAAGCTGTATATCAGGAGAGTGGATTTTTTCATGCAAATAGCTTTCCATGAACAGCAGAAATACCGTGTCAGGGATGAAAAATCAATTGGGATTTTTTGTTTCCCGGAATCCTATCGAGATTGATAATTTGCCTGCGTGATTTTCCGGCAAGGTAGAGAGGGTTTTGATCCTGGTAATGCTGATCAAAAAAATATCCGGACTGTCCGGTTGGACTTATTCCAGTTGAATTTTCAGCATCTCCAAAATCTATCACACGGCGAGTTGAGGGGCCGGAACTGACTTTCAGTTCTTTTGGTCCATATTTATGCCGAATCTGGTTAATCACTCCTTTGCTTCCGGGAACAGCAAAAGGGCCGATATTAAATATTAAATTCAGCGGTTTTTTACGTCCCAGCAAATGCTGAATTTCCAGTGTGTGAATCCTGCCCCAATTCCAGGTGTCCACATCTGAACCATAATCTTCTTCCAGACTCTGCACTGCATTAACCCAGGCTGTCTGCAGTATCTCCTGTTGATTTTCAAGCTTGTCCGGTGTTTGCAGATTGTCCCACCAGGGAGATTGCGGATTGTTCAGCAGCAACGGCATGCTTTTATCAATCAGTGAAGAATTGAGTAGAACGAGAGTTCCCTTTTCTTCAATTTCATCTGCAAAAATACTGATACTCAAATGATAAAAGAGTCGGTGAAAAATAGTCGGCCCTAGAGCGTTTTTTTCATGTACTCCCTCCCAGTTTTTAAACACTTCTGCAGCCTGACGAAAAACTTCGCTGCGTGCGGAAGATCCTGAAATCACATTCAGAAAGTGCTGACGAAAATTACTGATCCGTGGATGTTTTGTATCCAATTGAATCTGCCGCATGTCTGCTGCTGTCCAATCAAATTTATCTGGATCAAGCAGCTGACTCATTCGATGTGCCCTCTCTTCAGGTGCATAATAACCCGGTTCAAGACCATTTCCCATGTCCCCCGGCTGATTATTGCCGTTGAATACTATACCGGACGATGGATTAACTGCCTGGGGATTTGCGGAGAAATCCCGGTATCCCAGGACTTCATCCCTGCCGCCCGCTCCATCCAGGATAATAAAAGAATTCACATGTGAAGGACGAATCAGTAAACGTGCTGCTGCCCACCAGGCGATATTTCCTTCTGCATCTCCATAGTTGATATTCAAACCTGGCGCATGGAGTTTTCTTACTGCAGCCTGTGTATCCGCAAGGCTTTCTGAGTGACTCAGTTCATAAAAAACCTGCTCGGTTGAATTTTCAAAATTAGTGAGCATCTGCCAGGCAAGTGCCACCGGTTGTCTCTCTGTTTTTCCAACAGATTCCAGCACATCATTGATGATGGGACCATGTCTTGAAATCCTTATCCGCAGAGGAACATCTACTTTTCCCTTGACGGAAATTGTTTCTTCTATAATTTTCAGATCCTCCCAGTGATTACCGAACCGGACCTGGTCAGGATTTTCAGGATTCGCCTGCTCACGATAATAATCAAGATCATCATTCTGCAGCATGGTGACACCCCAGGCCATACGGTGGTTGTGGCCCAGAATCGCAAAGGGGATTCCTGCCAAGTGATGTCCGTAGAGTTCCCAATCTGGAGTTTTCAGGTGAGCTTCATACCAGGTTGCCGGTGCAGCATAACCAATGTGGGGATCATTGGCTAAAATAACTTTACCGGATTTGGTACGTGAACCGGAAACAACCCAGGAGTTGCTGCCGAAAAACGGAGGAATCAGATCCAGCAGATTATCCAATTCTGCAAAAAGTGCTGCCAATTCCAGATCTTCTGCTGCATCTTTTTTTGAAACTTTAATCTGTGTATCACCTTCTGGCCAGAAGATAGCCAGGTCCTTGAGATAGTTGCTGCCAAGTTTTTTATGAATATAAGAAATCAGCGGATCCTGCCGGACTGCATTTGTGAATGTGTAGGACATGTATGCAGAAATGCTGAACAGATCCACAAGGTTGTATTCGCGTTTTGGAATACCTAACAGCATGAATTCAATCGGAGTTGGTCCGGAAGCAACAAAGCTGTTCAGACCAGAAAGGTAGGCTTTAAGGGCTTTTTGTATTTTTGGAGGATTATTCCTGAAATATTCTGCAGTATATTTTTTGGCAAAGCGCTGGATACCCAGAGTACGGAAATAGCGATCGACGTCGAGTGTCACTTCACCCAGCATTTCTGAAAGCCTGCCATGAGCAACACGGACCATCAATTCCAGCTGAAAAATCCGATCCTGTGCATTCAGATAACCTAAAGCATGATAGACATCCTGCTCGTTTGCTGCCTCAATATGCGGAATTCCCCACTTGTCAAAGACAACATCAACTTTGCTTTTTAGGCCGGAAAGTTTTATTTCACCTGAACGCTGAGGTAATTTTGTTCTTAAAAAACCATAACCGCCTGCAATTACCAGTAAAGCTAAAAGGCTGATTCCGTAAAATATTTTTCGAAACATTTTGTCAGCAAAATTTTTCCAATCAGGCGGCCTCCATATTTACTTTTTTCCGATGCAGATATTGATTGAGTTTCATATGTGTCAGCATATCAGTGTCACGGAAAGCAAAGTGAATTTCATTACGACCGCGCCTTGATAACACATCAAGAACGGTTGCAGCCAGGTTGCCGCGTAAACTTGCATTCGGTAGATGAAAAAGAAAAACGTCTCCCTTGTTGATCCCCTGGGTCGGCAACTCGCCTATCTGGACCTTTATTCCTCCGGCACTCATGTCTTTTATAATTCCGGAAAGAGCATGTTGTTGCAGATTCCCCACATCAAAACCCTGCATCATTTCATAATTAACTGCAGTAACCAGCAGAAAGTCCATCTCCAAATCCATCGGCAGGCGTTCGGAAGTGCGAATCTGCAATTTCTTAATATTTCTGGTGTGGCTCAGAATAACAGCGTTTAGATCTTTTGCCAACTGCCCTATTATTTTAAACTTGAACTCATAATCTGCATCTTTCCCGCGTCGTATATTGCAGAATAATTCAGAAAATTGTTTCATATTGGCAGGACGCTTATTAACTCTCGGTGGTTTTATCAGCAGCTGCTTTTCAGTTGAGTCAAGAATGGATGTCGTGAAAACTACATTTTTTCCCTTGTGGTGAATCGCACATTCCAAATGTGTTCCGGGTTCAAGCATTTGTGTGCAGGTAAATTCAGCTCGTGTATTTTTATATGTGAACTGCAAACTTTTTCGCAGTAAAAATATTTTTTCCAAATCTGATTTTGAAAATTTACTGGATTTTTTATAGTTCTCTGCAGTCTTTTCAAATACTTTTGCAGACATTATGACTGGCAACAATTTTACTGGATCCTTTGAGTTACACATTATTTTTATAAATTCACGCTCCTCATCGTCCACCTGTCTGGCTTCAAATTCAGAATCCACTGACAATTGAGCCTGATCTTCCGCAATTTTTTCCATTCCATCCCTGATTTTCTTTTTGTGAAGAAATCGTACCAGTAGAATAGCACTGACTACTGAAGCAATAAAAGCTGAGGCAAGGAGATAAAAACTTAAAGGAATTTCTGAGAGGGGAGGCATGGACTGCAGCATATTTTTTGCCTGCAGATCCTTAAGTCCAAAATTTGACTGTTTTGGACTCCTGTCAATACCACAAAGGAGAAACCAGCCTGAAGTGATACCTAAAAATATTCCTGCTTTCTGAAAAATATTTCTCAAGAAATACATGACCTGCTCTGGGTTTGACAATATATGTGCGGATGAAAAAGCATAAAAAATTTTATTCTGTACCAGTAACGCATCTGGTATGCCAATCAGCTGATTAAATCATAACTTCCAAGTACTTTGTAACGAAAATTTGATACGCTGAACACCTCAAGACAAGCCTCTGTGTCAGCAGAATTGTAGAAATCAACATAAAAGACGTAGGCCCATGGTGTGTCCTTTGCCGGCCTGGATTCCAAACGGCACAGGTTGATCTTAAATAGATTGAAAACACTCAGCAGTTGATAAAGCAAGCCAGAACGATCATCTATAAACTCAACAAGGAGAGACGTTTTTTTGCGGGAATAATCTAGCTGCTCATCTGATTTACGGGAACGGACTACGAGAAAGCGCGTTGTATTATTTTGATAGTCTTGGACTGCTGAAGCTTTTCTCCATTTGGAATTCTCTTGCGCAAAAGTAGCCGGAACAATCGCCGCTACAGGTTTATTCCAGGAATCAACTGCTTCCAGAAACCGAATTCCAGAATCAACATTACTTCTGGTGAAATGGCTTTGTGCTTTACCCAGGTTTTTTGTGATAAATCCACTGCTTTGTTCAAGTGCCTGTGGATGAGCAAAACAAACCTCAATCTGATCCAGTTCTGCATTGGCCAGCAAAGAATATTCGATCAGTAAGTTGATTTCACCAAGAATAATCATGTCATTGCTGACCAGAGAGTCCTGAACCTGTGCCACTGTACCCGCAACAGAATTTTCAACAGGAACCACTGCCGCAGAACCCAAATCCTCCGTCACCTTTGCAAGTGCTTCAGAAAAGGTACTAGTATAGGAAACACTGACTCCCGTTTTGAGGACTTTTTGGGCGGCTTCATCACTAAAAGTACCCTGCGGTCCCAAAGTGTAGATTCGGGTACAATCCTTTAAAAGCATGAAAACAGTGAAGTTAAGAGGCAGGCAAACAGCCGGCGTTTTGAGTGTATGCCGGCAGATTGTAAGGTCGGCAGCTTAAGCAGCAATCGTTTTTCCGGTGCGGATACACTGAGTACAAACTCGAGTTTTTTTACGATTTCCATTTGCCTTACGGATTCGCACGGTTTGCAAATTAGGCATCCAGCGGCGTTTTGTCCTGTTGTTTGCGTGACTTACCCGATTTCCATTTGCCGGAGTTTTTCCGCAAATCTGGCATTTCGTTGACATGACGGTTTTTTCTAAACAAATTGTTTAAACTAAATCTCAGAGCTTTGATACTAAAGCATTTTATAATTAAATGCAATCCATTAATTTTCTGTATCTTCCGGTAAAGGCGACTGTTGCGCTTGTTCCGGCATGACAGTAGTCACTTTCATGCTCTGTACCGATTTACTGGAAACCTTGTTGCCCCGGGCCTGAATCCCTTTAATTGCCAAATCATCAAGAATATATATGTCTTTGGATTTTCTAATTCTTGGTACAGGTACGAAGAAAATTTCAAGTACTATCCCTTCTCCCTGGCTCAAGTGTAAAATTTTTGCACCCTTTTTTATGGGAAACAAATTATATTCCCTGTCAAGAATAAACTTTTCAACCCGGAATCGTTTTGCATAACATACCCGACTTGCACCCTCCCAATAAATCACATTGTGAACCGTCTTGTCGTTCAGTTTCTCCACGAAGATAACATCCTTGCCTATAAATTGTTTTTCCGGAACTCGGATAACCTGATAGGAACCGTCTTTGCGGATAAACACTATTTTGTCGTAGGCAGAACAATAAAACGAAGTAGTACCGGACTTTACATTCATTCCCAGAAAACCTTCTTTGCGGTCCCAGCAAACTTTTTGCTTTTCTGCCACATCCTGAACACGGATTTCGTCAAATATTTTGATTTTGGTACGTCGCGGATAATCCGATCCATATTTATCCTTGATTTTTTCCAAGAAAGTAATTGTGTAGCTTGTAATATCCCTCAATGATTTATTCAATGAACTGATTGTAACTTTAAGTTTATCAAGCTCCTTCTGGCTTTCCTTCTGATCATAGCGGGAAATGCGTTTGATCTGCAGTGACAGTAATTTTTCGATATCATCCTGCACAATCGGAAAGTGCAGGACTGATTCAATCTGAAGCAGAGCTTTTCCAACAACTTCAAGAGCTTCTTCGTAAGAATCACAAGCCTCCAGTTTCTGATATATTTTCTCACCAATGAAATACATTTCCATTCTACGAAGGTGCCATTTCCGTCTGGCCTGCTCAAGAGACAGCAGCAATTCCTGCTTTAACAAATCTTTCAGCCTTAAAGTATTGTACCGCAGTACTTCACTGACAGTCAGCTGAGCTGGCTGATTCTCTTGAATAAGCAGCATATTGACTGAAATCGAGACTTCTAACTGAGTGAAAGCAAAGAGCAGTTTCAGCAGTTTTTCTGTATCCATTCCTCTTGTTGCCTTCAATTCAATTTCAACTTTTTCCGCAGTAAAGTCGTTGATTGAGGATAATTTGAATTTCCCCTTGTTCACCGCATCCTGAACGGACTGTATCAAAGATTCAGTCGTCACTCCAAACGGCAATTCCCGTACAGTTAAGATTTTTTCATCAGTAATTTCAATGCGGGCACGAACCCGAACCTTACCATTTCCGTCTTCATATTGTCCGGCATCGATCAGACCCCCGTTAAAAAAATCTGGTAAAAGCTTGAAGGGCCGGTTCTTCAGAAAAGCAATTTGTGCTTTGATAACTTCATTGAAATTATGTGGTAAAATTCGAGTAGACATGCCCACCGCAATTCCTTCTGCACCAAACAGAATAGATACCGGTAGTTTAGAGGGCAGTACAACAGGCTCCTTATTTCTTCCATCGTAACTGTCAATATATTCAGTCAACTCAGAATTAAAGAGAGCTTCCTTGGCCAGTGGAGTAAGGCGAGCCTCAATGTATCTAGGAGCAGAGGCAGGATCACCAGTCAGTAAATTTCCAAAATTACCCTGTTTTTCAATAAAATATTCTTTGTTAGCCATCACAACGAGTGCTGAACCAATTGATGCGTCTCCATGTGGATGCAGCTTCATCGTATCGCCTACAATATTTGCAACCTTACAGAATTTTCCATCATCCATCTCCTTCATTGTATGCATAATTCTACGCTGCACTGGTTTTAAACCATCTACAATATCTGGAATTGCGCGATCCTTAATCACATAGGACGCATATTCCAGAAAATTTTGATCCATCAAAGGTTTTAGATAACGCATTTTCTTTCTTTCAATTCAAATTTGTTCCAAACAGACACCACAGGAAGACTACATTAAAATTGCCTGGAATTCATTACAAAACGATTTTACAAACGCAAGTGATTCTTTTACAAATGTCACAATCTATCATTCCATATTTATGCAGGGGACGCAAAATTTACCGACTGATCCTGAACAAAGTTGGCTTTTTAGCAAAGAGAATACGAAGATTAAATAACAAAAAGGAGGGTAGGAAAAAGAACTGTTTGAAGAATATGACAGGGACTACGGGAGGACATTTCCTCCCGTTAATCCAAGAATTCATTGTCCTTGGCGGATCATGAGTTCCTGAGGATTTAGGCGGTGCAAACAGCGTGTGCGAATAGCTATTTGACGAAAAGGATAAAGAATTTTTTTGCTTGTACTCATTTGGTTCTCCCGGATTTAGTTAGTTAAAATCAGTAATTAAAACAGTTTTGAAACCTGTTTCATGAAACTCTTGCATACATCTTGAAAGATGTACTAATAGTATCGGCAGAATAAGTAATTTCTTGAATTTTTAAATCCAACAAGTTGAAGTAGGTTATTATGGCAAGAGGAGGCTTCCGGGAGGGGGCAGGAAGAAAAAAGGAATATAATGAGCCTGTCAAAAAAATTCTATTAGGACTTCCTGAGTCCGTTTTAAAGCAGCTGGACAACTTTGCCACTGCCAAGAATCTCTCACGGCCTAAAGCAGTGGCAATTCTTGTAGAACAGGCTATGCAGCATGGTGGTCAACTAGCAGTTTAATATTGTTATTCCTTAAAAACTACCCATCATTAGTGTCTGATTCAGGCATTGAGTTAAGTTCCCTGAGTTTGCGCTTTGCTTCCAGGAAACGCTTTTTTGACATGCGCCTCTGCCACATCCCCAATAAAACCATAGAGGCAACCAGCATTCCAATCAATACAAGACCCATTTTTATTCCACAAATTAATTAATCATTCAACCGGCCACTTTCAGAATTGAGTAAAAATCCAGCATTGCCGGCTAATCTATTCCCGATCTACCTTTTTAGCCTTTGTCTACAAACATAATTACAGCAGATATTCCATAATAAACCACAATACCTCCAAGCACCCAATTCACCCATCTGGATGATTTGGTTGGCTCTTTTTTGCGGTACTTCCTCCATAAATAGATTGAACAGACAATTATGAAAGCAAGAAAAATTCCCTTTGGGCCCATTTTAATACCTGTTCACTTTGATTCGACTTTCTGATAAAGCACGGGATTTAAACTTTCATCGTTATACATTTTCAATTGCTGATAAACTTTCAGCCGCTTTTTTCCTGTACTTAAATCATCAAGCAGTTTAACGAGACATTGCCCCAAATCTTGACGCTGTTCCTGCAGAACAGAGAGTTTACAGGAACATTTTATTCGATGACTCTCTGCAGCATCCTCACGCTGAATTTCTTCATCCATATGAAATATTTTAAGTGCATTGATGGAAAGGCGGTCAATTATGCTGCCTGGAGTTTCACTGTTCAGTTCCAAATCAGCGCTGTTTTTCACTTTTTTACTGCCCATAACATTCACCAAAAACTGGTCCAGCTGTTCTATGAGGTCATTCCGGCGCTGATTCAAAACATCAATCGCGCGTTTGACTGTAGCAATTTTAGTATCCGAAACCTCCGGATCACGAGCTAGATCTTCCTGGTGCCATAACTCAAAATTGACCTGGTGCTGTGTTGAGACCAAAGCCGGAAAATCAACTGATTCAGAAAAACTTTCTTGAGGCAGTTCTTCGTGCCACTGCTCAACCTCTTTCAGCTGCTGTTCCAACATTTTCTCTGTGTCAAACATGAAAACCATTCAACCCCCTTATCTGATATTTTTCATCACATTCTCCAATTCATTCTGAACTGCTTCAACAGTTACACCGTCAAGACATTCCAAATTGCATTTTGGATAGACACATTTATTTTTGCAGCCTGGATCATACTCCAAAGTGTGGTGCAGTGTTTGTTTAGGTGGAGTCCAATTTGCGGCCCATGGTCTGCCGAAAATTGTCACCGTTGGCGTTCCGCCTGCAACAGCAAAGTGTCTTGGACCATTGTCATTGCCAAGATGCAAATCTACTTTGTTCAAAATGGCAAGAGTCTCAGTAAGCGTTGGAATAGCATAATCCGAAAGAGCCGTCTGAGTCATCGATTTTCTAACCGAATCAATAAAATGCAATTCTCCCGGACCAAACAGAAACAATACTTTTGCATTGTAGGTTTTTATCAGCCAGTCGGCAATCAGAGCAAATCTTTCTGCAGGCCAAACTTTGTATGGTTGACGTGAAACCGGAGACAAAGAAACCACAAAATCTGTGTTTTTTATACCCATTTTCTCAAAAAGATCATCTGCATAATTTTGATCTTTTTCTGCTGTGAAAAAATCCAGTCCAAAATCTTCTGCAGAAATTCCAAGCGGCTTCAGCAGTTGAGCCTTATCCTGAGCAGAATAAGTTATCTCTGGTGAAATCTTGACTGGGTGGGTATAGGCCAAGTTCCTTCCACGAAAACCAAAACCAATCCGGATCGGTGCTCCTGAAAAACGGGTAATTAAGGCACTCCTTGGATTTCCGAAAAAATCAATCACTGTATCAAACTGATGATGACGGATAGTCCGGAAAAATCTTAGTGTTTCTCGGAAAGTTTCTGTCTTTCGGAAAAGCAGTATCTCATCCAAATAAGGATTCTCCCTCAAAACCTGATCAGAAGGAGACTCTGTCAAAAATGTAAACTGTGCCTCAGGAAAAGACTCACGAAGCAGCCTAATTGAAGGGGTTGTCATTAATACATCACCAATCCTTCGTAATTGGATCAAAAGAAATTTCACTGAAGCATCACCTTTATTCCAGATCGGCGAGATCTTTGAGTCGTTTTTCTGTTGAAGAAATCTCTGTTATTTTTGCACCAAGATTATCACCTATTGTTACAGATTTTGCTTTTGCAATTTCTTCATCATTGATATAAAGCTTTAAATTATCCTTCACGTGTGTATCCAGTACCAGCATGGAACCTTGTCCGAGCTTGAGTATTTCTTCAATTTCCAGCTTGCATTCACCTAAAACAAGTCGAGCTGTAACAGGCATTTCCATCAATTTTTGAATTTGCGGACCAGACTCTTTTTTTGGATTATTCCTTTTCTGTTCTTTGCTGCTCATCTCATTTCCTTGAATGGAAGAATTTCTCGATCTATATTTAGCTCGCATTTTCAAAATTATTTTGCTATTTTTAAACGTACAAGACTTAAACCATACCGATTATTTTCAATCAGAACAAGATGATTTAATATCAAAAAACAGGAATACAAAATGTCACCTAAACAAAAAACTGCAACAAAAAGACACGCAAGCAGTCGTCCAAACAAGAGAAACATGAGAAAACGCCGCCTGCAAATACAGGAGAATGCTGAACTTCTCCAGTCTCTTGCCCAGGATTAATGATTTCTCAGGAGAGTTTCGGAACCTTGATTCCTGATCCGCTCAATAAAAAACTTCAGCAGGATGGTGTTCAATTTTCAGAACTTAGGCAAGCCGGCAAAACACCTGAAAATTTAATTGAGGAATTATACCGTTTTTGGCGCGGCGGAAGCATCCGTGTAGAGCGAAACTGGAATGGAATACTGGATGAAGAGGAAATAGTTCAATACAGCAACAGTGCCTGTTTGCTACCGGATGACAGGATTTATCTTAATACCTCAATCTCGCGGGATTTGTGGAAGCTTGCAACCTGGAATGTTAATTCTATCCGGACACGTCTTCCACTGATTTTAGAATGGCTTGAGGAGCACAATCCGGATGTCGTCTGCCTCCAGGAAACCAAGGTTGAAGACTCGCTGTTTCCTGTCTGGGATCTACAACAAGCCGGATACGAGTGTGCCTTTTACGGACAAAAATCCTATAACGGTGTAGCCATTTTATCTAAACATCCAATCGAGGATGTACAGCACGGTTTTCGCAACGGCTATGACCAGGACAATGCACGCCTGATTGCGGCAACCGTTTCTGGAGTAAGGGTAGTCAATGTATACGTACCACAGGGACAAACTACAGAATCAGACAAATTTAAATACAAGCTTAATTTTTTTGCAGAATTAATTCAGGAAATTCAAGCAGAAAATAATTCGGACAGATCCTTTGCGATCATGGGTGACTTCAATATTGCTCCAAAAGCAGAAGATGTCACCAATCCGGAGGCTATGCTCAACAAAGTGAGCTTCCATCCGGAAGAACACGCACTTCTGGCAAAACTTACAGATCTTGGTTTAAGCGACCTTTTTCGCAAATTTGATACACGTCCCGGACAATTTTCATGGTGGGATTTTAGAACCCTGGGTTTTGAACGTGATGAAGGTATGCGCATTGACTATATTCTGGGAAATTCTGTTTTGACATCCTCATGCCAAGCATGCATAATCGATAAAGGAGCACGAGCACAAGACCGGCCTTCTGATCATGCGCCGGTAATTGGTGAATTTATATTTTGACTTAGAAAACATATTCTAATAGTGAAATTCGATGAACCTTGCAAATATCTTTAAAACAATAACCGTTGCTTGCTTGTTTTTTGCATTAAGTGCAGGAAATGTTTCAGGTGCATTTCCAGAAGAGCGCCCTGGTGCATTTGCAATGGTAATTGATGTTCCAATTCGCATCCTTAGTTTAGGACTTACGATGGTTGGAACTGCCTTTTTCATCGTGGCTTTACCATTTGCCCTGAGCTCCGGAAGTACCGGAGACACCTGGGATGCTCTAGTGGCTGAACCTTTTCAGTTCACATTCACCAGACCTCTAGGTAAATTTGACGAATGGGAGAGCACCTCTGAGGAATCTGACTCTTCTGAATTGATAACCTCTGAATAGGAGAGAAGATGAAGAAAATTATTTTAACTGTGTTTGCAGCATCGAGCTTGCTTTTATATAGTACCCCATCATTTGCAATTTCATTAAGCGTAGGGGTGCCTATCGGTGCCACATTTACAGGACCAGCTGATGCAAATGGGAATAAAACTGAATCTGATGGCATAAGTGGATATTTCCTTGGTGTGCAATTACCTTTTGGCCTAGGTTTGGGAATGGATAGTCATAAAACTAAAATTAAAGGCACTACTGGTTCGGGTGAACAAAAAGTAGCAACCTCAATGTATAACCTATACTATCAGCTTCCTGTTCCTGTTGTTAGTTTGATTTTTGGCTTAGGCACTGGAAACACAAATTTAGATTGTGCTGACATATATGGAGGCGATGGTGATTCTGTAGTTAGCTGTGATGCTGCTTATGATAAAGGCGCGGCAACCCAGTGGTATACTTCTATAGGATTTCCACTTATACCTTTATTTGACATTCACCTCAGTTACCGCTCTATTACATCAACAAACGTTAAGGAAAAGGGTGGTAGTGATAAACCTGACCTTAGTTCAACCATAACTGGAATTGGTTTAGCGTTCAATTTCTAATATCTAGGTTATATGCTTATTAGTGTTCTTTGACTATCTTTAGTCTATATACTTAAAAAGCACAGAATGAATGTTACACATAAAGGGTGTGGAACATAATTTTCAGCACCCTTTAAACTCATAGAGTTAACATTCTGAATGAAGAAAATTATTTTAACTGCATTTACAGCAACTACCTTTCTGTTTCCCTTCACCTCAGTATTTGCAGCTCCCCTTACAATAAGTCTTGGAATTCCTCAGGAACAAACATTTTCAGAAAATAACGAAGATGGAAGTAAAATAGAAGCTGATGGGTCAAGTGGTTATTTCCTTGGTATAAAGTTTCCTATTGGTTTTGGTTTAGGAATAGATAGTTATAAAACTAAATTCAAAGGAGACACTTCTAAAATTGTAACTTTCATGTATAATGTTTTCTATCAGTTTCCTATTCCGGTGATAAATATTACAATTGGATTAGGTTCTGGCAAAACGACGCTTGATTGTAGTGCCTGCGCAGAAGATTACATGGACCCTGAAAGTGGCGATAAAACTGGTTTTAAGGCTGGAACTGCAAGCCAGTGGTATGCAAGTTTTGGAATACAACTTTCCCAACTGATTGACATACATATAAGTTATCGATCTGTAACAAGTAAGAAAATTGAGCAGGTTTATAGTGGAACCAAGGAAAATTATAGCGGAAACATAACAGGAGTTGGTCTCGCGTTAAATTTTTAAGTAAGAGAACTATGATGGTGTAGACTCTGACTCGTGCAAAATGTTAACATCTGATTAGCTTATATCATGAAAAAAACTATTTTAACTGCTTTTACAGCAGCCAGTTTGCTACTTTGCAGCACTCCGGCATTTGCAGAACTTTTTTCCGTAAGCGCTGGAGTCCCGTTTTCGCATTCGTTTGCCAATACAAAAGATTTTGAGTCGGATGGAGTAAGTGGTTTTTTCCTTGCTGCCAAACTACCGATAATGGTTGGAGTAGGGATCGAAAGTTATAAAACTAAAATTAAAGGTACGACTAAAAAATTAGCAACTTCCATGTATGATATTTTCTATCAGCTTCCTACTCCTATCGTCAACCTGACACTTGGATTAGGAATGGGCTCAACTGAGCTACAGTGCGGAAGTTGTTCAACATATAATATAGGTGGTGCAACCCAGTGGTATACCAGCGTGGGTATACCTATTTTCCCATTCTTTGATGTGCATCTCAGCTTACGCAGAGTTTCTTCAAAAATAAAAACTAACGCGGCTTCTGGAGAAACGCCCAAAGGAACTGAGTACGACGTGGGCGGTACTGTGGCTGGAATTGGTATAGCATATGGTTTCTAAATAATTGATCTGCCACTATGTTAAACAGGACAAAATATTTCCGCAAACTGTGTCTTTCCAGTTGTTTTTTTGTAGGGATGATCGGCCTATCAAGTTCTGCTAACGCACAGTTCATCGGTATAAACGTTGATTATGGCATCGATTATTCTGCGGCCCCCGGTAGTGTAGACGGGTACTCTGTCGGAATTTCACATCCCGCACCTTTTATCCCAAATATTGGATATTCATCTGTCAGCTTTAAAGATAAAGATACCGTAATAGGCTCTTCTAGTAATAAACTCTCCCTGGAAACAACGACTACAATCAAAACTATAAATCTTTTCTACAACGTTCCATTTCCCGTTGTTACAATTACTGTGGGTTTTGGTTATGGTGCAGATAACCTAAACACGGGAGTGGAGACAAAAACAACAATTGTAGAAAATAATACGGACAAAGGCACTAGTGAATCTAAAGACTCTGTGTCAGAAGCATTTTTTCACATTGGACTCCCATTCTGGAACACAGTTGAGTTTCATCTTGGCTACCACTTAATGTCTTTTACTAGCATTGACATAACCAGTAATAAAAAATTCGTTAGTTTCGATGGAGATTACACTATTGATAAAAAAAGCTATTCTGGTGGAATGACCACAATCGGAGTTCAAATTGCATTTTGATGTTTTCCTCACCATTTCCTGAGTTCATCAGTTTTTTCTGTGAACACCTGTCCGACTCAACTGATTTTATTCTTCATCCGGAAGAAGAAAAAATTTCAGCTTCATTGGGTTCTTCAAAAAGACGTTCCGAGTTTTCTTTAGGCCGCTATTGTGCCCACAGAGCACTGTCAAAATTCGAACTGGGATCTGTTCCAATTCTAAGAAACGCTGAAACACGGGAACCATGCTGGCCAAAAGCAGTCAGGGGCAGCATCACTCACTCTGAAGGTTTTGCTGCTGCGGCTGTAGGATTTGCAAAAGATGTGTCTGGTATTGGAATAGATCTGGAATGTTTGTCCAGAGTAGTTGATTTTAATATCAGGAGAAATGTCTGTGTGGATAAAGAACGAGAGTTCCTGGAGTCTCTGCCTACTGAGCAGGCAAACCGTTATCTTCGAATTATATTTTCGGCTAAAGAGTCAATCTTCAAATGCTTTTTCCAGATCTCACAAACCTACCTTTATTTTCAGGATGCAGAAATAATAATTGATGAGAATAATTCCGAATTCTCTTTTTTACTCTCAAAAGCATGTACCGGTATTACGTCTGCAGGTTTTCAACATTCCGGCAGGTTCTCAATAAAGGATGATCTGCTAATGACATCAATTTATATTTAAAACCTTGTTTTATCAGGCTATTGTGGATTAATAAATTTACCCACATCTAACTGACTGATATCAGTTATCAACTTGTTGTCAACATTTAATCAAATATTTTACCTGTAAATAATCAACTTATTGCGGTCAAATGTTTGTTACTGATTATTTATCAACAACTAACTAACAATTCGTGTTGGGTTTTTTCTTTAATTTTGATAAGTTATTGTTTGTCAACATTCTGACAACAAGTTGTTAACATATAAAAATTAGTTAAAACTTCTTATAATTCAAAAAGTTATTCACTTGCCAACAAGTTGTCAACAAACCTACTACTACTAATAATAAAATATGGAAATTAATTTAAAAAGAGAAGCATTCAGTAGTACTCTGCAAAACATAAATTCTGTTGTTGACAAAAGTACAAGTTCAAACAAACCTATCCTGTCTAATTTCGTTATCAGGACCGTGGAGGGGGAAGGCTCAATGGTTGAGTTTTCGTCGACTGATTATGAGCTTTCTCTTGTTGAGCGGGTGGAAGCAGAAATTACAGAATCAGGCAGTATCTGCGTTAATGCAAAAAAAGTATTCGATATAGTCAAAGAACTTCAGGACGAAGATGTAAAGATTCGTTCTACAGAACAACTGTGGATTCATACTACCTGTGGTTCTTCTGAGATGCGTCTTCCTTCGGTTGAAGTCGGCCTATACCCTCAAACGGTACTGGAAGACCTTCCTCAATCTGTGACGATATCTGTGGATGATTTGAAGCAGTGTATTGACATGACACTGTTTGCTGCAATTACGAACGAGTCTCGACGAAACCTGATGGGTGTTTGTCTTAGTTCTACGAGTGACCAGCAAACCCGCTGGCTTTCCACTGACGGTCATCGATTAGCACAAATTCTCAAATCAGTCGATGATCTGAATTTTAGTGAAGACCAGGAAGTTATCGTTCCCAGAAAAGCTTTGACTGAAGTACGCCGGACAGCAGATCTTTTTGGTCAGACAGTAGTAATTTCTTTCGATGAACGTGTTATGCAGTTTACCGGCGGCAGGATCAGTTTCAAGACCAGGTTGATTGAAGGAAAATTTCCAAACTGCGATCCTATCATTCCCAAAGATAACACAATGGAAATTATTGTGAATCGTGAAAGTTTTATCAATTCACTGAAAATTGTCTCTTCAATCAGTTCAGAAAAACTAAGACCAGTGAAACTTCTTATCTCTCAGGGGGTTTTGAAACTGGAAAGTGAGAAAGCAGATTATGGAGAAGTGGTAGATGAAATAGAAATCGGCTACGAGGGTGATCCTTTTCAAATTGGGTTTAACTCCAGATATCTGTTGGATGTTTTAATTGTGATTGAAAGTGAAGACATAAAATTAGAGTGTAAAAATTCGATGAGTCCCACCATCATCAAATCCACTGTTGATGAATCCTTTTTGTCAGTAATTATGCCATTGAGAGTCGAATGGTAGCTTGACGGTTTTCGTTTTACTGTTCCTGATCACTTGTTGACTATCGACAGTCAACCGCAAATGATTGTACATGATCATCCGCAACATTGAGGTATCTCAATTTCGCAACTACGGTAGGTGTAAGACAAAACTTTCTCCGGAAATAAACTGGATTTACGGTGCAAACGGCCAGGGTAAAACGAACCTGGTTGAGGCAGTATTTTACCTTTGTAACTTAGAATCATTTCGCACAACAAAGCCGTCTCTGCTGCTGCAGGAAAAAAAGTCAGAGGCAGTTCTTCAGGCTAAGGTAGAACGAAAAAAAGTTCTGCATCTTGTTCGTGTCAATATCACAACAAAAGGTCGACAGGTTTTTTTAGATCACAAACCTTCCCGCCGGGTTTCTGAATATATTTTTTCTTTCATGGCACTGTCTTTCACTCCGGAAGATGTTAATCTTTTCAGAAGTGTCCCTCAGGACCGCCGCAAGTTTTTTAACAGGATTATGGCTTTCAATGATCCTCTCTATTTTAATAATATTCAGGAATATTCAAAAATTATTTCCCAAAAAAATTCTTTATTGAGACAGGAAAAAATTGAACAAATCCAACTATGGAATGAAATGCTGGCAAAGTCTGCAGTTCAGCTAATGAAGCGTAGAAACAGTTATGTAGAGCAGGTTAATCAACATTTGAATGATATATTCACGGATATTTCCGGTCGCACAGAAACATTGAAGCTGATTTATAAACCGTCTTTGAATTCAGCGGATTTTGAAGAGAAGAATTGTCTTCAGCAACTTGAAAAAAGCCTGTCAAGAGACCTGCAGTACGGCTTTGCTGTACTTGGTCCCCACAGGGATGAGTACCATTTGATGATGGATGGAAAAAAAAGACAGAGATTTTTTTTCGCAGGGAGAGTTCAGGATTACTAATTTGTCTTTAAAAATGACGATAAATCGTTTATTCTATGAGGGATATCAATTTTATCCGGTTTTGATTTTTGACGATCTTTTTTCAGAATTGGATGATGAGGTGGTAAAAAATGTTTTACAATATTTTTTAACACTTAAAAATCAAATTTTTATTACCTCTACCTCAGAACCATCTGGATCCCTGACAGTAAAAAAATTTAATATTGTCAAGGGAGAGTTGGTTTGACAACACAGTTATAGTTTGAGACTTCGACTGCTTTACGAAAGAACAAAATGCCAGAAAATGAAACTGTAGATAAATCGACTTACGACGAATCTAATATAACCGTACTGCAAGGTCTGGAAGCCGTTCGCCTTCGTCCGGGAATGTATATTGGAGGAGTGGATAGTACAGCGCTTCATCATCTGGTTTTTGAAATTGTAGATAACAGTGTTGATGAAGCTTTAGCAGGTTATTGTTCTGAGATTCACGTTATAATCAATTCCGACGGAAGCCTTTCAGTAGAAGATGACGGCAGGGGAATTCCAGTTGGAATACACGAGGAGGAAGGAATTCCGGCAGTTGAACTGATTTTGACCCGTCTTCATTCCGGAGGAAAGTTCGATAACAGCAACTACAAGGTTTCCGGAGGACTGAATGGAGTTGGTGCATCGGTTGTGAATGCGCTTTCTGGTAAAATGATTGCTGAAATACACCGCGAAGGATTTCTGTGGAAGCAGGAATATCAGCAGGGAATGACTTTAGGTTCCCTTGAACAAATTGAGGAAAGTAAAAAAACCGGGACCCATATTACATTCTGGCCGGATAAGACTATTTTTGATAATGTGGATTTTAATTTTGAAATATTAGCTCATCGTCTCAGGGAATTGGCCTTTTTGAATAAGGGAATTTTAATTTCAATCAGGGACAACCGGTCAGAGCGGTTTCAGGAATTTAAATATGAAGGTGGAATTGCAGCATTCATAGAGCACATCAACGAAAATAAAAATGTTCTGCATGAATCTCCGGTTTATTTCTCCGGGAAATCTGAAGATGTTGAGATCGAAGTTGCCTTTCAGTACAACGATAGTTATACCGAGCGAATATATTCTTTTGTTAATAATATAAATACAGTGGATGGTGGAACTCATCTGACGGGATTTAAAGGAGCTCTTACCCGCACTTTGAACAGCTACATGAGTGCCAATAAAATTACTAATGATTTAAAAGAGAATTTAACAGGCGAAGATGTCAGGGAAGGAATGGCGGCAGTGATAAGTACCCGTGTTACCAATCCTCAGTTTGAGTCGCAGAAAAAAATAAAATTGACAAATGTTGAAATTAAGGGAAAAGTTGAAACCCTGGTTTCAGAATATCTGGGTGCATATCTGGAGGAGAATCCTGCTGTTGCAAAAAAGATTGTTGCCAAGGCCATTGATGCACAACGAGCCAGACTTGCTGCAAAAAAAGCACGAGAAATTACCCGCAGAAAAAATGTACTTGAGTTCAGTACTCTTCCAGGAAAACTGGCTGACTGTCAGGAATCTGATCCGGCATTGAGTGAATTGTTTCTGGTTGAGGGTGATTCTGCAGGAGGCTCGGCAAAGCAGGGGCGTGACCGCAAAAACCAGGCTATTCTACCTCTCAAAGGTAAGATTTTGAATGTGGAAAAGGCCCGTTTTGATAGGATGCTTTCCCATGAAGAAATAAAAGCTATGATCACTGCAATGGGAACAGGTATTGGGAAAGAAGAGTTTGATCTTGAAAAAATACGTTACCATAAAATCATTATCATGACAGATGCAGATGTTGACGGTCTCCACATTTTGACTTTGATACTAACTTTTTTCTACCGGCAAATGCCTGAAATTATTGAAAATGGCTATCTTTATATTGCACAGCCGCCTTTGTACAAGGCAAAAAAAGGTCGTTCCAGTTTTTATGCCAAGAATGAAAATGAATTGACAGAACGGCTGGTACGCTCTTCCAGTGAAACTCTAAGTCTCACTTCTGAAAAAGGAACAACAATCAGGGGAGAAGATCTTTTTCAGACTGCACTTAAAATCAGGCTTTACAGAACCCATTATGGTCGCTTGTGCTTTAATCCCAATCTAACTCTTTTGATCAATCTCCTGCTCAAGCATGAAATTGAGATTGATCTTGGAGGTGCAGAACACATCCTAAACTGTATTGACAACTTGAAGAATAGCTATCCGGACTACAAACTGACTGTTGATTCGGAAAAACAAGGAAGCAATGTTCTAATCCAGGTTAATGATACACAAATTGAGCTGTCTCTGAATTTATTGGAAAACCTGAGCGCATATGATTATTCCCAATTGTTTCAGGAACATTTGAACCTCAAGACGGCACTTGGAGAAAATGGAGTGTTAATGACTGAAGAAAATGAAGGTGAGAGTCACTCTATCCAGACATGGTCTCAGGTGTTGGAATTTATGGTTAGTTTTGGCAAGAAAGGCATGTACATTCAGCGTTACAAAGGATTGGGTGAAATGAATCCAGAGCAGCTATGGGAGACAACTCTTGATCCGACAATTAGAACACTTAAAAAAGTGAAAGTTGAAGATATTGTTGAATCAGACGGAATTTTCACCATTCTGATGGGTGATCATGTTGAGCCACGCCGAAACTTCATTGTGGAAAACGCACTTCGAGTGAAGAATTTGGATGTTTGAAATTATTGCCCCAACTCCATGTCTAGCCCCCATTCCGTTGTCGCCATAGTCGGGCGTCCAAATGTAGGAAAATCAACATTATTCAATCGCCTTGTCGGGCGACGTTCTGCCATTGTAGAAAAGAATCCAGGTGTAACACGTGACCGCAATTCTGGAATTGTAAAATATCACGGGTTTCAGTTTATTGCAGTTGATACAGGTGGATTTGAACCAGTTGCAGAAAGCTCATTGGTTCAACAAATGGCATTACAGGCACGTCTGGCTGTTGAAGAGGCAGATGGTGTTTTGTTTGTTGTAAGTGCAATTGAAGGCTGGACTCCGCCAGATAGTGAAATATACAGGACATTGGTGAAAGCAGAAACTCCCTTGTTTGTTGTTGTCAACAAAGCCGATAACCCCCGTCTGGAAGAAGAAAGTTTTGAGTTTCATCAGCTTGGAGTAAAAAATATTTATCCTATTTCTGCAGAGCACAACCGTGGAATAGAAGGACTCTTGGAAGAAGTAGATCAGCTGATTCCACTGAAAATAAAAGAAAAAGAAGACTACAATGAAGATCTAAACCGCTCTGATGCTCCCATTGCAGTTGCGGTTATTGGTAAACCAAATGCAGGAAAGTCGTCGATTGTAAATGCACTTCTCCGGAAGGAGCGGATGATTGTGGATTCGATTTCAGGAACAACTCGTGATCCGGTTGACAGTCAGTGCAGTTTTGAAGGCCGGGATATTTTGCTGGTTGATACTGCAGGAATTCGTCGACGCGGCAAGGTCAGTCGGAAGATTGAAACATTCAGTATTGTTTCCGCACTCAAATCAATAGAACGTGCGGATGTAACCCTTTTGATTATTGATGCAGAAGAAGGGGTAACAGAGCAAGTTACCAAGATTGCCGGCTATGCCAATGAGCGCAGAAAATCACTGGTGATTGTGATGAATAAATGGGACCTGGTCAATAAAGACGGCATAACCCAAAAGGAAGTCAAAGAAGAAGTTTACGATAGTTTGGGTTTTATCAACTTTGCACCGGTTATTTTTGTCAGTGCGGTGACTGGACATCGCGTTCTTCAAATATTTGAAAACATTCTGCGTGTTCATGAGCAATTCGTCCGGCGGATTCAAACTTCAGATTTGAATACCATTCTTCAGCTGATTGTCAACCAACATCCGCCTCCATCAAAATCGGGCCGACCGACCAAAGTGTATTACGGCAATCAGGTCAGTGTTGCCCCGCCGACTTTTGTCTTCATGACCAATAATCCCGAAAAAACAAACTTTGCTTACGAGCGTTATGTTTCCAACCAGTTTCGCTTTCATTTTGGTTTTGAAGGTACTCCCCTGAATTTTATCTGGCGCAAGAAAAAATCAACTCACAGTAAAAAACCAGGAAAACGCAGCTGAAAAAGATATCCAAGATCAGTATTATTGCCTGATTTTCAGACTGGCAGCTGAAAACTGACAGCTAAATCGATGGCCGTTCCAAATTTACTGAAACCCTGGTAAAATCGTGCTGGTTGAATTTTCTTTCATAACCTGATTGTTAGGCAAAGTGTACGTCGGTAAAACGGCTGCGCAGCTTGATAACTTCATCTTTGACAATTTTTCCTTGCAGTCCGGCTTTCATCAAATCCGCCAGTTCACCCATTTCACCTGCTTTCATGCCGTAGCGTGTCATTTCCTGTACACCAATCCTTAATCCTGTTGGATTTTTTGCATCCTTGTCGCCAGGAAGCATATTGTAATTGGTGATGATGTTATTTTGTTCGGCAAGCGAACGGGCAATATCTTTGGCAATTCCAAAATTGGATACTTTTATTGCCAACTGGTGACTTTCAGTAAAACCGAATTCTTTGGCTTCCACATTCACCCCTTCATCAGCCAGAGCCTGTCCTAAAGCTTTGGCATTTGCAACTGTTTGTGCGGCATATTCCCGGCCGAACTGAGCCATTTCCCGGATTGCTATCAGCATTCCCGGCAGAGTGTGGAGATGGTGACTGCTGGAAGAACCGGGCATTACGCCGCGGTCTACACTGGTCCACCACCTCATTTCCTGTTCACTGCCCATATTACCTAGTATTACTCCACGCTGCGGTCCAGGGAAAGTTTTATGCGTACTTCCGTTAATGAAATGCGCTCCTTCCTCAAAAGGATTTTGGAATTGTCCACCGAGAATTAGACCAAGAACGTGAGCACCATCATAAAGAAGAGGAATATTTTTTGCCCGGCAGACTTCTGCAATTTGCTTTACAGGTTCAGGAAAGAGGAACAGGCTTTTGCCAAGAATAACCATATTCGGAGAAGTTTGTTCCACCAGATCAACGCATTTTGGTACATCAAGATGGTATCCGTCTTCAGTTGCAGGCCAGTAATGTAATGAGATGGAGTTTTCACGTCCCGGAGTGAGAACTTTTCCTCGAACCTGAATTCTTCTTCCAACCACTCCGATCGGGTTATGGCTGATATGTCCACCGATTTCGATGGAATTGACCAGCACCGTATCTCCGCCGCGTAATATTCCTAAAGCAACGGCTGTATTTGCTGCATTTCCACTGACTGGACGAACATCAGCCTGCAGACATTTTGCCAGCTGGATGATTTCACGAATGGTCATGCTTTCAATTTGATCGATGTAGCGGGTACCTTCGTAATATCGGTTGTCTTGCTCTGCAGTATTCGGATGTCCTTCTGCATAGCGGCCCATGAAATCGTTTGACTCTATTTGTTTGACTGCATCTGACTGTACGTTTTCGCTCGCTATCAGGTTAATGGCCTCTTTTCCGCGCCATTGATTCTGGTTATTGACGATGTCCAGGACATCAGAAATATTTACACTCATTTTTCTCTTTGGGTATGAAATTAAAGATAGTGGTAGTCTGATTACTCAATATTCCGGAAAATATTCAAGTTTGGCTCCAGACTCCCGGATGACTTCCTGTTCAGGAAGTTGTTGTTTTTCGAAATGTTTTCCTTTTACGACAAGAGCAGGACGGATATTGCGGATCAAGTTGCTGGCATCCGGATCATCAAAAATAATAACCCGGTCAACTGCTTCAATTGCTGAAAGCAACAGTGCGCGCTCTCTTTCATTCAGCAAAGGCGGACGTCCTTTTTGTTTAGTGATGCTCTGGTCACTATTGATGGCTACGATATTAAAACCTTTAAGAGTATTGAGTTGATGCAGAAATTTCAGGTGCCCTGCAGAAATTTCATCAAAATATCCATTTGTGAAAACAATAGGAATTTCCTGGGGCAAGTTGCGGTATAGTTTTTCCTGAGTCACGATTTTTGCAGAAGTTTCTCCGTAATCATAACGCTGAAGCAACTCGTGTTTTGAAAATGAAACAACACCTACATGTTGTATTTCCATGCCTGCAGCAAGTTGAGCCCAGTAAGCAGCTTGCTCAATATTTGCCTGTCCGGCAAGCATAAACGTGAGCATGCTGCTGACCATGTCTCCGGCTCCAACCACATCGAAAACTTCCTGAGTTTCTGCTTCAAAGAAGTGATAATCCTCTGGATTGTGAAAAAGGAGTAAACCGTCCCGATCAAGGCTGATTACCAGATATTCCAGTTTTACTTCTGCTTTCAACTGTTCTGCAGCCTTGAGGACATCATTTTGATCTTTAATAGTAAATCCGACTGCTGCTTCAGTTTCCTTGCGGTTTGGTTTAATGAGTGTGAAATCCTGATAGATGCTGTAGTTTGTCGTACGTCGAGGATCACCAACAATCGGAATTCCGTGTTTTTTACCACAAGCCGCAATAGTTTTGAGACTTTCAGTACTAAGTAAACCCTTTCCGTAGTCAGAAACAATGACTGCTTTACATTTTGGAATTGTTTGTTCGAAATAATCAACCAGCTGATTTTGCAGTACAAGCGTTTCCGGATCCGGATCAATGTCCATCCGGAGCAGATGGGTTTGTCCAGCAATCATACGGTGCTTGAGGCAGCTTTTATAATTTTCAGAAATGATCACTCCTGAATGGTCAACTCCGTTTTCTGCAAGCAGTTTACGGATGCATTTGCCCGTTTCATCTTTTCCGGTGACTCCGCAAACGAGTACTTCTGCACCAAAAGCGGCCAGATTCATCACAACATTACCTGCCCCGCCTAAGCGCTGGTCTTCCCGGAGCACGCGCATTACAGGAATTGGCGCTTCAGGAGATATTCTATCTACTTCACCCCATGAATAATGGTCCAGCATCAGGTCTCCTACAACGAGGATGCGTGGAGAATTTATTTTCTCAAGAGATTGGCGGAGGTCTCCTTCACTCATATTTTTTAGTTTTGGCTTAAGTATTTTTCTAGTGCCTGTTGGAAAGCATCATAGGGTTGTGCGCCGGATAGTACTTCACCTTGAATTTCTCCAGATTTTGGATTGAAGAGGCCAACAAAAAAACCTGGAGTTCCGGTAATGCCAAGATTAGCACCATCTTTCATGTCCTGATCAACTAGTCCACGGTATTTCTCGTTATCGAGGCACTCGTCGAATTTAACAGGGTATTTTACTTTGATTTCTCTGGCATATTTTTTCAGTTCTTCCTTATCTTGTGCCTTTTGACGTGAGTAGAGTATCCTGTGAATTTCTTCAAATTTCCCCTGTTCCCGGGCGCATTCCGACGCAATAGCCGCTTCGTCGGCTTCTTTGTGAAAAGCAAGCGGGAAGTGCCGGTATCCAAAAGCCACCCGGTCCTTGTATTTTTCAAGAAGTTTACCGATTGTACTCTGAACACGACTGCAAAAAGGACATTGGTAATCTGAATATTCAAGCAGAATGACCGAAGCTTTTTTGTTTCCCCTGAGATAACCGGTTTTTATATTACCTTTCAGTAGAAAATCTGAAGGGGCCTCCAAATTTGAAATAACCCAGCCCTTCTTAAGTGCCAGTGAGTATTGGTTCAACATATGCTGACTCCTAATCTGCTGCTCCAGGAACTGTTTAATCTGCGGCCGGATCTGTTCCAGTGTTCCTCGTTCCTGAAGCTCATTTTGTTCATAAAAAGCAATAATATCTTTGAGTGTCACTTTATTTTCTGTAGTCAAGATTATTTCCTGATGTTTTACAGCCAATTTTTCCAGAGAATATTCCATCAACCGGACACTCAGATGCTGATACAGCTGCAGACTTAGGTCATTTGCTTTTTTGTTGCGTACATCTTCAAAAGTCACCGGCTTTCCATCAACCAAGCCTATAACCGGATTGGGATGAAAGACTGTACCTGCAGGAGCAGCACTGGAAGTTTGCGCAATTGAAGTAAAATAAGCGGTAAAAATGAGGTTGAGTGAGATTAGATACTTGAATAGTTTTGCAGTTATCATGTAATTTATTTCTTATT
Source organism: uncultured SAR324 cluster bacterium (assembly GCA_902513935.1). The sequence goes on from CABXOR010000002.1 coordinate 53,261, forward strand.
TAATTTAGAAAGTTGGGTGAAAAATCGGTTAAAATTTCATTGGGGTTCGACATTCCCATCAGGCAGATCAAGTCATCCAAACGGGAGTCCAGGTCTGGAGATTCCAATAGAGTTTGTTTTTCTATTCCGGAAAAATCAAGATTCATGCTGAGTAAATTAACGAGATAGTTTGCAGGAATATCTTCTATTTTTTCCCACTCTATTTTCAACTTATTTCTCTCAGAATATTCCCTGAAGTTTTGATATAAAAGACCTGAATCCTTTGAAAGGCTCAAATCTTCTGTGTCATTTGGAAATGATGAATACTCTACTTTTGCTTGTCTGTATGGAGTGTCTTTTTCCAGCTCCTCCACAATCTTAAAGCGAGATTCTCCGTGGAGTTGTATTAGATAATTCCCTTTTGGCAATTGTTGAGATTGTTCAATTTTTCCTGCACAGCCGATTTCACACAGCTTTTCAGAATCCTGGGTCGCAGGCTGAATTATGCCAATCAGCAAGTCTTCATGCTCCAGGACGTTTTCCACCATCTGTCGGTAACGCGACTCGAATATATGCAGAGGCAGAACTGAACCCGGCAATAAAATAGTTTTATGCAGAGGGAACAAAGGAATAGTATCGATCAGTTTTACAGTAGTCATTAGACCTCAATTGGAAATCGTTGCTGCAGACTGCCTGCAATCCTACTTTCAACATCTACTGCAGTTTGAGGTTGATGCGGCATAGTATTTTTCCAGACTGAACTATTTTCCATACAAAGATATGTTGGAATTTGAGGTGCCAGTTGAGTTACTTTTTGTTGAACATTGCGGAACAAACGCTGACGTATTTTTTTTAAATAACGCATTTTCCCATCCTCTCCAGGGACAAACTCTCCAAGAAAAACACGGCTGTTTGGAAAGCGTTCATCCACAACTGATTTGAGTGAAGAAATGTAGCGCAGAGAACCCAAACTGACCCAGGCAATTCTGTCTGATGGAACAGCATCAAGAATTTGCTCAACCAGTTCCTGATAACCCTTTTCCCAATCCGGATAGTGGATCATGGGATCAAAATGAAAAGCGACTTTGTATCCTGCGTCTGAGACTTTTTTTGCCGCTTCAAGCCTTTCATTCAACCGCGCTGTTTTGTATTCTTCCTTCTCAACGATGGCCTCCGGATTAACTGACCACGATATCACAGTTTTTCCTCCGTGCGGTAGGTCCAGTAAATGATCAACATTACTTGATTTAGTTTTCAGCTCAAGCAAAGCATTGGGCAGTTTGGCAAAGAAACGGATTACATGTGACTTGATGCCCAGGATGTGGTCGAGTGCCAAACTGTCAGAATGCTCACCTGTGCCAACACGAAACAAGGTGTCAGGCTGAGCGACTGTTCGCTGCCGGACCTGTTCCAGAATTTCTTCCAGATTTGCGTGAACCGTAATAACAGGTTTGTTCAGGAATGCTTGTAGAATACAATATGTACACTCAAATGGACAGTTTTCTATTAAATCCAGTGTAAAATAATTGCAGCAGACAAGATCATTCGAAAATCCAGGACAAGCCTTAATCGATGTTCCCTTGAAATATTTGAGATGCAAGGTCTTTTTTCCCTGCGTGAGTGGGTTGCGTAGAGGATCTGTTCCGGACTCATCCTGATGCCAGGCGAATTTTTCCACGACCGTTCTCGGCACTTCCGGAAAGCGTTCGCAGATTTGCTCTGTCAAAGGTTCTGCTGAAACCGCTTGATCTATGATTATGCGCTCAGGACTGTACTGGAACATAAGGAATATTTTGAAAAAATATTGGCTGTAATAAATATCGACAGAGTTTAATTGGATTTAGTCTTGAAATCCAAAGAGTGATGAGGACAATTTTATTATAGATCCAGCATAAAGCCAAGAAAACACTCAACAAAATGTATTAAGGTGAGTTGACTTTGCTTTTGAGGGGTTGTAGAATCTGGTTTACCGTGGATTTTCAATCAATTTAACTGTTTTTTCGGTAACAATCAACTTATCATAACAAGTTGCCTGATAATAATAAGTTAGTCATTTAATGGAGAAAATCCAGACATGAAATTTCCTCAAATCACAATTTCAGGTAAGCCAGATGAGCGTGGATATGCACATGGGGAAGCACTATCGTCTGAGATTGAGGCAACAATAGACTTCTATGCAAGGATATTTAAGAAGTCATCAGCAGAAATACTTGACCTCGCAAAGCACTTTAGGAGTGTAATCCATGAGTATAATCCCGTGTACTGCGAGGAGATCGAAGGTATTGCCGCTGGAGCAAAAATAAGAGAATCACTATGGATATATGCATTAAATTCACGAAGCGAAATTCTCGCACTTGACGAGGCTATGGGAGCGAATGAATGTACTGCTTTGTGTTTTCAGCCTACGGCACTTCTGGGGCAGAATTGGGATTGGAGCATACAGCTAGAGAATTTAGCCGTTCTATTGCAAATCAGGGCATCTGAAAACATGACAATTCAGATGCTGACAGAACCGGGAATTATCGGTAAAATTGGCATGAATTCACAAGGTATAGCTGCTTGCCTGAACATTCTGCTGCTAAACAAGCCCCTTGATGGTGTACCAATTCATATAGTACTTCGCTCAATTTTAGAATCACACACGCTTGAAGAAGCCAAGATCGCTGTTCAGAAATCAGGGTATGGGAAAGCCAGCAATATCCTGTTTGGAGATCAAAAAGGAAACTTCAGCTATGTCGAATTTGCGGGTGACGAATCGTTCATAAAACAATGCAGAGAGCAATTCATGGTTCACACAAATCACTATCTAGTGCGGTCAATCAATCCAGATGAGGGTGATTTTTGTAATTCATATGCTCGATTCAGGACTGCGAATGATAAAGCATCTACCACGAGAAAATTCACAATTGATAAGATGAAGAAAATTTTGTCAGATCGCTCTGATCATGCATATCCGATTTGGCGCACTTATAAACCAGATACCAACCTCCAAGAAGTGGGAACAGTAGCAACAATCATAATGGATCTGAAGGAACAGAAATTACATATTCGTAAGGGAAATGTCAAATATCTAGAAAAAGATAGCGATAGAACTATATATCAAAACTCGACAGAAAGTATCGGAAATGAATTTGTCATTGCCTTTGAAAGTGATGAGAAATTGGAATCTGCCCTAACTCAGTGTTGAACGGACCTGCCTTCTGCTCTCAGGATTAGGGGCGATTTTTTGCATATTTTTCGGGTAAAATTTAGCTTGTCTTTGCTAAATCAGCGGGACAGCTTACACTATCGTTATTGGTTGGAAAAATATTTACTATGGCCAGCACCAAATATAGAGGAATCAGGTTATGTGAACCTTGTGCATAGATGTCGGGAATTCTTCACTTAGATGTATTGAAGAAGATGGTTCATAGATCAGGCTTGCGGGCACAAATCATACAATGTGAGCGGCTAACAACGAGACCTTGAACGGGATGCCTTTTTCGATGCAAACTCTTAATTGTCTATATTGAGCCTAAAATAATCGACTCAAGTGAAATAGAAACGTAGATATTATTTGAATGAAAAACAGGAAGCACATATGAACTATCGAATTGAATCACTGCAACCTGAAGACTGGCCGCAGGTCCGCTCGATTTATGCTGAAAGCATAAAAACCGGAATTTCTACCTTTGACACTAAACTGCCTGACTGGGAAGACTGGGATTCCAGCCGTTTGTCCACGTGTCGTTTTGTTGCTCGGGAAGGAAAAACTGTTTTTGGCTGGGCGAGCTTGAGTCCGTCTTCCAGCACCTGAGGCTACGTAGGAGTCGCTGAGGTCAGCGTACACGTAGATAAGGGAGGGCAAAGACAAGGAGTAGGTACAGCTTTGCTCCAGGCTCTTTTTGCTGCATCTGAAAATGAAAAATTCTGGACATTAACAGCTGAAATAATTTCCGGAAACATGGCGAGCCTGGCACTGCATAAAAAATGCGGTTTCAGGGAAATTGGTTATCGGGAGAAGCTAGGGCATCGGCAGGGGGTTTGGCACGATGTGATTTTGCTTGAAAAACGTAGTAACAAAACCGGGGGTCCTGGATTGCCAACCAGAAAATGTAAATAATTCAGATTAGAACAAGTACACTTTTCATGTCTGAAGTACCTTCCCTGCATTGCTTAAAGTAAAACTATGAATATTTTTTCTGAAATTCATTGTGGTTTGCCGCGGCAAGGTCCTGGTTGTAACGAAGCAACTAAAAGAACATTTTCAGGTATTTCAAATATTCCCACATCCGCCAGTGTTCTTGATCTTGGTTGTGGACCAGGACTTCAGACTATAGAATTGTCTCAACTTTTGAAGGTAAGCAAGGGCAGCGTTACTGCAGTAGATCATAATGAAACGTATCTGGAGGAATTAGCTCTCAAAGTTTCTGAGCAATCAATAGATAATATAAAATGCGAAAAAGCGGATATGTGCAATTTGCATTATGCCGATAATTCTTTCTACATTATCTGGGCAGAAGGTGCAATCTACATAATTGGATTCAAAAAAGGCCTTAAAGAATGGAAAAGAATGTTGAAGCCTAACGGTATAATTGCTGTGACAGAGTTATCATGGATTGCTTATGATATTCCAAAAGAAATCTCTGAATTCTGGTCCCTTGAGTATTCAGAGATGAAATCGGTAGAAGAGAACATAAATACTGCTAATGTGTGTGGATTTCATGTTGAATCTCATTTTACGTTGCCGGAGTCAGCCTGGTTTAACGACTATTATGCACCACTGGAAATCAGGATCAATGAACTTAAAGTAACATATGAAGATAATGAAGAAGCACAAAAAGTCCTCAATAACGAACTGAAAGAAATTGTGATGTACAAACAATATTCTGCTTACTATGGATATGAATTTTATGTCTTAAGGTCTACAAAGTAATGAAAATCTCGTTTACAGATTTATCGTTGTAACTGTCAAAAAAAAATGTGCATTGAATTATCTTTCGAGCTCTAACTTGCGTACACTGTAGTTGTGACTTACGGACAGACCTTAGTCGGATTCAATAGGCTGTACGGAGAAAGCGAGTCGGAGAATTAAAAATCAAAGATCGTCTAAACAATGTTTTGTCAACATTCACATTAAGAAAAACTCTTTCTATAATTAAAACATGGAATTAAGACTTATATATCCAGATATTCCTTTCTGGAGAGCAGAAACAAGCCGACTGGCTTTATTTATTGGTGGAATAGAGTTTGAAGATCTTCGTCCTTCTAGAGAAGAAATTGCGAAAATGAAAACTGATGGGACATTTCCTTTCGGTCAGTTTCCTGTTCTCCAAGTTGATGGGAAAACCATTGCGCAAACTGGAGCAATTGCACGTTTTTGTGGAAAACTTAGCGGACTATATCCTTCTAAAGATGAATTTGCAGCAGCAAAAGTCGATGAAGTTATAGATCTTGCCACTGACATTAACAATCAGATGAGACCAGCATTGAGGGAAAAAGATCCAAAATTGAGGATTGAGATGCGTCGGGAACTATCTAAAACTATACTGCCTCGATGGTTAGGATTTTTGGAAAAATTGCTACAAGATAATGGAGATACTGGCTTTTTCGTTGGCCATTCAATAAGTGTTGCTGATTTAGCTGTATGGCGTTTATGTGCTTGGATTTCTGGAGGAATCATTGATGGCCTCCCTGTAGACTTGTTGGACGGGTTCCCTCTTCTATCTGTTCATCAGAGTCAAATATCCAATTTACCAAAAGTTGTAGAATGGATTAATAAACACTAATAATAATTATTCCCCTAGGAATGCCTATACAATGTCAATTTAGTTGAGAAAGTAAACCTGATCAATGGAAGGAAGACCTACAGCTTTTATTCAGTCAATCAAAGGGAAAACAGCATTTAGAATCATCTTCCCAACTAATTCTTCACATCCCTACAAGCACTCAAATGTCGTTCAAGATAGGAAAATTGTAAATCAAGTACAAAATTTTTCACAACTAGAACTTTTGTAACACAGCAAACCTTCCCTAACATCAACCAAAAGGACGTGATGCAACGACTCCAGAGTGGTCGCCATTTTTTACAGATTCCCGGACCAACCAATGTGCCGGACCGGATTCTACGCGCCATCGAACGTCCGACAATCGACCACCGGGGTCCGGAATTCAAAGGCCTGGGTCTTGAGGTACTGGAAGGTATTAAGGGGATTTTCCAGACGAAACAGCCGGTGATCATTTACCCCGCTTCTGGGACCGGAGCGTGGGAAGCCGCACTTGTCAACACGCTCTCGCCTGGAGATCGGGTACTGATATACGATACAGGGC
>CABXOR010000003.1 GCA_902513935.1 uncultured SAR324 cluster bacterium
TTCCTTTTATTGGGGAAGAGTTATTATTGAGTTACCGGCAAAATAATATAGAATATAAGAATTATCAAAGCCAAATTTCAGGAAAAACAGTAACACTTGCTGATTCTGTAAAATTACTTTCGAGTCAGGTTAGTATCGGAATAGGATTTATTTTTTGAAAATAATTCTAATTTTTATTCTTCGACTTGCTGAATAACAACCTGTCTTAATGACACAGTAACATAATCTGTGTTTAATGCATGCCTCTTTTATTATTTTACATGTCCGAAATTAAACTGCGATTCATGAAGCGCGCTATAGAACTGGGTGAACAGGTTCGTAATAAAACTGGAGATAATCCTTGGGTTGGATGTGTGATTGTAAGGGGTGAGAAAGTGCTGGGAGAAGGTCATACACATCCACCAGGAGAAGCACATGCTGAAGCAGATGCAATTCTTAATGCTGAAAAACAGGGCCACTCTCTCACCGGATCAACACTTTACTGTACCTTGGAACCGTGTTCTTTTCACGGCAGAACTCCATCCTGTGCAGAAACCATTGTTGAAAAACAAATTTCACACGTTGTAATCGCTATCAGAGATCCACATCCAAAAGTTAATGCTGAAGGAGTACGAATGCTCAGGGAAAGCGGAGTACTGGTAACTGAGGGAATAGAAGAGCAGGATACACGAAAGTCTTTGAAAGACTGGTTAGTTAAATACGAATGAGAAAAAACATTGAATATCCGGAGCGCCCCATTGCAGGAGTGGGAGTTGTTGTTTTCCGTAATGAAGAAGTCTTACTGGTTAAACGTAAAAAAGCTCCATATAAAGGACAGTGGAGCATCCCCGGAGGTAAACAGCGGCTTGGTGAAACTGTAACTCGAGCAGCTCGCCGAGAATTAATGGAAGAGACAGGAGTTGAAGCTAATGAATTAACTTTAATTGACGTCATAGATTTAATAGTTCCAGACGAAGAAGGGGAAATACTCTACCATTACATCGTGGCAGATTATAGAGCTCATTGGCTGTCAGGAGAATGCAGTCCCGGAGATGATGCTCAGGATGTACAGTGGTTCAATTTAAACAAACTCGGCTCAATTTCTTTGTTAGATAAAACAAGAAAAATAATCCTTAAAGCAGTCGGTAAACCAGATTCGACCTGAGTTGTCTGCAAAGTTAGATCTTTCCTTGAGCTAATTTACTGCTGAACACCTTATTTATTCTTTTTTCGTTTCCTGAATCCCTCATCTTCCCAGGTCAAAAAGCGTTTGCCAATGACATCTCCAGTGTCTTGAACAGAGATAAAAGCTTCTGGATCAGTATCAAACAAATAATCTTTGAGCCGTCCCAGTTCCAGCATATTAATTACTGTATAAATCACCTGCTTTTCTTCACCTGCAAACCCACCGGAGGCATTGAAATAAGTAAACCCACGATCCAGTTTTTTCAACACCTTTTCTGCAACTTCATCAGGCTTGGAGGAAATGATGAAAACAGATTTTCGCTGAGACAACCCAACCTGCCCTTTTTGCATACTCCAACTGAAAACATACATGAAGACTCCAGTAAAGAGAGCCGTTTCCAAGTGATAAAGGTATGCGTTACTGAAAATAACTACAATGTTTACCAGGTTAAAAACAGTACCAATAGGAATTGCAAAGCGTTTTTTTATCACAGTACCCACGATATCCAAACCACCAACCGAGCCACCCAAACGCAAATAAAAACCGGTACCAAAACCAGCCAACACTCCTCCAAAAATGGCTGCCAACATGGGGTCATTTATTGAAATTTCAACTCCATGTGTTAATTGAAGACTCAAAGAATAAATCCCCATACCAATCAGTGAAGTGATGATAAATTTCAGAGAAAATTCTCGAAAGCCAATTATAAATATTGGTATATTCATAAGAACATAGAGTAGACTGATTGAGATATACTCCTTTATAGAATCATAAAACAATAATACCAGTCCAGTCAGTCCTCCGGCAAAAAAATTGTGAGGCAAAAGAATTCCGTTTACGACAAAACTGAAGATAAAGCAACCAACTGTCAGCGTTAGTAGCATGTACCAAAACTTCAAAGTACGTAATGCAATTGTAAATTCTTGAAAATCTTCCTTAAGATAATTCATTTGATTTAAAGTAGTTTTGTTATATTTGCAAAATAAGGACAAAAAAAAACGGGATGACCGCTCGTGCAACCATCCCGTCTTAATCGCGTTTTTCCTAAAATGAATTATGAAGCAGTTTGGACACTAACCGCACAAGGCCCTTTTTGACCTTCTCCAACTTCGAATTCCACATTTTCTCCTTCTCTGAGATATCCCCCGCGGACCTCAGAATGATGAACGAACAAGTCTTTTCCGGACTCCTGCTCGATGAACCCGTATCCTTTACGTTCGTTGAACCATTTTACTTTGCCTGTTGCCATATTGACCTTATATTTTAATTAAAATTACTCTTCTAAATGAAGAGAAGAAAGCATAATTATGACAGGGGAAATAATAAATGCAAGAAAAAAATGCATTTCACTTTCCACTTTGTCAAAATTATTTATTTCGCAGGCACAGAGACCAGCTCAATTTCATTCTCAAATGTTTCTAGCAGGCTGGCGTAAACTCCGCAAAGTTGCATTAGTTCAACATGTGATCCACGCTCAACTATTTTGCCGGCATCAACAACAAGTATCAAATCTGAATTTCGAATTGTACTCAATCTATGTGCAATGGCAATCACTGTTTTATCATGAAAAATGCGTTCAATGGCTTTCTGAATTAGATTTTCAGTTACAGAATCAACGGAACTCGTGGCCTCGTCCAATACTATTAAATCGCTTTCACCAGCCAATGCACGGGCAAAAACGATCAGGCGTCCTTCTCCCTCAGAAAGATTTTTTCCACCTTCAAGAATTTTGAAATCATATTTCTCAGGCAGGAGTTCAATAAATGTATGAGCATAGACATATTTTGCAGCTTCTTTGACTTTTTCAGGAGAAACTTCCGGACGGTTCAGAGCAATATTGAAGCCGATACTTTCCTCAAACAAATGCGAATCCTGCTGCATCATTGATATCATCAACTGCAAATGATACCGTGATATTTCGTAAAGCTCCACACCATTTATTTTGATAGAACCCTGATAACGTGTATAAGTTCTGGTAAGAATACGGACAATTGTAGATTTTCCTGAACCAGTTGCTCCAACGATAGCCAGGCGATCGCCTTTACGAACTATAAACGAGACTCCCTGCAGGACCCATGGTCCATCCTCTGTGTAGCGGAAGTAAACATTTTCAAAACGTAATTCTTTAAATTCCTGGAAACGTTTCATAATTTCTTCTGGAGTATTTTTTCTGGAATTGGTCGCATAGGAAGGCATGTCTGCCGTATCTTGATCTTCCGGAATTTCACGAAATAGTTTGTCAATATTTTCAAGTGCAGAAAGAGAACGCTGGAAAACGGAAATTTGTTGAGTAAATTCTCGAATTGGAACAAAAATGCGGTTCAACGTATTTATGAATCCAACCAAAACTCCAATTGAGACAAGTCCTGTAAGAATTTGCTGGGCTCCGTACCAAAGCATCAAGGCCAGTGCAATTGAGGTAATACCTTCAATCACAGAAAAAAGAGCTGCATCATAAAAATTTGAGTGGGTCTGTGCCTTAAAAAAATGTCTAGTTTTTGCTTCAAATTGTTTCCGAACTTTGGCTTCTGCTGCATACAACTGGATTGTTTTTACACCATTCAAACATTCCTGCAGGTAACCAGTAGAGTTCGCAAGCGCCTCCCGAGTTAGATTGTAATAATGCCGTAATCTCGACCGCAGAAAATTGCTGACAAAATATATGGGAGGTAAAATCAAGAGCACTACCAGCGTGAGCTTCCAACTCAGGATTATCAACAATATTAACAAAGCAATTGTCTTAAGAAAGTCGGTAAAAATAGAAAGGACACCAATGGCTAGAGAATCATTGAGTGCTTCCATGTCACTTGTGAGACGTGTCAGAATCACACCAATTGGACGCTGGTCAAAGAAAGAGCGGGGCATAGAGAGGATGTGCGCATAGAGATCACTGCGCATCGTACTAATAGCTAATTGGCCGGTTTTTTGGAGGGAAAATGTATAAATTGAATCTGAAAAATAACCAACAGCAACTGTTCCAGCCATGAAAACCCCCATCCGAAACAATCCGTCCAGATCTCCGGGGATTACATGTTCATCAATAATTTGAATTAATAGCCATGGTAGGAGCATAGTTGCCGCAATTGAGAACGGAACTGTAGCAACTCCCAGTACCACGCTTTTCCAGTACGGACGCACGTAAACGAGAAACCGCTGAAATAATTCCCAGTCGTTGACTTCTTTAATCAATATACGAGGTTTCAGGTTTTAGGTTTTTATTTACTATACAGATGAGTTTAAATAGCTTCTGAACGACAATGCAACCAGTCAGATTTTTCAAGTTTATTACAGAATAGAAATGGACAAAGATTTACAGCCGTTGCCGAATGGAAGCCAACTGGACACAGATTACAAAAATCTGCATTGCCTGATCCAAATCTTCAACACTTGGAAACGTGGGGGCCAATCTTATAGTTTTATCATTGGGATCATGAGAATAGGGGTATGTTGCTCCAGCCGGAGTCAGTTTAACTCCAGCCTCACCGGCAAGACGGATTATTTCCTGCGCCAATCCGGGCAATGCGTCAAACGAGACAAAATATCCGCCTTTCGGATTAGACCAGGTTCCCACACCTTTTCCAGCCAACTCGCTTTCAAGATGTTTTTGTACCATTGCAAACTTGGGCCGCAGAATTTCAGCATGTTTCCTCATATGTGCCAGTACACCTGCTAAATTTTTTAGAAAGAGAACTTGCCTCTGCTGATTGAGTTTGTTTGGACCAATGCTCATGACGGCAAGGCGTTTACGAAAATGATCCAGGTTTTTCTCAGATGCACCCAAAAATGAAATCCCGCCTCCTGCATAAGTTATCTTTGAAGTAGATGCAGTTAAAATTAAATTGTCAACAGTTCCATATTTTCGGCAGAAATCCATCACATTTGCCAACTGCTGCGGATTTTCAAAGAGGTCATGTACACCATATGCATTGTCCCACATCACGCGAAAATTGGAGCCTGAAATTTTACCAAGTGCAGCGATTCTTTCCACCACTTCTTCAGAATATACATTTCCAGTGGGATTGGAATATTTAGGAACGCACCACATCCCTTTGATCAAGTGATCATTGCGCACCAAATCTTCAACTGCGTCCATATCAGGTCCGTCATCCAGCATGTCTACACTAATCATCCGCAGTCCCAGTTCCTCACAGATGGAAAAATGACGATCGTATCCTGGAACAACTGCCAGATATTTTACTTCACCTTCTCTGGCCCAGGCTGTATTAGGTCCTTGAGAGCCATGATAAAAAGCATGAAGTATGTAAAGATTCATCAGTGACAAACTGCTGTGATCCCCACAAATGACTTCGGTTTCCGGAAGGCCAAGCATTTCGCCACCCAGTATACGTGCTGAACGGATCCCATCGAGTCCCCCATAATTTCTGAGATCAGTTCCATCCTCCAAAATCAGTTTGTCTTTGAGCAAGCCTTCCATTTCATCAGCAAGCTCCAGTTGTTCAGTTCCTGGTTTTCCCCTGGTAAGGTCCAGATTTAAAGCGGCATCTTTATATTTCTGATACTTTTCTGCAAGTTTGTGTTCCAAAGTTTGCAGTTCTTCTTTGGTTGCATTTTCAAGATTCATAGTTTTTTTGTTTTGGTTTAAGTTTGCGTTTTTATTATCAGTTCCGATCCCTAAAGTGTCAATCCTGAATGTCTCATCATTTCCTGTTTTACTTTTCTTTAATTTATGAATTTTTTTATTTCCATTCAATAATTTTTTTACACAACGGTCCCCCGTCACCAAGAAAATCATGAATTATATTGAAATGGTTTTTTCCGGGCATAGATAGATATTCTGCAGGAACTCCGTGTTTTTGTAGAAAAATAGTATAATTTTTCGATTGCCGCTGAAATTCATGCGATTCATCTGCGCCCACTGCGACCATAACATGTGGAGTGTACATAGGTTTAAGGAATACAGGACTGTTGCGGAGGACTTGTTCTGAAGTCAGCAACAATTTTGACTGGAGCCAAGAAAACGGAAATGGTTTAAGGTCAAAAAGTCCGCTTACAGGCAAAAACCCCTTGATCAAATTTGGAGGTAACCCATAGTTTTTTTCCCAATCAGTGCTCATTAACATTCCTGTCAAATGACCACCGGCAGAATGTCCGGAAACCGAGATCCGCTCCGGATTTCCCCCAAAGTCCTCTGCATTTCGAAAAGTCCAGGCTACCGCGGCACGCGATTGACGTACAATCTCATCGATGTTAACTGAAGGACAAAGAGCATAGTTAATCAGCACAGCCGTAATTCCGTTTCGTACCAACCCTTCTGCCACAAACGCAAAATCTCTGCTCGTCAACGAATGCCAGTAACCTCCATGAAAAAAAATGTGAATAGGACTACAGAGTTTTTCAGCCGGAAAAATGTCAAGGGTTTCCGATGGTGTTGGACCATAAGCCACTGCGGAACGGTTTGAATATTCTCTGAGGACTCTTTGGCTTTCGGTAAAATAGCTTTGAACCAACTCATCTGTATTCTTTACAATAAAGCGCGGATTGTATTCCTGGTCTATTTCTTCTTGTGTTGAAAATGTGTGGTATAGCATTTTAAAGTCAGTCTTTTTGCGATTTTTCTTTAGTCCAAATCCTCAGATTCAAAACATTTATAAAGGTTTTTCTACATCACGTTTTATATATAACGGTTGCACTGGAAGATCCGGATCAAATGCAGATGAAGCTAATTTATATGCGCCCAGGCGATCTAAAAGCTGTGCATCCGGAACTGGATAATCCAAGGGCAGAAGAACCAGTTGTTCAAACAGTGGCTCATTTTTTCGCCGCTCAGGATTGACGCGATAATGGACAACCGGGACACCGCCTGAGATTTCAATGAATTTTTCTAGACTGGTGAGTTGAATTGCAGTCTGTGCTACCGGATGATCATCTACTATGCGAAAAACTGAGTGAAAGATTTCTCTACGGGTACAGTTAAGCAATACAGGAAAATCATTTTTCAGGTGCCTGATTTGTCCTGCAAGTAATTCAAGTGAATTGACTGGAATTACCGGTTTATCGTGAACCTGGGCGAAAGTTTTGGTCACGCTCATTCCAATTCTGACTCCAGTGTAAGAGCCAGGACCGCAGTTTACAACATAGGCATCAACTTCCGCTAAGTTTAACTCTGTGCTTTTCAGCAAATCATCAATAACTTCAAAAATAATTGTTGCATTCCTCCGATGACACAGAGAATAGTAATTTGCCAAAGGGACTCCATTTCTGGTCAAACACAAACCCAAATGTTCAAATGAAGTATCCACTGAGAGTCTAATCATGTACTATCCTGATTCAAAGGGGCTGTTGTTTTTTGTAAAGATTAAATCGATTGTTACAAAGTTTTTAAAAGTGTGTCAAAATCATCAAATTCACTTTTAATGATTAACTGTCTTTGATATTCTGAAACGGTTTTGAAATACAAGTTTAGTACGGGTTCATCCGTCAAATGATCTGTAATAAATTCCGGCCACTCAACCAAAGTAATTCCATCATCTGCAAACAGATCTTCTCTATCAAAATCATCGAGTTGCTCTGGTGCAGTCAAGCGGAAGAGGTCAACATGAAGAATTGTACATTTGCCTGAATAAATGTTGACCATAGTATAGGTTGGAGAAATAACTGTTTCATGAGGGACCCCCAGACCAGAACAAAGACTTTTTGCAAAAGTAGTTTTTCCGGCACCCATGTTTCCCCAAAACAAAAGAACAGCCCCTGGGAACAAGTGTGCTGCAGTTTTTCTGGCAACAACATCAGTTATTTCCAGTGAATTTAGCTCAAGTATTAGTGTACTCATAAAACTGTCATGAATCCAAGAGTGCTCATTAGTTGTCATAATTTAGGCTATGCTGCCCCTTCCGGAACCGGAATATCTACTGTAGAAAAGTGGGACATACGGAAGCTGAATTTGGAATTACATGCTGGAGAGAAAGCTTGTTTCCATTTTCAAAATGAGGAACAGAAACAAGTATTGTGGCGTATGTTTCAGCAAAAGCTCAAGCCCAAAACGGGTTCTTTACAGATTTCAGCCAATACTCACCTTCACACGGACGACAGCTTATGGGAAGGTACAGACAAGAAAGCGTCACTACTGGAAAATATGGAATCTAAACTTTTTTCGACTCGTCCGTGGTTTGGAGGACAAAGAAAAAATATGGATATTTTGAAGGACCGTTTAGGATTGACCGGACGAATTATTAATCTCCCCGTTAATGAACTTATGCCTGAGTATGCAGCACGATTTTGGGCTTTGATGTTGGTTGCGGCAAACACAAAAGTAGTTTTGATAAACCGCTTACTTTCACAATTGGACGAAATAGGTTTGCCTTTTTTTCAGGAATGGCAGGAAAGTTTTTCTGGAATTACAGTAATTTTCGGAGAACATCCTGAATATTTCAAGGCAGTTAATTCAAGAAAAGTAGAACAACAGGACACATTGAAATCTTTTTTCAGCACTAACATTAGTTTTTCTGCAGACGGACTTGCAAAACATTTTTGATGGACTGTTAACTCAAAAGCAGTAAGTGTCAGTTAGCTACTTCAAGGTTTAGGTCCGAATATTTATAAAATTCCTTTACCTCAAAATTCTCGAAATACTAAGAAATGCAATTTAGTAAAAGCTTTATCCGCCAAGTTGTAGATGCAACGGACCTTGTTGACTTGATTTCTGATCATGGTGTCACGCTTAAAAGAGCAGGTTCCAGCTACAAGGGGCTTTGTCCTTTCCATTCAGAAAAAACGCCCTCATTCAATGTAAATCCGGAGCGTGGTTTTTTTCATTGTTTTGGCTGCAGCGTCAGTGGAGATGGTATAAAGTTTCTGATGCAATATGATCGTCTTCCTTTTTCGGAAGCAGTAGGAGAGCTTGCTAAACGCGCCGGTATCCCTCTGGAAATTCTGTCCGGGGGACCACGGAGTTTCAATCCGGAAGAAGACCGCGGATTACATTGTCTCAAGGAGGCAGCGGCTTTTTACAGTGAAAAACTTTCTATCTCGGAAGGAGGGAATGCTGTCAAATATCTACAGCAGCGGCAGGTTCCGGAAAGCATGTGGAAACAATTTCAAATCGGCATGGCTCCTGACGAGTGGCAGGGTACTTTGAACTACCTGCAGAAAATAGATATTTCTCTGGCAGAAATGTCCAGAACGGGTTTGATCAAGGTCAGTGATAAATCAGCAAAACACTATGATACTTTCCGGGGACGCTTGATGTTTCCAGTTAAGGATGTACGCGGACGCTGTATCGGATTTGGGGCACGTGCGATGAAAGCGGAAGATAAGCCTAAATACCTCAACAGTCCTGAAAATTCATACTACCATAAAAGCCAGGTACTTTACGGCCTACATGAAGGACTTACCTCCATTCGTAAAAAACGTCGACTGATTTTTGTTGAGGGCTACCTTGATGTCATCCGCCTTCACGAAAACGGTTTTACTGAAGCAGTAGCCCCATGTGGTACAGCCCTGACTCAGGAACATTTTAAAATAGCCCTGCGCTACGCAGATACAGTTATTTTGCTTTTTGACGGTGATTCTGCAGGGAATAATGCCGCACTCAGGCATGCACATATTTTGCTTCCTGTCGCCCTTGAGTCCTACATCCTTACTCTTCCTGAAGGAGAAGACCCTGACACATTTTTATTGAATAACGGAAAAGAAAACTTTGATGCATTCCTGAATCAGAAAGTTCCGGCTCTAGATTACCTGGTTCAACAGACCATAAAAAAATATCCAGACAGTATCCAGGGCAGAATGCAAGGTCTGGATGAACTGTTGCCGGCATTGTACGAAATCCAGGATCCTAAACGTCGACAACTCACTCTGATGACAATTGGTGAAAGAATGAAGATTCCTCCGGAATTATTGTCGAAAGAGTTAAAAAGGAAAGGAAACAAAAGCTTGCATAAAAATAAAAATAATGATATAGTCAGTTGTTTATCTGAGAATATTAAAGATTCCCAAGATGAACAGTGGCTGTTACAGTCATTGTTGCGCAAAGGCAAATTATGGCCCTGTGTCCGGGAGCATCTAAAACCTGAAGAATTCCAGACACCAAATTTACGCCGACTTTACGAAAAATTATTGCAGCTACCTGATGCAGTATTTCAAGCTTTCGATCCTTTTACTCTGGAGAAATCTGATCCTGACCTTTTTCAATCATTGATGTTGCTACTTTCTGAGGAAATTCCAAGTCACGACTTTGGACTTTCACTCTTGCGTATGAAAGAACGAAACTTGGAGATTGAATATCAGGAGTGGCTACTTCACAGTAAAAGTAACGAGGAACGGGCACAGGCTGCTCTAAATAGAAGACTCGAAGAAAAGAATTTGAAAGAAATAAAGCAAATTATTGACAATATATTGACACAATAATCTCTGTATACAGCACATGAGCACTGCAAATAAAAGTGATAACGAATTATCATCAGTAGAGAAAAAACTAATTAAAGAGTTGGTTTCGGATGGACGCGAAAAAGGGTTTGTCACAATTGACGAAATCAATGAAAGTCTTGGCGATGAGACTCCATCTCCAGAACAACTCGAAAAAATATTTAATATATTTGCTGAAATGGAAATTGAAGTAATTGATTCGGAGAAAAAAATGGATATTGTAAGTAATCAAACAGATTCTGCGACTGAACTGGATAATGAGGCTAGTGAACTCAACCTTGACCCTGGAGTAGATAATTCTACAGACGATCCTGTTCGCATGTATTTGCGTGAGATGGGAAGTATCCAATTATTGTCACGTGACGGAGAAGTTGAAGTTGCCAAAAGAATAGAAAAAGGGAACACAGACTTAATAGATATATTCTCTGATTCAAAATTGATTTTGCTTTATCTGCAGAACCTTACCAAGCACCTCAAAAATAAGAAAATAAAGGCACGGCATGTTATTTCAGGATTGGATGAAGATGACAATGTGATTGAAGACGAAGACAAGGCTACCGTCAAACTAATTGCTCAATTCGATATTCTTTGGAAGCACCATCGTTCTATGAATAAATTCCAAAAACATCAGGCCAAACGAAAGCTCCAACCTGCTGAAAAGAAACATCTGGAAGAAAGCGAATCATTATTCAAAGATGCAATTCGTAACATTAGTTTTAACTCCCGCCAAATTGAAGTAATGTGCGATGAGATATTAAATCACAAGGAAAAGATCAACCTGACTTTCCGCAAGATGAACTCCAATATAAAAAGTTTAGACTTGCCCGTTGAAGAAATGGATAAATTGTTTGAACAATTGAGTTCTGCAACTAGTAAAAAAGCTAAAGAGCAAATCGCAAAAGACATTTCTGCTAAAACAGGACATCAGTTCAGTATAGCAAATCGTTACTTTGAAAAAATAGAAATAAAACGGAAGCGTATCAGGACAATGATCGAACTGACAACCCTCTCCTTGGATGATTTTAACCTTGAAGTAAAAAGTCTTAAACAAGTAGAGAGAAGGGTTAAGTCTGCAAAAAGCCAGCTAGTAGAGGCAAATTTACGGTTGGTGATCAGCATTGCAAAAAAATACACAAACCGAGGACTGCAATTTTTGGATCTTATTCAGGAGGGCAATATTGGTTTAATGAAAGCTGTAGACAAGTTTGAGTATCGTCGAGGATACAAGTTTTCAACTTATGCAACCTGGTGGATTCGTCAATCAATTACACGTGCCATTGCAGATCAGGCACGGACAATCCGGATTCCTGTTCACATGATTGAAACAATCAATAAACTCTCGAGGATATCACGAGCCAAGGTACAGGAACTTGGACGTGAACCTACTGCAGATGAGTTATCTGAAGATCTTGGAATGCCTTTGTACAAAGTCCGTAAAGTACTAAAAATTGCCAAGGAACCAATCTCTCTTGATACACCAATTGGTGATGATGAGGATTCGCAACTCAAAGATTTTATTGCAGATGAACACATAAGGGATCCAGGTGAAGCTACTGTTTCTTCAAACATGGGTGAAAGAACACGTGAAGCATTAAAAACTCTCACTAAGCGTGAAGAGAATGTGTTACGTCTACGTTTTGGCATTGATTCAATCAAAGATCACACCCTGGAAGAAGTTGGTCAGGATTTTGATGTAACCAGGGAACGTATTCGTCAGATTGAAGCAAAAGCACTGCGAAAATTGCGTCATCCAACCCGTTCAAAATTACTCAAATCATTTTACGAATAATTAATAAATGGGGGCCTTGGAATTCAGATATCATTTTTAAAATGCTGGAAAGCGGAAATTTTCATAAACTGAAATGACTGTTTCATTCTCTCAATCCGGTCCATGATATTCTTTTCAGGAATGAGTTCCAGGAGGATTTAGACTTTTCAAGATTACATCATAATCAGGTTTAAGCTTCAAAACTGTGTAGAAAAATACTAATTCTTGTTGCTTGAACCTTGAACCATACCACGTGATTCTGATCTTTCCTGTATGAGGTTGTTCCGGAATTTTCTAATTCTGCTGATCATCAGCTGTTCGACTGCTGCAAGCATTCCGGCGCAAACTTCCAAGACTTCCGTTCCAGTCATAATTCAAAATGTAGAGCTAATGCGTCACGGCAGGCAAATCAGCGTACGTCTGCTGACAGACAATCCTCCAGTTTACATAATCACAGAAAACCTTGCTTCCCGGACACTGGTGATTAAGTTTAACAATGCCCGTATCGGTTTTTCAGACGGCCGGAATGAGCGTCTTTTCAATGATCCACAGCTGGCAGGAATACGTTTTTCAGCAATTGATGGAGACAGCTGGGCACAGTTCAAATTACTGAAAAGAGATTTAAGTTATTCTGTCAGTTCCCTTACGGGACAAAATGGGATTCAAATTGATTTCCGTCCCTCAATCCAAATTGAACCCTTGCCTTATCCGCCGGAAGATGCTGCGTATCAACTGGTTTCTATAAAATTTGATGCCGGCAATCCTGATTTTACACGTTTGACTTTCGGTTTTAAAAAACCTGCAATATTTTCTGCAACTGATTCTGTCCCGGAAGACAAGCAGCCTCCCCGGATTTTTTTACTTGAAAACAGCCTTCAAACTCAACTTACTATTCGCCTGCCTAACACTTTACCGGAAAAACAGCTGTTAAACCTTGATTACAAGGATGCCCGTTTGGAGCTTCATGCACTCACTTCAGAAGTAAACCAAACCTTTATTGAATTGAAACTCAATGCAACAGACGTGAGTGTGGAACGGCATTTTGTTTCCAGGCCCGTCCAGTGGATACTTGACATTCACGGTACTCCGTTAAAGCGCAAAATTGCAGCAGATCTTAAGGAAGGGGAAAAGTTGAGTCAGGAAGATGCTGATGCATTTGAAAAAGAAGAAAAAAAGCGACGAATCAGGGCTTCTAAAATCAATCCTATTTTTCAACGCGGTGAAAATGCTTTCAGAAAAAATTTGTATGATGAAGCTGTGTCCCATTATAAAGAAGCCTATGCGCTCGGGAAGGAACACACAGGAGATGAATTTGAAGATCCGCTGCACCCTTTGTCTGCACGAGCTCTCTTCCGGATTGGAGACACAATCTACACCATGCTGGAGCGCAGGATTGGCGATAATTATCACCAGGCAATTGAGGCTTACAAAACAGCAATCCGTATTACTCAGGATGCAGAAAATATTGCCAAAGAAAGTGGAGAAGAATTTGAAACAGCTTATCTTTTACCACATGCCAATTTCCGTATAGGACGCTCCTATCAAAAAATGGAATTTCAGCATGAGGCAGCTGTTTATTACCAAATACTGCAGGAGCGTTTTCAAAATTCAATTGAGGCAATGGAAGCGAATTTTTGGAAAGGAATGAGCCGTATTGAGCAACGGCAATGGGAAATGGCCATCAACGAATTTAAAGAATACCTGCGTGCTTCACCTGAACCAAAATTTTTTGCTGTCACGCATTATAAAATGGCCCAGGCCTATTACCAGCTTAAGCGTTACATAACTGCAAAGGAATTTTTTGATATTGCACGGAATGCAGAAGAGGACTATGCCAAAGACGATCCAACGCTTTTATTTCATATGGGTGAGACATATTATGAAAATGCCGATTACGTTACTGCACGTGAAATTTTCAGATTACTCATGGAAAAATATCCCAAAGCAGATTTTTCCAAATTGGTTGCACTCCGATTAGGTGATTTTCTGCGGGATGAAGGTAAAGAAAATGATGCCATTCTAGCTTACAAAAACGCAATCAGCAGTTACACCCGAGAGATTGCGTTACTAGGCAAATTGCGAATTGCCAACATTCAGGCAAAACGCCCTTATTCTGATGACCATCTCGAGGCAATCACGGTTTATGATGAAATACACAGACTCTATCCGTATACACCACAGGCGAAAGAAGCACTACTCCGGAAGGGGTTGACACTTACTCTTTACGGATATTACGCACGTGCAATTAAAACTTTGGAAAGTTTTATGGAAAAATATCCTCAAAACGTTTATGTTCGCAGAAATGTAATACATGAAAACATTGACGAGAATCTAAAAGGATTAATTGACCAGTATTTTCGCCAGGATGACACACTTGCTCTCGTAAGCGCTTATAGTGATTATAAAGCTAAATATTTATTCAATTTCCGCTTTGACACAACCCTTTTTCAAACTGCGGTAGCTCACCGTAAACTGGGCTTTTACGAAGAGACACTGGATATTTTGCGTTTTCTTGAAACACGCTCCGGAGGAACAATTGGTGAACTGGTACAGTTGGAAAAAGCCCTGACACTGCTGGAAAAAGAAGATCTGACTGAAGCCCGTAATATCACAGCTGGATTTCTACAAAAATACCCTGCAAGTCCTTATGATGCAGAAGCAAGGCAATTGCTGGCAAATATTTACCGCAGGGAAAAATCATATCCAAGTGCTCTGCTTGTTTACAATCAAACTCTGCAGAAATATGATCAAAACAAGGATCCGCTTTCAGCAGAAATTGTTCCGGAACTATACTATGATTTGGGAGAACTCCACGAAGAAACAGGAAATTTTGTAGATGCTGGTGAGGCTTTTCAAGAAGTGGCTTCAAGTTACAATCATCCGCTTGATCATCCTGATACACCAGAATATATTATCAACAGCCATTTTCTGGCGGCAGATATGTACAACAAAGCTCAAAACGATACAATTGCGCTTCTTAGCTATCAACAGGCAATTTCGCTCTATGCTGATAGCGAAAACAAGGAAATAAACGAGCGTGTGTTTTGGGCCCGTTATCAAATCGGAAGTATTTATGCTCGTCAGGAAAACAATGAGCAGGCATTAAAAATATTCAAAGAACTGGTGGATCACAAAGATGGTCAGGGTCAGATTTGGAAAAAACTTGCCAGAGAAAATTACCGCTCAATATCCAGAAAATTAGCTTACGATGAATATCTAAAAGAATGATATTTGTTGATTTGTAATGAGAATTAAATCCTGGACAGCATTTTAGAGATGATCCAGTGAATGGTGTCATTTCAGCAAAGCTGGAACTTGGTTGATTACGAAAATTGAAACCAGGATTTCTTACTTTATTTTTTCAAAAAATAAATTGTCATTCTCACGGAATCGGGAATCAAAGGGGTCGGTTTTTTTGATGGGAAGGATTTTACAGTTCCAGAACTTTTCCATGTGCAGCAACACTTGCTTTTAACATTTTCTTAAGGTCCTCTCTTTTATATTCTGGAAATTCTAATAAATGTCTTTTGACTGCTTCTATATCACCTCTCCGTGCATCACGCTGGATTACCTGCAGTGCTTCATGTTCTGTCGTGTGTTGTGCTTCCGCAGAACGATCATGCTTGGGGATTAAAGTGTAACCGGGAATCTTTTTCCTCTCGCTAGCGACTTCAAATCTTAATTCATATTTTTTAGATCTTTTCTTTTCCATTCTCCTTCAATTTTAACTATTAAACACATTGTCACTGCTAATTATGTGCAGCTAAGAATGAGGTTATCCATAATAACTGCATTATGGATAACATACCACACTATTAATCATCCCAAATTGAGTTCTCATGAAGTGGTTCTTCTACTATCTTTGGTGGGTTCTCGTTCTTCTGCTGACGTTCCTTTTGTACCACTGAACCGAGATAACTCAGCAACTCTTGAATTCCATCACCGCTTACTGAAGAAACACGAAAGACAGTTTCTCCGGAAGCTTCAAGGTGCTGCTGCAACTTATCCAGTAGTTCAAAATCACTGACACTGTCCAGTTTTGTAAATACAACTGCACGGGATTTTTCTAATAATTTTGGTGAAAACAGCTCCAGCTCATCAATCAAAATCTGGTATTCTTCCTGAGGTGGATTCTCCGAAAATCCTGAAACATCCAGGAGCAGTAATAAACTAGCAGTACGCTCGATGTGGCGTAAAAACTGATCACCCAGTCCTCTGCCGTCGTGTGCGCCTGCAATTATACCCGGAATATCGGCAATCACAAATGGATCCAGATTATTTATTTTCACAACACCAAGCTGCGGAACCAGAGTAGTAAAAGGATAATCCGCAATTTTTGGGTGTGCCTGAGATACACTACTGATCAGAGTTGATTTTCCTGCATTCGGGAAACCAACCAAACCGACATCTGCCATCAATTTCAGTTCCAGCCGGACCCAACATTCATGCCCCGGTTCTCCCTGCTGGTGATACTCCGGAGAGCGATTTGTTGAAGTTTTGAAGCGTGCATTACCGCGTCCGCCACGTCCGCCAGCAAATAGCAGATAGTCTTTTTCTTCAATTACCTCCAGAAAAACCTTACCTGTTTCAATATCTTTGACTACTGTCCCAAGCGGAACACGAATGTGAAGATCTATACCGTTACGCCCGTGTTTGTCGCTGCCGCCGCCGCATAATCCATGTTCTGCATGTTGATGCTGCTGAAAAGAAAGATCAAGCAGAGTATTTTTTCCTGAATCTCCAAACATGAAAATGTCCCCTCCTTTCCCGCCGTCACCACCGTTAGGTCCACCGTGCGGAATATATTTTTCCCTTCGGAAGGCTGTACAGCCGCCGCCGCCATTACCGGAATGGACATGGATTTTTACTGAATCAACAAATTTCATAAAATTATGCGTGTCAGCGAGAGCTTTTGAAATATAATTTGGAATATTCTACAGGAAGATATTTTACTCAAAGTACGGTTGAAGGGCAAGTCATGCTTATAATTCCAATTACTTCTATATTTTTCACTTTGCCATTCTCTCGAATTACTGTATAACACGAACTAATTTTTGAATAGTACAATTTTTGAAGAAAATTTGAAAATAATGGAAGAAGCAGTTACCGAAGGAGTCCAGGTTCAGGTTGAATCATTTTACCTTGATTCTCATTCAATCCCTGAAGAAGATCTCTATGTCTTTGCCTACCGTATCCGCCTGAAAAACTTGAGCCAGATAACTGTACAGCTTCTACGGAGATACTGGATCATCACCGACAGCAATGGAGACACTAATGAGGTACGGGGCGATGGTGTGGTGGGGGATCAACCGGTTTTGGTTCCGGATGAGGAATATGAATATACCAGTGGATCTCAGCTTAAATCTCCTGTTGGAACGATGCAGGGGACATATCGGATGACAACAACAGACGGTGACGAATTCGATGTTGCAATTCCATGCTTCACTCTAGCCGTTCCCGGAGTGATAAATTGACACGAATTATTTTATATTCAGCCAAATTGCACCGGAGCCACCAAACCGCCCAGGAGCCGTATGAAAATCTTTAAGATACTGTTTACCATTACGCTCCAGCCAAAGTTGAACTTCTCTCTTCAGAACAGGTCCCTGCTTACCTGAATGGTGACCTTTTCCGGTAATGATAAGTGCTGTACGGAATTGATACGCATGGCAGGTCATTACAAAATTCTGGACCATCATAATTGATTCTTCACGTGTTTTTCCGTGCAAATCCAGCTCAGCATCCGGACGGGATACTGAGCCTGCTGGAGAGGTTCGGGATTTTTTAAGTGAAGATTCAGAGGGTGGAATTACCAGTGCTGGCTCTTTATCCGGGACATCATCGACGCCGGCAAAAATCTTTTCCATTAGAGCATCATTCTGCTCAGATTCCTCGAAAGTCAGACGAGACGGGAGCGAGCTTTTCTTGCCCATGTTTGCCGCTTTCAGAAATAGTAACGTGCAGCTATTGCATTGTAAAAGCCTTGAATAACGTCTCCAATGCCCTGTTTACGCTGTACACCTAATTCCAGTGAAAAACCAAAACTTGGGCTGCTCAGAGGGAAAAACTCACTGCCGGAATAAAATTTTAAAATGGTACCGCGATTATTGTTTTTGGACAGAATCCCCGCACCTGCACCATAAAAAAGATCGGTGGCACCTTCAACCATGAATACCCGGGAATAACGTAATTCGATTCCAAATGTGTCCTGCGTACCTGAACTGTAACCAACAATAAGTTCTGCTGAATCAACTGCACTAATCCAGTTTTTTATAGAAAGGTTCTCCTCATTTCCATTTGGTCTGTAATGAAGGCCTATTCCAAGCCGCCGGGCAAGACTGCGGGCGGATGAGTCAAATTCGATAAGACTCAGGTCCGCCCGGTCAATCTTTAATTCCTGGGCAGTAAGATGTGATTCAATAAACAAAGTCTTTTCATCCATTTTCAGAATTTTTCCTTCAAGAGACTCTCCACTGTTCAGACGCAAAGTTTCTGCAATTGCAGTAAAGGTAAAGAGCAATATGCTTATCAAAAAAAATAAATGTTTGATCATAGTTCTCAGTCGTTTGTCGTTTTCAATAGTGTCATCATTCTGCAGGATGAATGCAATTCGTGAACCTTGCTCCAATGAACCTCTACAGAAAATGTTTCAGAAAAAAGTGAGTTTCATTCCTCACAGTGTTTTCTTGACTTTAGGGTTTAATTTAGAACACAATAGGTGTGTTAATTTATCACTTTACAAGAGCAAAATAGTTTTCACAACGGACATAACTTAAAATTTTTATGAATAAAATTCATCCAACCGCCATCATAGAAGATGGTGCAGAGCTTGGGACTGATGTTGAGATCGGGCCTTATTGCATGGTTGGTTCCAGTGTCAAAATTGGAAATGGCTGCAGTTTAAAATCTCATGTAGTCCTTGATGGTCAAACTATAATTGGAACTGAAAACATTTTTCACCCTTTTTCTTATGTAGGCGGCGAACCTCAGGATTTAAAATATAATCAGGAAGATTCGCTAGTAATTATCGGGAGTAAAAACATTTTTCGTGAAGGTGTTTCTGTACATCGCGGAACTGTCGGCGGTGGTGGAAAAACAATCATAGGAGATGATAATTTGCTGATGGGTTACGTACACGTCGCACATGACTGCAGCATCGGCAACCATAATATTCTTGCAAATTACACTGGTTTGAGCGGTCATGTTACTCTTGATAACTATGTCACTCTGGGTGGACAGAACGGAGTAGCTCAATTTTTAAGAGTTGGATCTTATGTTTATACGGGAGCTGCTTCTTTGATTGATCGAAACATTCCACCTTATGCCACAGGTTATGGGAACCGTTTTGAAGTAAAGGGTGTTAATATAGTCGGCTTGAAACGTCAGAATTTTAGCCGTGATTCAATTGGAGAAATACTTGAAGCCCACAGGATTTATTATCGTCCCGATCTAAAAAATGATGAGGCTCTGCGGGTAATAGAGGAAACATTTGGAGAAAGTACCGCAGTTCGGGCGTTCCTGGATTTTATTTATTCTGCTGAAGGAAGCGGTAAGCACTGATTTAAGTTTTTAATAGAGAGTTCGAATGTCAAGCATCATTGATGCGCTTGAAGAGCGACTTTTGCAGTCCCTGCAGGACCAGGAAACAAAAAAGACGTGGGAAGATTGGCTCCAGTGGTTAGCTGACCTTGATTGTCCTCTTGAATTTGAAAAACCGCTGCAGATTCCTAGCCGACCATTCAGTTTTCAAATATGGCTGAATGCTTGTGATCAACAGCTGAATCATCATCCAGACTGGCAAGCACGACTGACCACACCTGACTGGCTAAAAAGACAACAAATAACAGTAATCCCCAAAGTGTTTAAAGGTGGAGAAAATAAAACTCCCGGAATTACTGAAATTAGTGCTCTGCAGACAGAACTGACCCGGATGATTGATCAGATACACACGGTTCAGCAGCGAATAGCCAACTTGGAAACAGGTTCCGCGCAAAGGTCAGAAAGCCCTGGAGCACAAACTGCGTCTAAGTTGATTCCAACGACAACTGAAGTGCGGGCAACTTTATCTGTTTCAGGTTTATCTGATCCTCTGGGTCGTCCCGATCTCGCACGAACACTGGAGAGAGAGTTGCAGATGCACAGTAAAATACCAAATGCGAAAGGTTCGGTAGGCACCAAATCTGAAGCGGATATACCTGAACCTGAGATTGTGAAACTTAAAGAAGCATATCTAAGTTATAATCGCTGGTGTGATCAATTTGACGATGTACACCTAGATTTGCAGGAGTTCGTCAAAGAAACTCTCAGAGTTTCAAGCAGTCATCAAATTTCCTTTCAGCAGTTCAGGTACCGCATTCTGAAAAATGCAAAAGAAGTTAAACAACTGGAAAGCGTCCTGGAGTCTTTTTCACGACTGCGCAGCGCAGGAGTTGACATAAATTTAGCGGAAACTGAAAGCACGAAGGATAGTTCACAAGTGGATTCAAACTCCTAATTAAAAATCAGTTATCAAAATGCTTGAACAAATAAATATGCTCCGTGAAAAGGGACAAAACGAGCTTAATGGTTTAACCAGAACAGATCAACTTCCTGAGTGGTACCATCGTTATCTGGGACGTAAAGGCGATCTCACTTCCCTGCTAAAAAAACTTGGTACTCTTTCTCCAGAAGAGAGGCCTGTCATGGGGAAAGTCATCAACGAAGTTAAGCAGAAGTTGCAGGAATCTTTTGAACTGCGTCAGAAAACTTTGAAGGAAACAAAACTTCATCAGGAACTTGAAATTGATGACATGGATGTTAGCCTTCCTGGAAGACCTTGTACCACTGGTCACCTCCACCTGACCACTCAAACTTTACGTGGTATTTACAATATTTTTCAGAAAATGGGTTTTCAGGTTTACGAAGCACCGGAAGTGGAAACTGACGAATATAATTTCCAGTTACTGAACATACCGGAATATCATCCTGCACGTGATATGTGGGACACTTTCTGGGTCAACGATGAAGTTGTTTTGCGTACCCACACTTCACCAGGGCAAATTTGGGCAATGCGTGAATATTATCCAGAACCGATTCGAGTGATTCTGCCGGGGAAATGCTACCGTTTTGAACAAATCACTCCACGTTCTGAACACCAGTTTTTTCAGGTTGAAGGTTTAACTATCGGAAAAAATATCCACCTCACAGACCTGATCGGCGTGATGAGTGAATTCTCGCATAAAATGTACGGTGTAGAACGAAAAATTCGTATTCGGGGGAGTTATTTCCCTTTCACAGAACCCAGTATTGAAATCGACATGAGCTGCAGTTGTGAAAAGAAGGGCTGCCGACTCTGCAAATATACAGGCTGGCTGGAAGTTGCCGGTGCGGGAATGGTACATCCGGTTGTTTTGCGCAACGGTGGTTACGATCCTGAAGAATGGAGTGGGTTTGCGTTTGGCATGGGCGTAGAACGGCCCGCAATGCTCAAACATAAAATTAACGATATACGCCGCTTTTACAGCAATGACCTGAGATTTCTGCGACAGTTCTGATTATGCTTGATAACTTTGATCCACAGGAAAAGAAGGTGATTCTGATATTTATAGCATTGCTGTTATTGGGGCTTGTTTATGTAGGTACTCATGATTTGCAATTTGGGCAACCACAACAGCCTTACAATACTCCTCTACCTGACGAAGAAGCATCTGACTCCGGTCGATTCCTCTAAAATTTCTGACAAAGTACAATCCTGAATGCTTTCTTTAATTTTGATCGATGGACTTTTATCCTCCCAGAAACAAGCGTCCTACTTCCGGATTTGCCAGTAAATTATCTCCGGAATCAGCCATGGCTAAATTCCCGGAAACCAGTACATAGCCAATATCACAGAATTCAAGACCTTTCTTGGCATTCTGTTCCACCATGATAATGGTTTTGCCTTCATTTCGTTGAAGATCATCGAGAATTTCAAAAACCATGTCGATAAAACGCGGCTCCAAACCAATTGATGGTTCATCGACAAGCAGGATGTTGGGTTCCATGACCAGCGCTCTTGAAATTTCAAGCAGTCGTCTTTCTCCACCTGAGAGTACCTTTGCGGGGTTGTTTCGTCTTGCTTTGAGTCGATCATATTTCTCAAAAATACGCTCAGTTGATTCCTGTGCGGCATCCGTGTTTTCCTTGAGATAGCCGCCCATCATCAGATTTTCTTCCACTGTCATATCCGGAAAAACTGAATTATCCTGAAGGATATAAGAAATACCGGCTACCTCTAATTTCTGGTTGGAACTCATTTTGGTAATTGTCCTTTCAGAGTCACTAATCCGAGTCTTAATTTCTCCAGAAAAGATATTGGTAAATCCAAAGATAGAGTGAAGTACAGTGGATTTACCCGCTCCATTTGGACCTATCATACAAAGGGATTGCCCCTTTCCAACCTGTAGGTTGAAGTCATGAAGAATTTCCATTTTTCCGTAACCGGCATGAAGTCCTTCAATTTTTAAAAAAGGTTCTCCCTGGATGAGGCTGGCTATTTTTTCCTTACTGATCGTTTCGGCAAGTTCCTGTGCCTGCCGGTTTACATCATCTACGGATATGACAGTTTCAACTGCACCATCATGATAACCAAAAGAAGTTTCTGGTTTAGTTTTATTTAGCGAGAAATCTGAAGTCATCAATGTGCTCCCAGATATGCGTCGATAACATTTTGATTGTTTTTAATTTCATCTGGAGTGCCCTTTGCCAGCATTTCCCCGTGTGCCAGACAGTATATACTTTCTGCAAGATTCATCACCACTCTCATGTTGTGTTCAATAACAAAGAGAGTGATGCCGAATTCCTGGTTGGCCCGTTTCAAACGATCAATCAACCCGTTGATCAAGGTAGGATTGATGCCTGCAGTCGGTTCATCAAGCAACAGAACCTTGGGTTCATTCATCAAGGCCATGGCAAACTCCAAAAGCTTTTGCTGACCAAATGAAAGGTCACCTGAAATTAGATTACGTTTGGAAAAAAGCCCAACGAATTCCAACAAATGTTCCGCCTTCTCAGTCAGTTCCTGAGGGTACTTTCGAAACATATCAAACCAACCTGTTTTGTGGTGTGCAGCAGAAATAAGCATGTTCTTAACACAATTCATTTCTGTGTAGATTCTTGTCTGTTGAAATGTCCGTAGCATACCCAAACGCGCAATTTTTTGCACCCGTATCTTTGATATTTCATGTCCCCCAAACTGGATGGTCCCGGAATCAATTGGATGAAATCCAACAATCGAATTGAAAAGGGTTGTTTTTCCGGATCCATTTGGTCCTATCAAACCGGTAATTTTCGCAGTTTTTACATCCAGAGAAATGTCGTGGTTGGCAACCACACCACCGAAAGATTTGTTCACTCCTCTGACCTCAATAATATTTCTCATTAGGCCACTTCTTTTGTAGAATTTTCTTCTTCACCTGCAGCCATAACCGAATCAACTGAAATTCCGAATAAATCTGGCCACTTATCCTTCACCCATCCCATGATACCCTGCTGGAAAAAAACCACATTGATAATAATCAGAAATCCCAGTGCAACCCACTGCCAGCCAAGCAGGTAGGTCCAGGTAATTTCCTTGATGAGATGAAATAGAACCGCACCTATGACAGGCCCCCAAAGAGTTCCTTTTCCACCCAGCAATACCATAAGAACCATAAAGATGCCGAAAGTAACAGTTGGGAAGGCCACTTCAAGTGGTTCAATGAATCCGGTCATGTTGCCAAAAATTCCTCCAGAGATGCCCAGAAAAAATGCTGCAAATGACCAGGCAATGGTCTTGTAGCGATTGGTATGAATTCCCATTGCTTCGGCCTTTTCTTCATCATCACGGATGGCATTGAGGGCCAACTGGAACCTGGTTGAATAAAGCCACTTGAGGAACACGAAAGTACAAACAGCGGAAATAAAGCAAAGAGAATAAAAAAACAATGCGCGGTCGTCGGGCTCCCCGGGATAGCTTGGTACGGAGATCCCTCCGCCACCTCCAACATAGTCCCACGTCCCGACCAGTTCCCCTGCGGCAATGGCTACACCCAGCGTCCCGATTGCGAAATACGGACCACGCAGGCCAAAGACAATCCAGCCGAAAATTACCGCTAAAACCAGAGATGACATCGCAGCCATTAACAAACCAAGAGCCAATCCGCTAAAATACTGGTATGGAGTAAAATCAATCTTTACTGCACCAAAATGTGCAGTGTATTCTGCAACGTCATAGTACATTCCAATCTGTACAACGGTACAGATGTACATTCCTGCACCAAAGAACAGGATGTTTCCAAGCGAATTATATCCCATCTGACCGCCTAGAATGTCCCAGGTCAAAGCAAACAAAATCATCATCCAGAGTAATGCCAATTGGAAAGTGTAAGCTGGAAAAATAATTGGAGCAAAGATACCTGCTAGCAGAATTACAGCGTAAAATAGTATTTTATTTGTTTTACTTATCACTGGACCACCTGACGCTGACGACCTTGTATGATTTGGCGGATAATAAGAACTCCTACCAGAAGCCCTACCACAGTGGCCTGTTGAAATTCTGCACCTAAAATAAATCCACTGAATTGTTCCACTGCTCCCAGACCCAAAGAAGAAAGGATTACTCCAATGAGGTTACCGAATCCTGCTGATGTAACAATTACAAATGCCCTGATAGAATGTGTTATGCCGAAAAAGGGCTGAATAACCCAGATCATGGAGATTAAAACTCCAGCAATCCCACAAATCGCTGCATTGAGTGAGAAGGTGAATGCGTAAACCCGGTCAGTATCAATGCCCATGATACGTGCTGCACGAGCATTTTGTGAGGTGGCGCGAATTGCCCTCCCCATCCTGCTTTTTTTCATGAACATTGTTATCATTAACCCCATAATCATGGCCAAAATGAAGGACACAAATTTTATGTCTGCAATTGTAACTTCGCCTTCAAAAAATTCTCGTATTGCCATTTCAGAGCGAATTGTCTGTACATCGGGTCCATATGCAAGATTGATTAATTGCTGAATGACGATGGCCAGACCGAAAGTTGCCAGAAGAGAGGTGAAAAGATCTCGCTCGATCACGCGGCGGATGATGGTTTGGTACAAGACCCAGCCGAAAACGAACATGATCACGAAAACAAAAGGAATACTCAGGATAGGATGCAGATTAAAAGGAGATTCTGAGAGAGTGAAAGCGATGTAGCCTCCCATTATGACGAAATCACCCTGTGCAAGGTTCTTGATATTCATCACTCCCCATACCAAAGCTAGACCGTAGGCAGCAAGTGCGAAAATAGAACCAATTAATAATCCGTCAATAAGCAACTGTAGATTCAGCAAAGGTGCCAAACCTAACAGGCTTAAGTTGTCAATCATGAAACTTAATATTCAAAGTTTGAGGAGAAAAGCGTTCCCATATTTAAACAAGAACGCTTTAACAAATCTCTTTGGATTTAAAAATCAACGAGGCCATTCAACAGGATGAGATGCCCACTCTGGTGGTGCAACTACGTTCAGTTTCCCATTCTGAATCTGTCTCAGAACCATTGGTTTAGCAATGTTGTTACCCGCTTTTGAAAAACGGATACTTCCGTAGAAAGTTTTCATATCCGTGGCTGCCAGCGCATCCCTCAATGCTTCAGTATCGAAGGAATTCGCACGTTCGAAAGCCTCAGCCCACACCAATACAGCTGCTGTTGCCTGTGCTGCCTGATATGGAACGTTTTTGTAACCATCAAAGGTTGCTTTGAATAGCTTATCGTATTCTCCTGCGGAACCGAAATGTTTGCCGCTGTAAGTGAGGGTTTCCGCCCATTGGGTTGGACAGAGTAACCCATTAACATCCGCACCGAATTTCTTAATCAGTTTTGCAGCTTCACAGTGCGTAACTGCTATCATGGGCACCTTGACCTTCATTTCAGTGATCTGGCGACCCAGTGTTGCAGCACCCTTGGAATGTCCTGAAACAACTAGGAGATCTGCTTTCAAAGCCTTAGCCTTTCGAAGGGTTGGTGTCATATCACTCAAATCCCTTGGCAATTTGTCATCGATTACAATCTTCAATCCATGTTTTTTAACGTCATCCATCACACCGGCACGTATATCAAGAGAGAATGGATCATTCTCGAATGCCATGGCAACTTTGACATCTCCAGGAGATTTCCCATTCTTCTTATTGATTACTGCCGCAAGTCCGATTGAACTTGCCAGATACTGTTCTGAAGTTGAAAGTACTGCAAATAGATACCTGTAGCCCTGAGTGAAAAGAGACCTTGATGCACCTTCAGCTTCAACCATCGGAATTTTATATTTCTCTGTCACCGGAGCAATAGCTTTTGTTAGTCCAGAGCTATAAGGCCCGAGAAAGAATTTGATGCCGTCCTGCTTGATCAGGCGTTCAGCCAGCTGCGCACCACGGGCCGGAGTGGATTCGTCATCGTAGTACTTGACATCAAGCATGTAGGTCTTTCCACCAACCTTGACACCGCCCATTTCATTGACACGTTTGATTCCCAGATTGTATCCATTTGAAGCGTGGATACCGTTTGAAGAATATTTTCCCGTAAACGAAATTGCTGAGCCTAAGGTGATGGTATTTCCAGTCACTTTTGCGAAGGCAATTGGACTGATGGTCAGAAACAATCCTGACAACAGTGCAATGCTTAGTTTGAAGATTCTCATTCTTTCTCCATTAATTAGAATTAAAGCAGTCCCAAAATGGAAATGCCAGATTGATATTACTTCCGGACTTGCCTGGAAGCAATATTTTATTTACCACCACGGCAAACAAAAAAAGTAATCTATCAAAAATATTTATTAAAGTCAAGAAAAATATGTTCCTGTTTTTTAACTCAATTTTGTGTATGAAACTTGAGGCAATGTACAATCGTTGTTAACCGGCCGCACTATTTCAGATACTTACAAGTTTCTGGATTCCCGCTTTCGCGGGAATGACAACTTTTTACAGATTCATCATAAAAGCTTGATTAATCCGGAAGCAATCGTCTTGGTGACGGAGAATAATTCACTGATAGAACAGGCTTTTCCTTCAGCAGGCTCAACATTTCCTTAACAGTACGTTCCAGCTGCTTATCTTCATTATTGATATAAGATTGTGGAGTGTCTTCCACCTGAATATCCGGATCAACACCATGATTTTCAACTGACCAGCCCGCGTGATGAAACCAGATGGAATACTGAGGCTGTGTGGTTGTAGTGCCGTCCACCAGTTGGTAACGCCCATCAATGCCAATGACACCACCCCAGGTTCGTTTTCCCACTAACTGTCCAAGCTGCAGCTGTCTAAAACTTGTAGTAAACATATCACCATCAGAGCCGGTAAACTGGTTGGCTATTACAATCAAGTGTCCGCGCAAAGTGTGGTACGGATATGACTCCGGAGTTCCCCAACGTGGTACATCAAAACCCAAATGCCGATGCGCTAATTTTTCCAGAATGAGTGGAGAAACCATTCCTCCTGCATTGTAGCGGGCATCGACGATCAAACCTTCGCGATCAACTTGAGCCAAATATCCCCGATGAAATTCTGCAATTCCAAGCGTACTCATGTCTGGAATATGCAGATAACCGACACGCCCTCCGGTCAAAGAATCAACTGTTTTTATATTTTCCCTGACCCACTCCCGATAACGTACTTCCTGTTCCCCGGAAAGAGTTTTTACCAGGACCTGACGAGCATCTTCCTCAAAATTTTTAACACTTGAAACTTGTCCTTTGGGCCCCTTAACCTGCTTTTTTATACTTGTACCTTTTCCTACGCTCAATGAGACAATCTGGCCTGCCTGGTGAACGAGTAATTCTCCGGGAGTTTTGTGTTCATCAACCGGAACTCCGCCGACAGCAAACAGTCGTTCACCTTCTTCAACCGAAACACCGGGTTCTGCCAATGGAGAATGCTCGTTGGGCTTCCAAATATCACCGGAGTAAATCTTTTGAAAAATCCATGACTTTTGCTTTGAATCAAAGACAAGGTCTGCCCCCAAACACCCGACAGGATAACGTGGTGAATAAGGATAATCACCGCCATATTCATATGCGTGAGATGTTCCCAACTCTCCCTGCATTTCCCAGATTAAATCAGACAGTTCTGAACGGGAACCGATTCTGGGCAATAAACGGGCATAGCGTTGAAAAACTCGTTCCCAGTCAACTCCAGAAAGGTCTTCCGTCCAAAAAAATTCTTTCTGCAAACGCCATGTTTCCTGAAACATTTGTGCCCACTCTTCCTGATATTGCACTGAAATTCTGATGCGTCTCAAATCGAGCCAGCCACTTTTTCGCGAGTGCTGTTTTTCCGTCTTAGTATCTTCCGGAATAGAGACTCCTGCCTCTAAGGCCCGCAATTGATCTCCGGAACTGTAAAGCATGGTGCGAGAAGAATTTTCGGAATCATCCGGTACAGAAGTTTGAACTATGCCGACATTTTCTGCTATAGTCTCTGCTTCCTGTTTTTCAAAATCATAGACCCACAAGATACCCTCATCCTTAACCTGATTATCTTCTGCCTCCAAGTCGTGGAGCGCACCTAAAAGTGGAAACTCTGTATAAATAACTTTGTTCGGAAGACCAATAATCTGTTTGTAAAGACCTTCAGAAACTGGAAATTCGACTATTCTTTCAGCGATTCCGTCTAAATCAATTTCAAGAGCAACTCTTTTTGAATCTTTGGATTGTTTAATTGTTGAATTATTTGAATTCTGAGTTTCGTGACTGGAATCACCAGCAGCGGTTCTACCTGTTTCCTGCCCTCCAGGCGCATGAGGTAATGCTTCAAAAGGGTTTGGGGAATCTTTATTCAGTGTCAACAGATACGGTTTCATTGAACGTGAAAATGAGGTGCCTGTTTGCACTGTGTCCCAAATTGGATTGTATATTCTGGAAGAAAGAAAATAGAGCCAGCGTCCTTCAGGATCAAAAGCCGGGCTGAAATCGTAACGTACAGGTTGGGTAATTTGGACTGGATCTTTAGCTTTGATACGTTTACCGTTTGCCGAAGGCTTAAGATCCAGCAAAAATATAGCCGTTAACTCCAAACTCAAATGTTTGGTGTATGCCAGCCATCTTCCATCCGGAGAAAAAACCGGACCACTAATTTCCCGGATTTTCGAGTCATCAAGTTTGCTGATTCGTCCTGTTTCCGCGTTGATTAAAAACAATTCCATCCGGCTGGTTGTCAGCGCCAGATGCTGAAATCTCGGAGAGACAGCAATTTCCTGCGTGCGTCCAGGAGGCAGACGGTGTGAGCAGTCAGGAAACTCAGTCGGAATTGAGCCAAATACATCGAGTTGCTCTTCCAATGCAGAAAGTTTTTTTGTTTTATTTTTTTTCAACGGAGCATCTGAAATTGCTGCCAGTTTACCTTTCGGAAGCCAGCAAGGCATCCTGTACCGAACTCCGTCACGAATTCCGTGCTGACGCACAGCCTGTTCCCACAACGGCATTGAAAACAATTTCCCACGAGCAGTCAGTGCTACTTCATGACCTTGATGATGAATCATGGTTTCTTCCCAGTATTCATCACCATAAAAAAAACGTCGCTGCAAACGGGTTTTTGTCGAATGCCAACCAATCGGAATTTGAGTCTCTCTTTCAGGTCCGGAATTTCCTTCCGGATCAAGTGTCCATAATTCTCCTCCAACATGATAAATTAGTGCCTTACCATCTGTTGCAGGGAATCGTACATAGTACTCTTTTTGAAAAGTTTCCTGACGAAGTCTCCCTCCCTCAGGAGTGCAGGAAAAAAGATTACCCACACCCTCGTGATCTGAGACGAACCACAATCGTTCTCTTAACCAAAACGGACTCACTGGATTTCCATGAAGATCACGGAAAAGGCGTTTAAAATTTCCTGAATTATTTTTATCAACCCAGATTTCTCCAGCCATTCCACCTTGATACCGTTTCCAGCGGGAATTACTCAGCGTGTTGCGGCCCAGGACAACTCCCTTTTTACCGTTCACCTGTAAATCCACAGTCATTGCCGGACCATACGGCAGACGCTCAATCGGACCACCATTGATTGAAACCTGGAAAATCCATGCGTCACTGCCTCGACTATGTACAGCCTGGTGAGTACTACGAAACCAGATATATTGTCCATCATGAGACCAGCCCACGATATGAGCCACACTGTTTAACCAGGTTAAACGCTGAAGCGGCCCTCCACTGGACTCCATCAAATAAACGTCATGCTCTCCTTCTTCCATTGTGCAACAGGCTATCCACTGACCGTTTGGAGAATACACTGGTGAATGTGTTTCACTGCGGGAACTGGTCAATCTTTGGGCTCGCCCGCCTTCCAAAGGAACTTGCCATAAATCGTTTTCACAGACAAAGATAATCTGTTTGTTTGAAATTGTCGGCTGGGTAAAATAGCCCTGTCCGGTACCGTTTAGGCTGGAAAGTAGTTTTTTGGAGAATTTTGTCTTTGATTTCACGTATGGGATAAATATGTAAAATGTTAATGTTGATGCCGCCGTAACAAGTCATAAAACCTTGTCATTACGAGTGATGGTAGAAATCCTTTATAAACTAATGCACTAATATCATTAAGATTTATTCCTAGTTAGAAATGATTGTATGGATTTAAGACTTATTGCAAAATTATTAATGCTTATTTAAAATCAACTGAAATCCGGAAAACAATACCATCCGGGCTTTTACGGTTACTTTCAACGATACGCCGTCCCTTAAACTCTTTAATTTCCTGCAAATTATTTTTTAAAATTTGAAGACTATCATAGCTATCAATAGTACCACTGATTGAAAAACGTTCTGGTGCATATTCCAAACTATCAACTTGAAAAGACGCATCTTCGCTTAGTAATGCAGAAATGTTTTTGAGAAAACTCAAATTATGATAGTCACGTTTTTCAAAACTTTTACTGTTTTTAATATAGGCTTTGCGGAGTTTAATTTTTTCTTCCAGTTCCATCAGCATAGCATTGACTCCTGATGCTGAAGTATTGGGTAATACTTGTCTAAGTTCTGTTTGAATCAAACGTTCGCCACGTACAATTTCCTGATGAAGAAGGTCCTGCTGCGTTATAGTGTTCCAGACAAAACCTGCTGAAATAATAATTATTAAGCTTGCGGCAACTGAAAAGGCTACTCCGTTTCTACGCAAAATCCGTCTCCACGGAGTGTTTTCGTAATAGAGACTCAACCGATGTGATTCGAGAATAATTTCAGTTTTTTTTCGTAATTCTCCAAGTACCCCCCAATGTTTGCGCTCAATTAGGGAAAGTAATGATGTCTGGGGATTAATAGGCTCCGGGACTCCTGATGATGGTCGATTCTTCTCCTTTTCCTCAGAAGGAGTAGTTTCAATTTGATCATCAGAAGTTTGTGTTTTTTCATCTGATCGTTCCCTCTGCTTTGCTTCAACCAGCAACTCTTCAAGTGTATCCGGAGCCTTGACTTCAGTCAGAGAAATAGTTAGCATTCCATCTTTAACTGATTCTTCTGAGGTCCCGATAAAATCCGGATCTTCAACTGATCTTTCAGTAAATGCCTCTACTTCGGGTAATGGGAAGGAACGTATACTGAATTTTAGACCATCCCATTTGATCATTGGGCCAAAAATACCGTAAACCTCAATTTGACTCTCTGAGCTGAAATTTTTTATTCGTAAATACAAGGTAAATTGTGCGCATAACCAGCGCAACTCTTCTTTAAGTAGTATAAAAGCCTCATTTTGTGCAGAATCTCCGTCAGCATTATCAACACCATCCGGATGTTTTGCAAAACTTTGTAAAAATGCTGCAAGTAAATTTTCTGAGGGAAAGTGTTTCTGAAGAATGACTGGTATTTGATTTGGAAATATCTTGATCTCATCCAGGCGTTTTTCGTGGATTGTATTCACAAAGGATTCATCACTGCCAATGTATATCTGAAACAAATCCTGAGTTTCGATAGTTGTAGAATTGTCAAAGATTTTTGAGCGGTAAAGGGCGTGTGCAGCACAATCAACATTCCTTATTATCAAGTCGCGCTCCAGACAAAGCTGCTGCAGTTGCTGCAAACGCTTACGCCCGATTAGCAATACCAGTGCCTCTGAATGTTGCTCAGTTGTTGACTGAATCTGGACGCTGTATGAATTTTCCGCCAGGTCTCCCATTAATTCTTCCTCAAGCTCAAAGGGCAAAGCCTGTTCTACTTTTTTTCTGTCTTGAAAGGGAAAAGACAGTTTTCGAAATGTAACATCTTCTGCAGGTAGTAAAAAAGCAATTGCATGATCGCTCCATTGCTGCCCATCCAGAAATTTCCCAATCTTTGCTGCCCATTGTTCAGAATCAGATCCATTTTTTCCTGCAGAATCTTCTTCTTCATCTGCAGAAACACCTACGATGTCCTGAGTAATGTAGACATGCTTATTTTTTATTGACAGGCGGATGCCTTCAATACATGACGTTTGGGCAGATACCAGATAAAAGACGTTATCCATGAATTAACTTTT
This sequence comes from uncultured SAR324 cluster bacterium, assembly GCA_902513935.1. The sequence goes on from CABXOR010000003.1 coordinate 32,790, forward strand.
TTACTGCTGTATAGTAGGTAAGATTAATCATAAATACAACTTTATCAGAATCAGATAAATTTCTCAAAGAATTGAAAAATACTTTCATTTCAGCTTGTAAATAAACAATAATCTGGTCAGAATCCACTTAACAATTTTTTCGTTTATATTGGTAGTTAAAAAATTTGGGAATTTAGGAATTTTGAATCAACTATTTAGAACATAGTACACATTTTTTGTTATTATTAATCTTGGCCAATCAAAGTGATAGTTTCTCTATTTTGCACTTTTTAGGATTGCAGATAAATATACTCAACTCTCACAATTTTTCCGTGTCATCCCGAACCTATATGAGGAATCTTATAAAATATCAGTACTTTTTCAGATCTCTCTTTTCAGTCGAAACGAGATGTCGCAGTCAATATTATTAGAACTTGATGACATTTCATGACTTACAAGTAATTAAAATAATCCTGGAGATAGATTGTGGCTAAAATAGAGTTGGAAGTTGGTACATGTCCCACCGGAGTATTGCTGGCTCTTAAGTCAGTGGAGGGTAGAATGCATCAGGTTACTGCCATTGAAATGACCAACGATGAAGCAATTGAGATTTCCAAACTCATTAAACAAAGAGTTAAAGAAAACCTGGAATCTCCTGAGCCTTCCGAAATTAATTAACATAAGATTCATGAAGAAAATATGACAAAGGAACGCAAATCAGTTTGGGGATGGGCCATGTACGACTGGGCAAATTCAGCTTTTGCAACCACAGTTATGGCCGGTTTTTTTCCACTTTTCTTCAAAGCATATTGGGCTAATCCAGACAATCCATCCGAAAGTACGTTTTATCTTGGAATGGCAAATTCTATTGCATCCATCATTGTGGCAATGTTAGCACCATTTCTAGGTGCAATTGCGGATCGAGGCACTGCAAAGAAAAAATTTCTTTTTATTTTTGCCTTTCTGGGTATTGTAATGACAGGAGGACTCTGGATGGTGGATCAGGGTTTCTGGGAGATGGCAATTTTGTTGTATGTTTTGGCAACAGTCGGATTTTCAGGTGGCAACCTTTTTTACGACTCTCTTTTGCCCGGAATTGCATCTGAAGAAAAAGTTGATTTTGTTTCCTCTCTCGGCTTTGCTCTGGGCTATGTCGGTGGGGGTATACTATTCTTAATTAATGTTTTGATGTATCTCCAGCCGGATACCTTCGGTATTCCGGACGGAGCCACAGCTATTCGTTTGTCATTTGTGTCCGTTGCAATCTGGTGGGCGGTCTTTTCCATCCCCGTTGTAATCTGGGTAAAAGAGCCGGTGATCTATGAAGCAGTGGGAATTTGGCCTGCTGTCGGCCTAGGCTGGAAACAGTTATCAGAAACTCTAAAAGAAATAAGGCATTTACGGGTTGTGGGCTTGTTTTTACTAGCATACTGGCTTTACATTGACGGTGTAGATACAATAGTAAAAATGGCGGTTGATTATGGTGCGACACTGAAATTCCCTGACAGTGCTTTAATCACTGCTCTCTTGATGGTACAGTTTATCGCCTTCCCATGCGCCCTTCTGTTCAGTCTGTTTGCCAAAAAAATTGGAGTAAAGCAGGCTGTGATGGTTGGTATTTTTGGTTACATAATCATCACTTTCCTAGGTTATTTCATGTCTCAGGTCTGGCATTTTTATGCTCTTGCAGCTTTGGTAGGACTTTTTCAGGGTGGAATTCAAGCACTAAGTCGCAGTCTTTACACACGCATAATCCCAACTGAAAAGGCATCGGAATTTTTTGGTTTTTACAATATGCTTGGGAAATTTGCCGCAGTTATCGGCCCAGCCATGATGGGGACAATTACATTAGCAACTGGCAATATTCGGTACGGTATCCTCTCGATTCTAGTTCTGTTCATTATGGGTGGCTATTTCCTGCATAAAGTGAATATCGAGGAAGGTTCGAAGATGGCACGTGAAAATCTTGCAAAATAAAATACATACCTTAATCTTATTCATTTTTACTTTTCTGCCCAAAGTTCTACACGCTGTTTGTATGCCTCCCGGGAAATTCTGGTGTCTTCAATAAATTTCGGCAACTCATCCAGAGTGAGCGCTTGCGGTCCATCTACCAGGGCATCTGTGGGAGAAGGATGAAAATCAACCAACACCATGTTGGCCCCCGCAATTATGCCCTGAGAAGTGGAATGTAAGACGTCAAGCACTCCATCCGGAGAAGCCTCTCTTGTTCCCACTGAATGCGACGGGTCAATACAGACCGGCATTCTAGTCAGACGTTTTATGATAGGTAAATGTGCGAAATCAACCATGTTGCGATGCGGAGCATTGAATGAAGTTTTCATGCCCCTCAAACAGAAAATCACCTGGTTGTTACCTTCACTGGCTAGATATTCTGCAGCATTGAGTGATTCGTTCAATGAAATACCAAAACCTCGTTTTAGCAAAACCGGATAGATGTGCTGCCGACCAACTGCCTTGAGCAACTCAAAATTTTGTGTATTCCGTGTACCAATTTGCAGCATAACACCAGTTGGCTGACCCAGTTTTTCCAAACAGTTATCAATTTCATCTATGTGCTGCTCGTGTGTTACTTCCATAGCAACAACTTTAATTCCATATTTTCCAGCGAACTCAAAAACATATGGTAAACATTCCTTCCCGTGTCCCTGAAAAGAATAGGGATTTGTACGGGGTTTATATGCACCCATTCTGGTGCACACCTGACCATTTTCCTGCAACGCCTGCATCATGCGCTCAACATTTACCGGTTTGTCAACTGCACATAATCCGGCGAAAATGTGAAAGTTTTGCTGGTTAAAACGTACTCCGTTGTATTCAAAATCGATCGAACCTGTTTCCTGTGAGTGCCGACCCAAAATTCTGAAATCATGGGAAATCCGAACTACCCGCTCCACTGCCGGAAGAGATTCTATTTCCTCCAGGCTGATTTTAGTAGTATTGCCAATCAAATAAATTTCAGTCAGATGCTGACCTCTGCCCTGCACTTTGTGTTTTTGTAAACGAATTTCAGGCAAACCCTGAAGGTGACTCCACATACGTTTGTAATCTTCAGCGGTTTCTTTTGTATTAGCATGTAATATTACGAGCATTTATTTGTTTTATTTTTTGTTGTTTAGCAGAAAAACTATGGAAAGGGAATCCAGTTAAAATGGCAAGTCATCCGGGGATTCATTTTCAAGCCAACCTGGTTTTTCATTCGGAACTGGTGCAGAGGTTTTTTTGGCAGGGGTGGTTGGAGAAGTAGTTACAGAACTTTGCTCCGAAACCAGCTTCCATGCCTGGAGTGTGTTAAAATATTTCACTTGACCCTGAGGGTTCGTCCATTCCCGTCCCCTCAAATCAAAATATATCTCAACTTCCTGCCCTACTTCAAATGAATCCAACAATTCACAGCGGTCCTGAACCATTTCAAATTGAAGTGGTTGAGGATAATCCGGATTGCTAGCATATTCCACTACAAACTCGCGTTTTCGAAAGCGCTCTGAAATTTGCACCGTCTCAGATATATTTTTTATTTTTCCTTTAATTTCCATAATATTTTAGATTTATTATATTTATTGTTAAGCTGCGAGTTCGTTTTCGACCAATGTTGCCCAGTAACTTGCACCAGTCGACAGAACATCGTCGTTAAAATCGTAGTGAGAACTGTGCAGCATACATCCTCCCTCACCTTTCCCTGTACCGATTCCCAGCCAGGCATAACAACCGGGGCGAGCCTGAAGCATATAAGAAAAATCTTCTGCTCCCATGGAGGGTGTTGGATCGCGAATAAGATTTTCTTCTCCAACAAGATCAACTACCGCCTTTGCCGAAATTTCTGTTTCCGGAACTGAGTTGATGGTTGCAGGATAACCTTTAATGTAGTTTAGCTCACAACTTGCACCGAAAGCAGCACAAACACCTTCTGCAACCCGTAACATTGACGAGGGTATTCCCTCTTGAGTTTCCGGAAGGAAAGTTCGCACACTTCCATGCATTCGTACACTATCCGGAATCACATTGTAAGCATCACCGGCATGAATTTGTGTGACGCTGATCACCACAGAATCAACAGGATGCGTACTGCGGCTTGGAATGGTTTGCAGTGCACTAACTACCTGAGAGGCAACAACAATCGGATCAATGCACTGATCAGGCATAGCACAATGGCCTCCTCTTCCGTTAATTGTTAAATCAAACATGTCAGCTGCTGCCATGATTGGTCCTGCCCCAACCCCAAAAATTCCGGGGTCCATTCCCGGCCAGTTGTGTAAACCATAAACTGAATCCACAGGAAATTTCTCAAACAAACCTTCTTTAATCATCAGGTCACCTCCGCCTCCACCCTCTTCTGCAGGTTGAAAGATGAAGTTAACCGTACCTTTGAAATTTTTATTTGATGCTAAATATTTTGCAGCACCGAGTAACATCGCTGTATGCCCATCGTGTCCACAGGCATGCATTTTACCCGGATTGGAAGATGCGTGATCAAATGTATTTTTTTCCTGTAAAGGCAGAGCATCCATATCAGCCCGTAGTCCAATCGCTGGACCTTCACCATTTTTTATTGTTCCAACTACACCGGTTTTTGCCAACCCACGATGAATTTCTATCCCAAATTCCTCCAGCTTCGCTGCAACCAACCCCGACGTTCTATTTTCCTCATACTTCAATTCTGGATGTTGATGTATGTCCCTTCTCCATGACGTTATTTCGTCATGGAACTCATTAATTTTATTAATTATTGTCATTTCCCTCCTTGGACAATTTAATTAATATTAGACTGGTGCACCATTTTTAATAACACTGCGATGATTTTTCTGGTTTGCAACCACAGAAATATCTTCCACTGGATTTCCGGAAACAATCAGCAGGTCAGCAATATATCCTTCACTAATCTGACCTCGATAAGCCAAACCCATCAAATCTGCAGCGTCTGCTGTGGAAAAACTTAATGCATCAGAGTTAGATATTCCCAGATCAACCATAAACTGCAGTTCTTGACTGTTGTCACCATGTACATTAAAAGGAGTTCCGGCATCTGTTCCCATCGCTATTTTGCCTCCTGCCTCATAAAACATTTTTATCGACTGATGATGTCGTTCCCGTACACAAATTGTTTTTTCTACAATAAAATCCGGAATTCCGTTGTCCCGATTGATGTAAATATTGTTGACTGCAGATAGTGTAGGAACTAGATAGGTGCCTTTTTCCAACATGGCTTCCAGGCATTCCTGGGTCATGAAAATACCGTGTTCAATTGAGTCCATTCCGGCACGTACCGCATTTAATATTCCGGCCGCACCCTGTGCATGACTGGCACAGGTACGGTGAAACCGATGCCCCTCATCGACTCCAACAAGCAACTCCTCTTCAGTGTAATGCGCATCTTCCGGGTTTACTCCTGGCGTCATCACACCCCCGGTAGCCATCAATTTTATTACATCTGAACCTGCATGAATTTGCTCTCGTACTGCTTTCAATACTTCATCTGGTCCATCCGCAATACGGCCAAAAACATTTCCGTGTCCTCCTGTCATGCAAATCATTCGGCCTGCTGCCTTGATAGTAGGTCCGAGTTGACGTCCGGAATTACATGCATCTCTAACGGCAAACTCCAGATAATCCCGACCTCCTAAATCCCTGATTGAAGTAACTCCGCTACGCAAGGTTTTTTGGGCATTTTCAAAAGCGTTCATTACAATTTGCCCCGGTTTTAAATTCAACAAACGTGACTTTGGATCCGCTTCCCCGCAATAGATAAGATGGACATGACAATCTATTAATCCCGGCAACAGAGTCCCACCTGATGTGTCTACCTTCTCGCCACTAAAGCCCTCAAATTCTTCACAAGGTGCAACTTTGGAAATCTTTTGATCATCAACTAAAACACCTTGATTCTCCTGCAGATTACCTTTTCCGTCAAAGACTAATCCACCTGAATATAAAGTTGACATTACTATTCTAATTTCTGTTTTTCAGTTATTTTCTACTAAAAACGTAGATTCCATGGTACGCTTTTATTTATTATTATGGCAAGACACTTGTGAGCAGGATGGTGTAGATTGCGGTTCAAGGAACTTGATTTTACTTAATGGAGGCTGTTTACGTATAAACTGAAATAGCTCCTCCGTGCTCGCTTTTATGAATTAATGATTTTTTATTAAATGCTCTCAGTAACAATCCACAGCTCCAAACAGCAAGTAAGGCTGCCATGCTCCAAAGCATCCATGAATAATCCTGCCAAAAGATCAGCCATCCACCAAGTATAGGCCCTGCGATTTTACCAAAATTTTTAAACGCACCAATCAGTCCTACGCCTACTCCGGTGTGACGGACATCCATTTGTTGTGCGAAAAGTGCCAAGGTCGCAGGGAATATAAGGGCCTGTGCCAGGCCAAAACCAAACGCAAGAAGGAGTAAAAACGAAGGTGTGTTTGCCAAGGGCAGCAAACCCAAAGAAAAAGCAGCCAGCAGCATTCCGCAAGAAACGACTAGTAAATAGCCTTTACGGTCACTCAAACGCCCTCCAAACGGACGTGCCAAAAGATGAATCAATTCTTGTACAGAAAAGAACAGTCCGACCCAAATAATCGCAATACCGCTTTCCAGTGCATACAATGGCAAGAAGGCTTTAGCGGCATAAAAACCAAGATAGACGACACATTCCAGACTTCCTGCCAACCAAAGTTCCGGAGTCTGAAATCCCGCCCGGAAAGCATCTGCAGTTTGTTGCCGCCAGGAGTAGGAAGGAATTTTTGGACTGTTAAAATTTTTTAGCAAAAGCACAGGCAGTAAAGCGCAGGAACTCATTAGTCCAATTACCGTGAATACTGTAGCAGGTTCAATTACCGTCAGTAATGCGGCAGCGATCGTAGGACCAAGCAGGTAACCCCCATTACGTGCCATACTGAACCAACCCAGGCGTTCTGCGCAGTTGTCGGCAGAGCTTCCGGATTTATGTCCCTGTTCCATGACCCAGGCCACGGTGACCGGCCCATAAATGGCAGTGGCCAAACCATGTACAAAGCGCAAAAACAATAATTCTTCCGGAGTATGTATTAGCTGGTAAAGGAACGGAATTCCGATAAACAGGAGTGTTCCCACTAAAAGCCAAATCCAGCGCCCCCAGCGGTCGGACAAAAGGCCGAAGATTGGTTTGAGCAACATTCCTGTCAAAGTGGAAACCGAAACTATCAGTCCCAAAAAGGTAGCATTTGCACCCAAACCGGCGGCAAAGATTGGCAGAAGAGGTGTTTTCCCCATTTGATAGGCAGTGCGTACCATGAAATCTGCCGCAGTAATTTTGAACAATACCGGAACTCTAAGCATCCTATCCCTGCAACTTCCGGATTCCTGCTTGATCAATTTGTTGATTGAGCCGTACCACTTCTTGTTTTTCGAGCTCACTCAACTCTGCGAGCCGCTGGTCAATCAGTGCGCTCAGGTGTTCAAAAACGGAATGAGCCTGTTGAGGGGGAGCGGCATCTGCCACCGCGACCACGCTGACTAAAGCCTCCATGCGTTGTTTAAGCATTGTTGGATGACGAAGCCGGTCAGAGGGGGTTTCGTATTGATTTTGCGTCAATTCGTTTTCAAGCGTGTTGAACTTTTCCTGCAACGTTTCCGCTGCTTTTTGAATTTCGCCAAAACCTTTTTCTTCCGCAGAATTGTTAAAATTTTCTCTCGCCAGCAACTCCGTAATTTGAAGCTTAATTCTCCGGATGCGATTGATGGCGGAATTCACGTCAGAGACTCTATTCCTGATTTTAATCCACAATTCAAATTGTGCTGAAAAATCCTCCGGAGATGTATTCAGACGTGGATCTTTAATAATTTCAAATGAATGTATAAACTCAGCATCCCCAGTTTTCAACTGAACTTGATAGTTTCCTGGAGGCGCGGCCGGCCCACCGCTGGTATCCCCTCCAAACGGAGAAATACGACCTAACTGTTTGTAACCAGGTTTTTCAAGAGTTTTATCAATTTTGACTTCAGAACCGGGATAGCGCATATTCCAGACAAAACGATTGAAACCCACTTTTGCAGTCAAAGATGGTTTTTCGTCGGAAGACTCGTTTTCTTCGCTTTCACTTTTATCAGACTTCTCGTCAGTTTTTTTAGTGCTGAAACGCTCTATTTCAGCACCGTTTGCATCGAGAAAAATCAACTCCAAAGGTTTTTCCGGTGTTAAGTTCGCTTCTGATTCTATAAAATAATTCACAATCACGCCTTCCGGAGGATTCTCTCCCATATCCAAATGACGTAAACGTTTTTCGCCGTCCGGTGTAGTTTCCTGATAATGAGTACCAGGCAAACCAAAATCCGGGCTATAGTTTTTGCCGTCCCCCAGAAAAAGATTGACACTCCAGTTTAAGGTACGGCGGTACGTGTCACGTGGCGGGAAAAAACGGATACCAGAGATATCTGTTTCGGTTCCAGAAGATTGCCCTGCTAATTCCCTAAGTGGTGTCAAATCGTCTAGTATCCAGAATGACCGCCCGTGTGTTCCAACTACCAAATCATCCTGCTTAATTTTTATATCGTAAACTGGAACCACCGGGAAATTTCCCTGAAGTTTTTGCCAGTTTTTTCCGTCATTGACGCTCATAAAAATTCCAGTTTCAGAACCGACAAACAACAATCCCGGACAAACAGGGTCTTCCCGGATGACTCGGCTGATTTCCGTGTAAGGTTCGCTTTGGGGATAATCTCCGTTGATACTGTTCCAACTCTTGCCGCCGTCAATCGATTTGTAAAGAAAAGGGCGGTAATCGTTTAATTTGTAGCGCGTGGCGGAAAGATAGATTGTGTCTGGATCGTGTACGGAAACTTCGATACAAAAAATATAAGCCCATTCCGGAAGATCGGGCGGCGTGATGTTTTCCCATTTTTTCCCACCGTCCCGTGAAGTGTGGACGAGGCCGTCATCACTCCCTGTCCAGAAAACTCCAGCTTCATGTGGTGACTCAACAAAAATAGAAATAGTACCATAATGTTCCGCACCGCTGCTGTCAACGGTCAAACCTCCAGAAAGACCTAGTTTGCTTTCGTCAGCACGGGTCAAATCCGGGCTTATTTTTTCCCAACTGTGGCCTTCATTGTTTGTCCGAAAAACATGATTTCCACAAGCATAAACGATTCCTGAATTGTGAGGAGAAAAAGCAATCGGGAAGGTCCATTGAAAGCGATATTTCAAATCTTTCGGTGCCCAACCAAATTGTTCCTCTGGCCATATATTGACAAGACGTAACTGTCTGGTACGGTGATTGTAATGTTGCAATTGGCCCTCCCCACCTGGAGAACTGCCGACTGCACCTATATAAACAATGTCCGGATCATCAGGTTTAACTGCAATAAATCCACTCTCACCAGTTCCGGGTAAAGTGCATTCCTGAAGTGTGATCGCACCATAGGTGCTGGCACTCGGAACGCTGATGCTGGTGTTGTCCTGTTGAGTCGCATAGACTCGATATGGAAATTGATTATCAATGTCCATCCGGTAAAACTGAGCGGTAAACTGGTTATATATCGTGGACCAAGTTTTTCCGCCGTTATAGGAAACACAACCTCCACCGTCATTACCCTGCACCATACGCTGCGTATTTTCCGGGTCAATCCAAAGGTCGTGATTGTCTCCGTGCGGGGTAGTAATTTCGCAGAAATTAGTACCGCCGTCTGTCGATTTCCACATTTGCAAATTTGTAATATAAACCGTATCGGCGTGTTTTGGATCTGCGAAAACATGGCAATAATACCATGGACGGTGAATCAAATCCCGGTTTCCTGAAGTTTTAATCCAGCTTTCTCCGCCGTCGTCCGAGCAGTATAATCCGGCCTCTTCTGCTTCAATAATGGCCCAGATACGTCCGCTTTGTGCCGGTGATACGGACACGCCGATCTTTCCTTTTGTGCCTTTTGGCAAACCTGGATTGTCACTGATGTCTGTCCAGGAATCACCACCGTCGGTTGAACGATACAGACTGCTGTCCGGCCCACCGCTGTTGAGGCTCCAGAAATTTCGATAGGCTTCCCAAAATGAAGCATAAATAATGCGTGGATTATTTGGATCGAGACTGAGATCAATTACACCGGCTTTTTCACTCCGAAAAAGAATTTGTTCCCATTTTTGACCACCGTCTTTGGAGCGAAAAACTCCTCGTGTAAGGCTCGCTTCTTTGTTGGAGCCGAAAGCATCGCCGAAAGCACCCACATAAACCCAATCCGGATTTTGCGGATGCACCCGAATTTCGCTGATGTGACGGGTTTTCCGGAGTCCGATATTTTTCCAGATTTTTCCGGCATCGGTAGATTTATAGACACCATCGCCAAAAGAAACATCACCCCGGATTGTCGATTCACCCATTCCGGCATAAATCACATTTGGATCAGAAGGAGCTACTGTCAAAGCTCCGACCGCAGCACTCTTCAAAAAGCCGTCGGAAACATTTTCCCAGTATGTTCCTCCGTCTTCAGTTTTCCAGATTCCGCCGGCCGCCGCACCAAAATAAAAAACCTGTGAATTATCCGGGTCACCTGCCACCGCTACTACTCGTCCTCCGCGAGGGGGACCTATACAGCGCCAACGGAGGGTGTTCAGATGTTGGATTTCTTTAGAAGATAAAGTCGTTGTCATAATAAACCTGGATCATAAAATTTAACAATTGTTTAATTCAAAAAATTTTTCTGCAAGCTGCTGTGCTGAGACTAACAGGGAACTTGTTAACGTCCTCGTAAGCGGGGATCAAGTGCATCTCTTAGCCCATCACCTATATAGTTAACACTGAGGACGGTCAGTGCTATAAAGAGTCCGGGCCAAATCACTCGTGCAGGAGTGATCTGGATAAAATTTGCTCCGTCATAAAGTAATCTCCCCCAAGTTGGGAAATCCGGTGGGAATCCAAGTCCGAGAAAAGATAAGGCTGATTCTGTAATAATAGCGTTGGCAATTCCAAGTGTTGCGGAAACCATGATCGGACTGAGAATGTTTGGGAGAATATGGCGGAATATTATGCGTCTTTTCCTGGTACCTATGCTGTATGCAGCAATTACAAATTCCCGCTCCTTGATGCCCAAAACATCACTTCGCACAATTCTGGCCGTGTGCATCCAACTGGTGATGCCAATTACAAAAACAATCAGCATAAATATGCCAGCTTCTGGACCATAAAGTGTCCGCAAAGTATCGCGAAATAGTAAAATAATTACCAATAAAAGGGGTAAAATTGGCAGTGCGAGAAATAAATCAGTCAAGCGCATCAAAGGGCCGTCCAACGATTTGATGAATCCTGCCAATACTCCGATCAGGGTTCCCAAAAGCAGTGCAATCAACATTGCTGAAAATCCTACCGCTAATGAAACTTGGCCGCCTGCCAGCATTTGTGCCAGTGTATCGTGACCAATATTGTCCGTACCCAGCGGATGGGCTAAAGTTGGGCCAAAATTACGTTCACGAAAATTGATGGCACTGGGCTCGATGTCATGAAGCAGCGGTCCTAAGGAAACCATGAGGGTAATAAAAATAAAAACAATTACGCCCGTCATGGCACCTTTGTGTTTCCGGAACTGTCGCCAAACATCTCCCCAGAGAGAACGATGCTGAGTGAGTGTCTCAAGTTCTTCTGCTGGAAAACGCTCGTCTCCCGCTATTTCTGAGGATTGCGTGTTTTCAGTCATAGCGAATTCTAGGATCAAGAATACCGTAGACCACATCGGCAATCAGATTGAAAACGACAATCATAATTGCAAATATAAAAGTCAAAGTCTGCACAAGAGGAATGTCCGCGCTTTCAATGGCAATGATCAAAAGTTGACCCAAGCCGTTTACGCGGAATATTTGTTCGGTAATGATTGCTCCGCTGAAAATTGTCGGAATTCCCAAAGCAATCAGGGTTACAACTGGAATCAAACTGTTTCGCAAGACGTGAATCAGCAGTACTACGCGTTCTGAACGACCTTTCGCCCTAGCTGTCCGTACATAATCCAGGTTTAGATTATCGAGAATTGATGCACGCATGAAACGGCTCAATTGAGAGGCATTGTAGAGTGCAAGTACTGCCACCGGCATAATCATTTGTTTGACTTGTGAAACAAAGTTCTGCCAGCTATCCACCACCAAAGTCGTGTCATAAATCATGGGGAACCACCTTAAATGGACACTGAAAATTATGATTGCGACCATACCGGTAAAAAAAGTCGGCACAGAAAAACCTACCATTGAAATAAATGTTCCAACCTGATCAAACCAGGAATATTGTCTGTAGGCAGAAACAATACCAATCGGAATCGCAATCAAGATTCCAAAGAGGTAAGAAAGCCCGACTACCCAGAGAGTTTGCGGAGTTCGCTGGATGATGAGATCCACCACCGGACTTCGTGTTGCCCAGGAAATAATACGGGTACGATTTTCTACATCTCCTATACTGATGCCGAAACCTTCATGCAGTAAATTTAACGGTTCATTGACACAAAATTGTACCAACCACAAACCGAAGCGAATGTGCATTGATTCGTCAAGTCCAAGAGAACTCCGGATTTTAGCCCTTACTTCAGGAGGAACCGTCATCGGCAAATTCCCGGTGGGATCGTTCGGGGCTAAATCGAGGATGGCGAAAATGATAAAACTGATTACCAATAAGGTAGGAATGGCAATCAATGTGCGGCGGAAGATGTAATGAATCACAGTTTGAAAGCCTTGAAGATAGAAAAAAGCGGTTTGTAGAAAGAATATCTGCAAACCGCAAATTGCTTGCTAAAACTCGAACTACTTACGAGTCCAGTCTGCAATATTCCACAGTTCTGAGTCCCATGGATTCATACGAACACCGGAAAGCGTATTAGAATGAGCTGAAACATTACCCCGATGGATTAGCGGAATCATCGCATAATCCTGCATCAACATGTCATTCATCGCTTTTGTAAGACGAATACGATCTTTCATTGCTGACGAGATTGACATTTTAGCGGAGAGTGCATCATAAGCTGGATTGCACCAGCGAGGCATATTGTTACCGCCCCATTTGTTTGACTTTTGCGCCATTTCCTTACAAGTCCAGTTGGACATGTAGGTTTGCGGATCCGTCCCACTGAAGTTGTTGGTGTACATCTCTATGTCCGTGTAAAACTTCTGGTAAGTGTCGGGACTACCGATATCTCCACCAAAGAAAACGGATGCACTTAGATTGCGAAGTTCAGTTTCTACACCAATCTGTTTCCACATTTCCTTAATGAAAGCCTGAGTGGCCTGACGAACAGAGTTTGTGGAGGTCTGGTAGAGTATTGAAATTCGGACTCCATTCTTTTTGCGAATTCCATCTGAACCACGTTTCCAGCCAGCTTCATCTAACAGGCGGTTTGCTTCAGCAACGTTTGGTGTTTTACACTCATCGTTTGCGGAAGAGGCATAAATCGCCGGTGCAGGAAGTACGTTACAACTGATCTTTCCAGCCTTACCATAACCTGCATCAACCAGAACTTGGCGGTCAATCGCCAAAGAAAGTGCACGCCTTACATTGTAGTCCGACAAGTAAGGATGTGCATTGCGGTTATTGTTTCCGCCGATGTATTCAGCACGCTTATCACCAAGTGATGGATCAGGGTTGGTAAAGTTGACCATCAAACGTTCTACTGAAGTACCGAAAGCTGAAACTACTTTCCCTTTTCCAGCCTTTTCCATCCTGATGAGAATTTCCGGCTCGACCTGTAGGTTCCAGGCATAATCCATTTCACTAGTTTCCAAAACAGCACGAGCTGCAGAAACGGCATCTCCACCACCTTTGAAAACCAGTTTATTAAAGGCCGGTTTGCTTGCTTCACGGTAATTTGGATTAGCTTCAAAAACTATTACGTCATTCGGCTTAAAATCCACTACTTTGAATGGGCCAGTTCCAATTGGGTAAAAATTTTGTTTGTTACACTCCTGTGCTTTTGCTCCTTGACAACCGTCAAATTGCGCTTTTTGCAAAATGGGTGCATTGTAGCCTACAAAAGGGGCATAAGGGAACGGCTTTGGAACAGTGAACTCAACTTTTACTGTCAGACTGTTGACAGCAGTCACTGACTTGATATCGCTCCAATAATTAGATTGCGTACAACCTGTGTCAGTATTGGAGCAGTATTCATAAGTAAAAACAGCATCGTCTGCGGTCAAGGCTGATCCATCAGACCACTTGATGCCTTTCTTAATTTTCCAAGTGATGGTCGTAAGGTCCTTTGATATACCTCCGTTGGCTACAGTAGGTATTTCCTCAGCTAGCCAAGCAAGCAAATTACCGTTTTCATCATAGCGACCTAAAGGTTCAAGAACGACCGAAGAGGCTTCCAGTTCCTTGGTTCCACCGGAAAGGTTGGGGTTCATGGTTGAAGGAGCCTGCCAATAGAGCAAGTTCAATTGACCGTCACTACCACGTTTGGCCTGGACGGGACTTGTTATTCCCACTGCTATAGCGAGGGTCAGCAGGATGCTAATTATATACCTCATAATACACCTTATCATGTGAGTTAATGGCCAGAAGAAAAGGGGCAACCGACCGCAATTGACATTCAAAATAATTCTGAATGCTGTTGACGAGGCGTCCTACAAAATAAGGCAGGAAACCTTCTTTTTTTAACTTACTGCATTCAGAACCATTTCATAATGCTCTTTTACAGAAAGTCGAGACATTATAAGGTTATTTTATAAATTGTCAAACTAATTTTTTAATTACACTAAATGGCAAGCAACCTGATGCCCCTGAGAAACTTCTCTCCATTCCGGAACATCCTTGAAACAGCGATCCTCAGCCCTAGGACAGCGTGTACTGAAGTTACAACCTGAAGGCGGATCAGCAGGGCTTGGTACATCTCCAACCAGGATAGTGCGCTTACGTTTCCTTTCTATTTTTGGATCGTGCATTGGAACTGCGGAAAGCAAAGCCTGAGTGTATGGATGAAGAGGTGCTAAATAGAGATCTTGGCTTGAAGCCAGTTCGACTATTCGTCCAAGATACATCACAGCTACTCGATTGGCAATGTGGCGTATCATGCTCAAATCGTGTGAGATGAACAAATAGGTCAGTCCATATTTTTCCTGAAGATCCTCTAAAAGGTTAATTACTTGTGCTTGAATTGAAACATCCAGTGCAGCAATTGGTTCATCACAGATGATGAAATCCGGACTCAAGGCCAGTGCACGGGCAATGCCTATTCGTTGACGTTGACCACCAGAAAATTCATGGGGATAACGATTTGTGAATTTTGGGTTCATCCCGACTGAAATCAGGAGTTGTTCTACAAGTTCCAGTCGCTCTTCAGACTGAAAATTTTTATGTTCATTGATCGGTTCGCTGATGATGCTACCTACCGTCATCCTTGGATTCAGGCTATCCTGCGGATCCTGAAAAATCATTTGCATCTGCTGGCGTTGTTTGCGTAATTCTTCCTTATCGAGAGAGGTGAAATCTCGTCCTTTGAAAAAAACCTTTCCTGCAGTAGCTGGAATTAATTGAAGAATAACCCGACCGGCAGTAGATTTTCCGCACCCGCTTTCGCCTACCAAACCCAAAGTTTCACCTTCCTGTATTTCGAAAGTAATACCGTCAACTGCATTAACACTACCGACTTCCCTGCGAAAAATTCCACGGGTAATCGGGAAATGTTTTACCAGTCCATCAACCTTCAGCAAATCCTTATTATTCTCATTTGTCATTCGTTCACTCTGGATTCAGGATCCCACCAACAGGCGACTTTATGATTCTCTTTTCTTTTAGTTAACACAGGATTTTCCCGTCGGCAACGATCCATGGTATGGGTACAACGCGGTACAAAAGGACAACTTGTTGGTTTATTGTATAGATTTGGAGGTTGACCTTCTATGCTTTCCAAGCGTGCTACACGTTTACCCCCCAGATTAGGCAACGTTTTCAGCAAGCCCTGTGTATAAGGATGTTTTGGATTACTGTATAGTTCGTCCACCGTTCCTTCTTCAACTATATATCCTCCGTACATTACCGCCACCCGATCTGCCATTCCTGCGACAACACCAAGGTCGTGTGTGATCCAGATAATTGCCATACCGAGTTCTTTACGAAGCTTTTTAACGATGTCCAGTATTTGCGCCTGTATGGTCACATCAAGGGCTGTAGTTGGCTCATCGGCTATCAGTACTTTAGGATCACAGGCCAGGGCCATGGCTATCATGACCCGTTGGCGCATTCCTCCGGAAAACTGGTGTGGAAAATCATTTAGGCGGTTTTCAGCCATTGGAATACCAACTAAATCCAAAAGTTCCGCCGAGCGTTGACGAGCTTTCTTCCTGCTCATTCCCAAGTGTTCACGCATCGGTTCTGCCAATTGATATCCAATTTTCAAAACTGGATTGAGTGACGTCATTGGATCCTGAAAAATGAAACCAATTTTACCACCCCGTACTTTCCTGAGATCCCTAAAATCAAGCTGAATCAAGTCCTGACCTTCAAAGTTTGCCATTCCGGAAACGATTTCCGCGGGAGGCATGGGCAGAAGTTTGAGGAGTGACATCATTGTCACGCTTTTCCCGGAACCGCTTTCACCAACTACTCCAAGCAGTTCTGCTTTCTTCAATTCAAAACTGATTCCATTGACTGCGTGGACCAGGCCATCCTGGGTGTGAAAACGTGTGCTTAAATTTTCGACTTGGAGAATGGTGGATTGATTTGACAAAATACTAGAAAGCTTTTTAGTTTGGAAATAATATTCAAGAAACGGAGTTTAGTCTTCTCTGACGATATGTCAAGAACAATCTTGAATTTTAAAGAGTTGACCAAATAAACTTTATAAAAAAATTTCATTTTCAATTGACTTAATTCATTTTTTCATAGATAATCAGCAGTCTATTTAATGTTCTCTTTGACGTATGGAGATTCAGTCGGACCCATTTCATGGGATGGCATCCTGAGAATTTTACACAGAGAGCGAACTTGCGAGATAATTTTTCTCTAAATTGTTGTTATTCTATAGTCCTCCAAAGGTGCCATCTGAACGGAAAATAAATATATGCCAGGAAAATCCACAATAAAACATAAGGTTTGCCGTGCTTTGGGAATTAATGTAATAGGAAGTCCAAGTGCAGCACTTACATTGAGTCGTCGTCCTAATCGTCCAGGACAGCATGGAGCAAGCCGTCAAGCAAAGATCTCCCCTTTTGGTCTACAGTTGAGAGAGACTCAAAAGCTGAAAGCCTTTTACGGAATCAGTTCTAAACAGTTACGTCGTTATTACGACAAAGCGGCAAGGGGCCGGATCCAAACCAACGTTGCACTCGTTCAAACTCTCGAAACGCGGTTAGACAACATGGCTTTTCGTATGGGTTTTTCAGGAACATTACGTGCCGCCCGACAGATGGTTGTTCACTGCCACATCACAGTAAACGGTAAAAAAGTCAATAAACCTGGTTATCAGATAAAGCCTAGTGACATTGTTCAACTGAGAGAAAAAAGTCAAAAAATAGACCGATACAAGGATTGGTTCAATTTCTTTGAACAGAAATTAGCATACGTTCAGCGTGACACAAAGAAATTTTCCGGTACGCTTGTACAGATTCCGGATCGTGAGGAAATACCTATCGACGTTGAGGATCACTTGGTAGTCGAATTCATGGCTCGCTGATTTTTTGCATTTTGGTACCGCCTGCCCCGATGTCAGCCGGTTGGATCTGATTACTTTCAAACCCATTCCCGCCTCCCGTCCTCAAACATCGGTTCACTAAAAAATACAGTTTTTTTAAATCGAATCATGAAAAGCTCAAAACAAATTCGGCAGGAATTCATCTCTTTCTTTGAAGAACGAGGACACCGTTTTGTGCGCAGTGCTCCAGTAGTTCCCAATGACGATCAGACTTTGCTCTTTTCTAATTCAGGAATGGCACAGTTTAAAGAAGTGTTTTTGGGAACCGGTGTCAGAGATTACAATCGTGCAGTAAACTCTCAAAAATGTATCCGAGCCAGTGGGAAACACAATGACCTGGAAGATGTAGGGCATGACAATTACCATCACACTTTTTTTGAGATGCTCGGCAATTGGTCTTTCGGAGACTATTTTAAAAAAGAGGCCATTGAATGGGCATGGGAATTAATGACAGGAGTTTGGGGGCTTCCAAAAGACAAATTGTGGGCCACAGTTTTTGAGGGCGGAGACGGTGTGGCTCCCGATGAGGAAGCAGAAAACTTCTGGCGGAAGTCTACCGGAATCAATCCGGATCAGGTATTACGTTTTGACAAAAAAGATAATTTCTGGGAAATGGGAGAAGTGGGCCCCTGCGGACCATGTTCTGAACTCCACATCGATTTGGGCGAAGGTACCTGCCCGCATTCAGACAAACACGATTGCTCCATCAATCTCGAGGGCTGCTGGCGTTTTGTTGAGTTGTGGAATCTGGTTTTCATTCAATATCAGCGCTTTCCAGATGGCCACCTTGAACCATTGTCGGCACAGCATGTAGATACCGGAATGGGCCTAGAGCGAATTTGCCGTGTTCTTCAAGAAGTGGATTCCAATTACAGTACAGATCTTTTTATTCCAATTTTAGACAGCATCAGCGAAGTCACCGGACAAACAGATTCCGGTGGGGAAGTTAGTGTTGCATATCGTGTGATTGCAGATCATTTGCGCTCGCTGAGTTTTGCCATTGCAGATGGTGCCTTACCATCCAACGAAGGACCCGGATATGTTTTGCGTCGAATGTTACGCAGAGCAACGCGTTTCGGACGTGTCTTGAATATGCACGAACCGTTTATTTATAAGCTGGTGCCCATTCTGTCAGAAGTTATGGGTGAGGCCTTTCCGGAAATCAACAAGCAGCAAAAACATGTACAAAATATAATAAAGGCAGAGGAGACCAGTTTCGGATTGACGCTTGATCGTGGTCTTGAAATATTTGAAAAAATGGCTACAGCTTCAGAAACAATTTCTGCAAAAGAACTATCTGGAGAAAACGCTTTTAAACTTTATGACACTTACGGCTTTCCCGTTGATTTAACAAGACTTATGTGTGAAGAACACGGTTTTGGAGTTGATGAAGTAGTCTTTGAAAAATTAATGAAAGAACAGCGCACCCGTGCCCGTGAATCAGGAAAATTTAAGGCTACACTTGATAAATGGACAGAAATTTCAAAAGGAGCAGATTCTAAATTTGTGGGCTATGATTCCTTCCAGACCAAATCAAAATTGCGGAGACATTCCCTCAACGATCAGGGACAATGGCAGTTTATTTTGGACATCACACCATTTTACGCAGAATCTGGAGGACAGATTGGTGATTATGGGATCTTGGAACAAATCGGAAAATCAGTGGCAGACAAAAAATTATGGAATGTTGTCGACGTGCAAAAACAAGGAGATTCAATCATCCACTTTTGTGAAGCTGTTAGTCCCGAAAAGGGAATCGATGCCCCGGATGACTCTCCAATGATTGCAACTGTAGATGAAAAATTACGTTTATCTACAACCAATAATCATACTTCTGCTCACTTGATGCACGAAGCCTTACGTCAAGTTTTGGGTGAACATGTTACTCAAGCCGGATCATTGGTAAATCCGGATATTTTACGATTTGATTTCACTCATTTTGAAAAAGTTAGCGTAGAACAACTGGAAGAAATTGAGAATATTGTCAACTCTGTTATACGTGATAACATTCCAACAGATATTTTCGAAACACCATTTCAGGAAGCAATTGATTCCGGAATCACTGCATTGTTTGGAGAAAAATATGGAGATGTAGTACGTGTGGTAAAAATATCCGATTTTTCAGAAGAACTTTGCGGAGGGTGTCATGTTAAAGCAACTGGACAAATCGGACAGTTTCGAGTTTTTTCTGAAGAAGCAATTGCTTCCGGAATAAGGCGGATTGTGGCTGTAACAGGACAGAAAGCAGAATTAATGAACCAGGAACATGGCAGAGTTGCACGCTCTTTACGCCAATTGATGAATGTTCCTGAAGCACAGGTGCCTGAAATGGTCGAAATACTTGCAGAAGAAAAACGACAATTGGAAAAAGAACTTCAAGCATTGCGAAGCGAAAGTGCTCTTGCCGGAGTGTCTGAACTGGTAGCAAAAGCGGAAGAAGTGGAAGGAATTTTAGTCCTGGCAACAGAAATTGAAGTCGATTCGGCTGATACTCTCCGGAACGTGGGGCAGGCAGTCCGGGAACAATTACCCTCTGGTGTGGCGTGGCTGGCAACCACCACTTCTGGGAGTTCCGACGATAATGGAAAAAGCACCTTGCTTTGTGTAGTTTCCGATGATTTGATTAAGAGAGGATTTAAAGCTGGCGAAATGGTGAATACCGTTGCGCAACTTGCAGAAGGGCGTGGTGGAGGGAAACCAAACATGGCTCAAGCGGGCATCAAAGCACCTCAAAAACTTGCAGATGCATTGGCTAAAGCACCGGATATTGTGCGTAAAAAACTGGCAAATTAACTGATGCGCTACGAAACTTTCATAGGTAAACGCTATCTTTTTTCTCCCCGCCGTGATCGTTCAATTTCAGTAATCACCTGGATTTCGATTGGGGGCGTGGCATTAGGTGTGGTTGCCCTCATTGTTTCAACCTCAGTAATGAACGGTTTCCGCACAAATTTACGGGATGCCGTAACTGGTTCATTACCGCACATCACTGTTTTTGCCTGGGATGACACGATGAAAAATTATTCCGGACTGCAAAAACGTTTGATGGAGCATCCTGAAGTAAAAGGTGTTGCACCCTACATTTTCAAGCAAGCACTTCTAACCGGACGCAAACAGCCCAAAGGTGCTCTTCTCCGTGGAATTGATCCTGGACAGGAATCAGAAGTTACAAAAATCTCCTCATTTTTACGCGAAGAAGTTTACGGTTTTGCCCCACCCCTGGAAAAACAGGCGCTTATTTCAAAAAAATTGCTTCATAGACTCTCACACCTCGATGCTAGGATTAATCGTCTTAAAGACGGAATTATTCTGGGAGCAAAATTGGCTCGACAACTGGAGACCGGGGTAGGAGATACAGTCAAGCTGGTTTCATCCGAGCAACGCATGACTCCGATTGGCGATGTTCCCCGAATCAAAAAACTGGAGGTGATCGGTATTTTCGAATCAGGAATTTCCGGTTATGATGAAGTGTTAGCCTTTATTGATTACAGGCTACTGCAAAAAATTTACCGCATGGACGACAAAATAACGGGTCTGGGGGTGAGTATCAGAGATGCGGGATCCGCTCCGGAAATTGCTATGGAATTGTCAGAAATAGGTGTGGAATATGTTGTCAGTAATTGGGCGGATGAAAACAAAAGTATCTTTCAGGTAATGAAACTGGAAAAAATCGGTCTGTTTCTCATTCTCATAATCATCATTGTTGTGGCTGCTTTCAATATCATCAGTTCACTGGTTATGCTGGTTTTGGAAAAGTCCAGGGAAATTGCAATTCTCAAAGCTTTGGGTGCAAAAGATTCCAGTATCCAGCGCATATTTTTCTTTCAGGGATTAGTTATCGGCTCGCTGGGGACAATCAGCGGAGTGTTGGTAGGTTTGGCTATCTGCTGGGTAATTATGACCTTTGACATTATTGATATTCCTGCAGGAGTTTATCCTGGTGGAAACAGGATCCCTGTATTGATTGATTGGACAGATGTCCTAATAACTACTGCTGCTTCTTTATTGATTTGTGTACTTGTGACTCTGTATCCATCCACAAAAGCTTCCCGTCTCAATCCGGTTGACCCTCTACGCTACGAATAAAATATTGGGCAGCATGATGTTTTGTAATAAAACTTGTTATTATGTCGTTTATACTCCAACATAATAGGTTATGATGATTTGGAAACCATCAAAAATTAAGCTAGTGAAAACTTTTTGACCGTCTTTAAAAGAGGAGTAGTCGATGACTTATACTGTAACTGCAAACTGTGAAAAATGTAAATATACAGACTGTGTGGAAGTGTGTCCTGTAGAGGCATTTCACGAAGGGCCTGAAATGTTGTACATTAATCCGGAAACCTGCATTGATTGTAATGCCTGCGTTGAAGAATGTCCCGTGGAAGCAATTTATGCAGATGTGGATGTTCCGGAAAAATGGGAAAGTTACACTGCATTAAATGAAGAAAAATGCGAAGAGTATCCAATAATCGAAGAAGCAAAAGATCCTCTCCCTACTGCACGAACTCTTGAAGAAATTCAGGCTGCAGAAGGTTAAGCTGAACAAAAAAACGTTATCAGCATTTAATGGCAAGCATTGATCTAAATAGAATTTTAACACAAACACAAACGAACCATGGCCGTACCAAGAAGAAAAACCTCGCGCAGTCAACGTGATCACAGACGGGGACACATCAAAATTCCAGAATCAGCCCTCTCAGAATGTACCAACTGTCATGCATTGATCCGTCCTCATAGAGTTTGCCCCGAATGTGGATTTTATAAGGGCGTCGAAGTCATCGAAATTAAAGCATCTTGAGCTGTTTTTGCAGCTCTTTCACTCATCAGCAGCAACCCGGAAAACAGTATGGCAATTGCCGTTGACGCAATGGGAGGAGATAGTCCTTTATCGGTCCAGATTGAGGCTGCCGTACGAGCCGTCAATGACTTTGGCATTGAGGTTGTTTTGGTTGGAGCGTTTGAACAAATTGAAGAAACGCTGAAGCTTCAAAATTACGATTCCGACAAATTACGCATCGTTAATTCCACTGAAACGGTGGAAATGAATGAATCTCCCGCCTCAGCTTTGCGTCAAAAAAAGCATTCATCTATCAGGGTAGCAGTTGATCTTGTAAAAGCCGGTGAGGCTGAAGCAGTTGTCAGTGCAGGAAATACAGGTGCATCAATGGCTACCGCAAAGTTTGTTCTCAAATCAATCGAAGGCATTGAGCGTCCAGCAATTGCTTCAATCATGCCGTCTGTTCATCGCAATCATCCCTTTGTTCTTCTGGACGCAGGGGCAAACACAGATTGTAAACCTCTTTACCTTTTTCAGTTTGCCTTAATGGGTGATGCGTATGCACGTACGTATCTGCACCTGGAAAATCCGCGAGTTGCTTTGCTTAACAATGGTGAAGAAGAGGGGAAGGGTTATCTTGCACTTAAAGAAACCTATGATCTCCTGGAACAAAGTACGCTTAATTTTGTTGGAAACATTGAGGGTAAGGCCATGTTCCGAGACAAGGTGAATGTCGTAGTATGCGACGGTTTTGTTGGAAATATTGCACTCAAAGTCGCAGAAGGTACTTTCGATTTTGTAAGCAGTATCCTTCGCGAAGAGGTAAAAAACTCATTACTTTCAAAGTTTGGATATCTGGCAATGAAAGGTCCCTTCAAGGCACTGCGACAACGGGCTGACTATTCGGAAGTTGGCGGAGCCTCCTTACTTGGAATAAATGGAATCGTAATTATATGTCACGGAAATTCAAAAGTGCATACATTCAGGAATGCCATAAAACATGCACAAGAATGTGTTGATT
>CABXOR010000004.1 GCA_902513935.1 uncultured SAR324 cluster bacterium
AGCGACAATCGGCAGCCAGTCCCCTGCATTGGAAACACTTCTACGACCCAAGTGTGTGATTTGACACATCAATGCAGCACCGTGTTTGTGTACACAGTCCGCCATTTCTTGAAAGTGTGGAATGATTTTGTCATTTCCTGCATACAAATTCCCAAACACAGGAGGCGAATCCGGAGCAACCAAAGTTGAACCACCGAACATCGTCATCGCAATACCGCCTTTGGCTTTTTCCTCGTGATAGAGCCGATAGCGCTCTTTGGGCAATCCGTCTTCGGAATAAGCAGGTTCGTGGCTGGTGCTTATAATCCGATTTTTCAAGCGTAAATGCTTGAGTTGAAACGGCTGCAAAAGTGGATCAGCTGTACTCATTATTCTCAATAATTTGCATCCGGAAATGATTCTTTTCTTTGACGGATAAAGTCCAAAAGTGCTTCATCGACTGCTGGATCGATGGTCGGCATTTCATAATCATTGAGCATTTTTTTCCAGATTTTATTGGCTCGTTGTGCCGTATCCAAACCGCCGTCGGCTTCCCATTGTTCAAAGCTGTTGTTGTCGGCAACGCTGGAACGGAAAAACGCTGTTTCAAAATTGGCTCGTGTGTGGTCGCATCCCAAAAAGTGTTTTCCGGGTCCGACTTCGCGAATCGCATCCAATGCCTGACCGTTTTCGGAAAGATCAACCCCATTGAGAAATTCGTGAATCATTCCGGCTTGATCAATGTCCATAATGAATTTTTCGTAACCCATTGACAGTCCTCCTTCAAGCCAACCTGCAGTGTGGAGCATGAAATTCACTCCGGAGAGCATGGCGTGCTGCAAAGTGTTGGCAGCTTCATAAGCCGCTTGCGCGTCTGCGATTTTTCCACTATTTAAACCGCCGCCGCTTCTGAAAGGAACACCCAAACGCCGCGCCAAAGCAGCTACAATATAAAGCACTAATTGCGGTTCCGGAGTACCGAAAGTCGGTGCACCGGACTGCATCGACATCGAACTGGAAAATGTGCCGAAAATCACTGGCGCACCCGGACGAACCAACTGTGCGAAAGCCATTCCGGAAAGTGCTTCTGCATAAAGTTGCGCCGCTGTTGCCGCCACCGTAACGGGCGACATGGCTCCGGCAATGCAAAATGGAGAAACGACGCAAGCCTGATTATTTAGGGCATAAACTTTCAATGCGCCAATCATGGTTGCGTCCCAAACCAACGGTGAATTAGCGTTTATCAAACTTGTGATGACCGTGTTATTTTGTACAAATTCTTCACCAAATAAAACCTTTGCCATATCGACTGTATCTTGCGCCCGTTCCGGTGCAGTGACCGAACCCATAAACGGTTTGTCGCTGTAACGTATGTGCGTGTAAACCATGTCAAAATGCCGTTTGTTGACAGGCAAATCCACCGGTTCACAAATCGTTCCTCCGGAATGGTGCAAATACGGAGTCGAATAAGCAAGTTTTACAAAATTTTGAAAATCTTCAAGCGTGGCATAACGCCTTCCTTTCTCTAAATCCCGTACAAACGGTGAACCGTAAGCCGGAACCAAAACCATGTTTTTTCCACCGATCCGGACGTTTCTTTCCGGATTTCTGGCGTGTTGCGTAAATTCTGGTGGTGCACTGTCCTGAATCAATTTTTTGCACAATCCTTTGGGAATCCGAACACGCTCACCGTCAATATCCGCTCCTGCTGTTTTCCACATTTGCAAAGCTTCAGCGTCGCCTCGGAATTCAACACCAATTTCCTGCAAAATGGTTTCCGCATTGTTTTCAATCAAGGACAATCCGTCCTCATCCAATACCTCATAAACTGGAACTTTGCGGGTAATGTACGGCACTCCTTTCGTCACCGGGACACTTCGCTCGGCCTGTTTTGCTGCTCTTCCACCTCCGGAACGTCCGGTACGACCTCTATGTTTTCGATCTGCCATGATTTATCCAATTATTGCATTGTTTTGACTGTCACAGTTTGAAGTTTTTTTTGAAATATTCCCATTCCTGAAAAAGTCTGAAAGAGAATCGCTGAGAGCAAAATTACGCCTCCAATCATGGCCAACGATGTCGGTAATTCACTAAAAAACATCCAAGCCCAAATCGGGCCCAAAATAATTTCTAACAAACTGAGTAAAACCAATTCTGCCGCTTGTATTTTGTATGATCCAGCAACATACAAAACCATTCCGAAGCCCAGCCCAAATGCTCCAAATCCTGTGGCAATAAATAAATCGTTACGCGAGATAGAAAGTCCTTCGTTTAAAAACACTGCTGCAAACGCACTGAAAAATACCGTAAACAGTCCTGCATAAAAAACAGTTGGTAACATATTTCCATTTCTTCCCCAGCGCAGCGAAACGGTAAAACCCGCAAAACCTACTGCAGCTGCAAAAGCAGTTAAATTACCAAAAAGTATATCTCCCGACAATCCATCCTGGATCATGAGCAGGATGCCAATAGCGGCTACTGTCATAGCTGTCCATTGAGTTTTATCAATCCTCTCTCTTAAAAAAATCCACCCCAATAATCCGGCAATGAAAGGGGCGGCGCCTGGGCCGATAAAAAGAGCGTTTGCAATCGTTGTATGAGTGACTGAAAAAACAAACGTAACAAAAGCTAAAGAGAGAAACAGTCCTCCAATTACACTCACTATACCAGCTTTTTTGAACTGAGTTATGGTATTTGGACTTTTAATTATTATCAGTAAAAACAGAGCAGTTGCTAATCCAATCGAGCGGTAAAATAAAAATTGCCACTCAGAAGCACCCTCCAACAATCGTATCAGAGGGCCTCCGGCACTCCATAGCAGACCTGCGATAATGACAAATGATCGGCCCTGTTTAATAGAAGTTGTTGTATACAAAATTACCTATTTCAATATTGAAGGAAATATTTCGTTTATTTTATAGTATCTTTATCTGGTATTCTGAATCAACACGATCTGTCTATTCTGCATACCCGATGCCAAAGTATAAAACATTGATAATACATTATAAAATTATATTATATTAAAAAACAGGAACTTACAATTCTGCTAAATAAAGTGAAGTATTGGCTAAAATAGGCATCTAAAAAGTATTAGCGTGCAAATACACGAATTTGTATAAAAAATAATTAATAATATTATATGCATAAATACTAATTGATTAAACTAGATCATCATCTCTGCTGACCTACAAAAACGGAACTATGAGTTCCTAAATGTAAAATATAAGAATTAAGAGTTCCGATTTAATACTGATGGCCAGACATTCTTAATAAAAGACCCCGGATTATTGCGTTATTTCTTTTAATATAGATGCCGTTCTCTAAAGACCAAAAACCGTTTAATTTAGAACTAAGCGAGAAATCTTGAAAAAACTACTTAACTAATATCATGAAGATTCCTCCCTATGATATAAATTCCAGTGTTGATTTCAGAC
Source organism: uncultured SAR324 cluster bacterium (assembly GCA_902513935.1). Next base: position 3,414 of record CABXOR010000004.1, read on the forward strand.
TTATTGCGAGACCGTTATATGTATTGGTTTATTAACTTGATTGGTTCCGCCTTGTGCTTGAGAAAAATGATTGTTAGTATCCCTGTTACATTCTCACCTAAGTTCTAATATTTCATATTTGTATTTGAATTGTTCTAAAAAAGGCTTTGTTTTATTTGTTTACACCTAAGTGGATCTTCCAAGATGAGTCAAAATAGTATTTTAGAATTAGAGTTTAAGACTGATACAGGCCTGGGAAACCGGGCAAATATCGGGATTATTGTGCTTCGAACAGATCAAACTCTGGAACATGAATTTGCTAATTTATTAAATTTGGCAGGTGTCGCGCTTTATCATTCACGTATTCCCAACGAAATGGAAGTAACGAAGGAAAACCTGGCTAACATGGAAGAAGAATTACCGGTTGCTGCTGCTTTACTTCCTGCCTTATTCAATTTTGATGTAATCGGCTATGGTTGTACTTCTGGTTCAACTATTATTGGTGAAAAAAATGTTGAAAAGGCCATCCAAGTTGTACATCCCGATGTACCTACCTCAAATCCATTGACTGCCTGTAAAGCTGCTTTACACGCACTGGGTATCAAGCGCGTTGCTTTTCTTACTCCATACGATCCAGGAATTACTACTACAATGCGAGATAATCTTCTAGTTTCCGGCTTTGAAATTCCAGTAACAGGATCTTTTTTTGAATCTGACGATTTTGTTGTCGGTCGTATTGACCCAGAATCAATTCTTGAAGCAATTGAAAAGATTGGTGATCGCGATGATTGTGATGGTGTATTTGTTTCTTGCACAAATTTGCGGGTAGCATCAATTATCGAAACGGCAGAAGCACGCCTGGGTATACCTGTCACCTCAAGCAATCATGCTCTGGCCTGGCATTTACTTCGTTTAGCTGGTATTCAGGATTGCCCGGAAAACTTTGGCAGTCTTTTCCAGATGCAGTTAAATGAACATGATGAATAATCAACCAAGGTAAATAAAGTTACTGCATGCCAAAATTTATTTACGATACAGTCATCATTGGCGGTGGTTCAGCTGGTTGTGCATTGGCTAACCGTTTGAGCGAGGATCCTTCACACAAAGTCTTAGTACTGGAAGCCGGCCGGCCGGATTATATTTGGGACATTTTTATCCACATGCCTGCAGGCTTAACTTTTCCTATCGGTAACAAATACTATGATTGGTGTTATGAATCAGAACCGGAACCTTTCATGAACAACAGGCGCATTTTCCATGGGCGTGGTAAAGTTCTGGGTGGTTCAAGCAGTATTAATGGTATGATTTTCCAGCGCGGAAACCCGATGGACTACCAGCGATGGGCCGGCGACGCCGGTATGAAAAACTGGGACTACTCACACTGTCTGCCATATTTCAAACGTATGGAAAATTGTTTGGCAGGCGGAGATGATTTCCGGGGCGCTGACGGACCATTGATTATGGAAAGAGGGCCATGTGAAAATCCTTTGTTCAGTGCTTTTTTTGAAGCCGTACAGGAAGCAGGTTATTCATTAACGGACGATGTTAACGGTTACAAACAGGAAGGTTTTGCACGTTTTGATAGGAACATACATCGTGGACGGCGAATGAGTGCCGCACGGGCATATCTGCATCCGATTAAAAAGCGTCCGAATCTCACTGTTCAGTGCCGGACACTGACCACCAAAATTCTATTTGAAGGGAAAAACCGCGAGTCTTCATTGCGTGCTGTTGGAGTAGAGTTTTCCAGGAGTCCGGGACGTTCCGAAAAAGTGTATGCTGGTTGCATCATTTGTTGTGGTGGGGCAATCAACTCCCCTCAGCTTTTGCAGCTTTCCGGAATCGGAAATGCTGATGAACTGAAAAAACTTGGAATTGAAATTGTTCAGGATTTGCCGGGTGTGGGGGAAAATATGCAGGATCATTTAGAGGTTTATATTCAATATGCCTGTAAAAAACCTGTATCAATGGCTCCGGCTTTAAAATGGTGGAACAAACCCTTGATCGGTTATCAATGGCTTTTTCATCGCAGAGGTCCGGCCGCCACCAATCATTTTGAGGCAGGAGGTTTTATCCGCAGTAACGAACAGGAAAAATACCCAAACATCATGTTTCACTTTTTACCTCTTGCTATACGTTATGATGGATCATCTCCCGGAGCAGGACATGGTTACCAGGTCCATGTTGGACCAATGTATTCCGATGCGCAAGGCTCAGTTAAAATTCAGTCCACTGACCCTAGAGTCTATCCCAAACTACGCTTTAATTATTTGTCCACCGAGCAGGACCGTCGGGAGTGGGGTGAAGCGGTGCGTTGCGCACGCAATATTTTGAATCAACCGGCTTTTGGTGAATTTAATGCCGGAGAGTTGTCACCCGGGCCGCAAGTTAAAAGTGACGAAGAAGTATTGAATTGGGTTGGCAAAGATGGAGAAACCGCGCTGCATCCATCTTGCACCTGTAAAATGGGGACAGATGACATGTCAGTTGTGGATCCGGAAAGTATGAAGGTTCACGGAGTGGAAAGCCTTCTAGTGGTTGACGCTTCCGTTATGCCCTACATAACTAACGGAAACATTTATGCACCGGTGATGATGCTGGCAGAAAAAGCGGCAGACTTGATTTTGGGAAATACTCTGCTTCCGCCTGAAGATGTAGAGTATTATCGTACAGCATTGGAATAGCTTCTTTTAAATAATATGGAAATGTAACTTATAATAAGATTAGCAAATGATTAAAGACTGGTCTTCAACATTTGAAATAACCAAAAAATATCTCAGATATCTTTTCAAGCGTTTTAAAGAAGACAGGATCATAGTCTACTCCGGATATCTCTCATTTGTCACCCTTCTTTCGATCGTACCGCTGCTTGCGGTCATATTTTCTGTCTTTTCTCTTTTTCCTGTTTTTCAGGATTGGCGGGGTGAAGTGGAATCATTTGTCTTCAAGTATTTTGTGCCTACTCTGGGCGAAGCAATTCAGGGCTATCTCATTCGATTTGTGGAAAATGCAACCAATATGACATCGTTAGGTCTTGTGGCCCTCTTTCTGGTGGCCTTGCTGCTGATTTCTTCGATAGACCACACATTGAATCACATTTGGCGAGTACGCAAAAACCGTCGCCAACTAGTCTCCTTTTCGATATACTGGGTGGTACTGACTATTGCTCCTGTTCTGATAGGTATCAGTCTTCTGACAACCTCCTATCTGTTTTCTTTAACCGGTTTTGAGGATAACACCCTGTATGCTGTCCGTAAGTTGTTTTTAGCGTTTCTTCCTTATCTAGGATCCTTCTCGTCATTCCTGCTGGTTTATTTGCTGGTACCACACACCCGCGTTCATTTCTGGAGTGCTCTAAGTGGAGCAATGATCGCCTCAGTTTTGTTTGAGCTTTCCAAATCCGCCTTTGCCCTTTATTTCACTCATTTCCCTGTTTATAAGGAAATTTACGGTGCTCTGGCCATAATACCGTTGCTTTTCGTTTGGGTCTTTATTTCCTGGATAGTTATTCTGGTAGGTGCTCAGGTGGCTGCGAGTCTGGATGGTTTTCTGGATGAAGAGAGAACATTAGCAAATGAGGATGCCGAATAGACACGTTATAATGCGATGAAATAATTCGATAAAATATGTGAGTAATCTTTTACAGTAGCAGCACTCTACCAGATCTCTCCCTTCGGTTTAAATGATAAGTCCCAGTCAATAACCTCATTATCATATGAGAACTTGTGACACGAACTAAATAGCATATCCCATTTATTCAAGATGATTTTCCTGGACCCTTTGAAAACTTTTTAAGGTCGTCATCAATGGTTAGCCATTTTAGCTGACTATCAGTGTAAATGTGATATGTTGGTTTGACCAAATTTGGGTTGTCGAGCGAAGCAATCGTCAGCGTTATATATTCAGGATGCCTTGAATCGCAAAAACTAAGAGATGATCCACATTCCGCACAAAATCCACGAGTGACATACTCTGAAGACTTGTATTTAGTCGGTTTGCCTTTCGTCCATTTCAGCTCGTTTGTGTGAAAGTCCATCCAGCTTATAACCGGTGCACCTGAAGCTTTTTGACACATGCCGCAATGGCAATATTCCGTCGCAAAGGGAGAGCTAGAAACACAGTATCTTACAGCACCACAGAGACAGCCTCCTTCCATGTTCTTAATGTTCATATTTACTTTGGTCAGGCCAACGTCTTCCATCGGCCGTAGTTTTTGAATTGCATCTGAAAAACTGTCAACTGTGTAGAATTGTTATACGGCGTTTTTGGCTAAGGAAGATTGAGTTGCCATGAGGCACCAAAGCTGTCATTCTGCAATTAGCTAAAGAAGTAAAGTTAATATCCCATTGTTTACAAAAAAGGAGCTCAAATCAAACGTCACGCAAGCGTAAATTTTGCGGATCATAAGCTGCTTCTTTGAGAACAGTTGCGGAGCAGTTTTGGCCAAGAACACGGATTTCAAGGTTAGTTCCAGTTTCGGCAAATTTAGGTTGAACATAGGCAAATGCCATACTTTGACTGACGGTGTGTCCGTAGGCTCCGCTGGTGGTGACGCCGATTATATTTTCGCCAGAAGGAGCTTTCGGATTCAAAACCGTTTCGTTGCCAAGACAATCGGAATCGGCAGTTTCCACAGAAACATAAACCAGTTTTGTGTTCACACCCAACAATTTTCTGGAAAGCGTGGCTTCGCGTCCGAGGAAGCATTTGCTGAAATCGACGAAACGATCCAATCCGGCTTCCATAGGTGTAATTTCGGTGGTCAATTCGCTGCCCCAACCTTTGTATGCTTTTTCCATGCGCAACGAATTCATCGCATAGGTGCCGAAGTTGGCGATACCGAATTCCTCCCCGGCTTCCATGATAGCGTCATAAAGCGTTTCCATCTTGTCCATAGGATGGTGCAGTTCCCAGCCAAGTTCGCCCACATAAGAAACCCGAAGGGCGTGAAGTGGAATTCCGGAAACTTCGATTGACTTCCCACGCATCCAGCGAAATTCTTTGTTGCTCAAATCCGCATCCGTCAGTTTGGAAAGGGCATCTCGTGAACGCGGTCCGGTAAGGAGCAACACACCGTAATCATCTGTGACGTTGCTGATTTTTACATTTTCTTCAGGCAATATGTGTTGTGAAAACCAGTCATAATCGTGAATTTCCGCAACAGCGGCGGATAAGACATAAAATAAATTATCTTCTAAACGCGTAATGGTGGCCTCGCCTTCGATGCCGCCCAATTCTGTGAGCATGTGAACTAAAGACACACCGCCGATTTTCGGAATACGATTGGCGCAAATACGATTCAGAAATTTTTCTACTTCATTGCCGGAAATTTCATATTTGGCAAAACTGGTCATATCAATCAAACCGACTCTTTCCCGCACTGCCCGACATTCTTCGGCAACGGCGGGAAATGAATTATTTCGCCGGAAACTGTATTGCTCACCTTCGCCTTTTTGGTCAAACCACTTCGCCCGTTCCCAACCGAAAGATTCCGCAAAAACACCACCTATTGATTTCAGTTTTTCATAAATCGGAGTGGTTCGCACCGGACGGCCGGCAGAACGAAATTCACCGGGATAGTGCGTGGCATACATGTGTTCGTATTCGTCAATGGATTTATCGAGGGTGTATTTTCCGCAAGCCCAATCTCCGTAACGACGCGGATCCATTTCCCGCACATTGATTTCTGTTTGTCCGTGAACCATCCATTGTGCTAGATATTTTCCGCAACCTGGACCTTGCGTGATGCCGATGCTGGCAGCGCAACACATCCAATGATTTCGTAATCCCGGAGCCGGGCCGAGTAAGAAATTTCCGTCCGGAGTATGCGTGATCGGACCACTGACTACTTTCTTGATTCCGGCAGTTTCAAAAACAGGAAGACTCTTTGCGGCCTCAGCCAAATGCGGTTCAAGGCGTTCCAAATCCGGCGGCAAAAGCGCATTGTCAAATCCCCAGTCTATGCCGTTCAAACCCCACGCTTCGGCTTGCATTTCATACGGTCCGATAATCAAACCGCTCTGCTCCTGACGGTAATAGCACGAAGATCGTGGGTCGCGCACCACCGGAAGTTCGGTTGCAAGCTGGGCAACTTCCGGAATACTTTCGGTCATTAAATATTGATGAACCATGTTGACCATCGGCAATTTGAGTCCCACCATTTCCGAAACTTGCGAACAAAACGAACCTGCCGCATTGACTAAATGTTCACATACGATTGTTCCGTTTTCCGTAACCACTTCCCATTCTCCGGAAGGCAAAGCATTGATGTCCGTGACACGATTATTGCGGTAAATTTCCGCCCCGCGATTTTTGGCGCCGATAGCCATAGCATTTGTGACACCGCTGGGATCGGTGTGTCCGTCTCCTGTGGTGTGTGCCCCCAGCAAAACGCCGTCGGTGTTCAGCAGAGGATGCACTTTCTTAATTTCTTCCGGCCCCAGCAAATGACATTCCACGCCGATTTGATCTAGAATACCTTTGACATAATGAAACCAATCGACTTGGTCTTGATTGATGGCCAACCGCACCGCACCGCATCCGTGCCAACCTGTGGCTTGCCCAGTTTCGGCTTCCAGCTTTTTGTATAGTTCTGAGCCGTAATAATGGATTTTTGCCATACTCAAGGAGCCGATAAAATGCGGAATTAACCCGGCGGCATGCCAAGTTGAGCCGGAAGTCAATTCTCCTTTTTCCATCAAAACGACATCTTTCCAGCCCTCTTTTGTCAAGTGATACAACAGACCCACGCCCATTGCTCCGCCACCGATGATGACGACTCTTGCGTGTGTTTCTATATTTCCTCCAAAATATTTAGGTTTCCATTAAGAAATCTTTTGTTTCATCTTCTTTCTCGGTAAACGCACAGGAAATTGTTCCCGAATTTTTTCATCAATCTTTTCATCCCAATTTTTTGGAAAGTGCGATTCTAAAGTATCCTGAACTATTTTTCGTGCGCGTTGCACCACATCAGTTGACCCTTGTTCTATCCAGTTATTGATATTTTCACGATCTCCGACGGATGGATAAAGATAGTCTGTTTGCATCCGGCTTAGAGTTTGTTCGTGACCCAAATAATGACCAGGGCCTTCCAAACAAACTTCGCGAATCGGATCAATGGCCAGTGTTTCGTCATTGACTTCAATTCCTCGCACAGTACGATTGATTGCGCCGAGCATATCGTTGTCGATCACATAACTTTCAGGACAACAGCCTAACAAACTTGCCTGCATTCCAACAGACTCGTACACCATATTTGCTCCAGAATGTGCTGCTAGTGAAACAGTGTATCCTTTTTCGTATCCTGATTGTGCATCAGGAATTTTAGAGTCTGTCATACCTGCAGCAATTCCAGAAGGCAAATCATAAAACTGCGCCATTTGACCACAAGCGGCCATCAAAATCGCTTGTTCCCCACTGCCTCCACTCATGGCTCCTGTACGTAAATCAGAAACAAAAGGCCATGTGCCAAAAATTGCAGGTGAGCCTTCTTGAATTGCATTGACATAAACAAACCCGGCCAAAACTTCGGCAACCTCCTGTACAATGCTACGTGCTAAAGTTGCTGGTGCAGTTGCTCCCGCTTGTCCGGCAGAAAGTAATAAAATCGGCATTCCACCACGAACTCCAGCTTCCAAACAGGCGCTAGCATCTTCGGCAAATTTCAAAGGAGGTACCACAAAACAACTCGACATACTTACAAAAGGGCGTTCCCGCCAAGCTGTTTCACTTCCGGAAATCAAATGTAACATTTGTATTGCTTCATTGACTGTTTCCGGAAAAGAAAAACTCGTTCCTACATGCTTTTGTGTTCCGGAAATAGAAGCGTAACAAGTGTTGAAATCCATTTCTCGAATATCTTCCAAATCCCGGCACACCATAGACCTTTGGAAAAAATGGATGTGCTCCAAAGTATCACAAAGCCGTGCAATATCATAAAGATCTGCAACTGTAGATTCACGATATTCACGGCTGATAGGATCAACAATATGCACTGCGGCACCTGCAGTTCCGAAATAAACTCTTTTCCCACTCAATTGAATGTCGTGTTTCGGAATCGCCCCATAAAGTGTGATGTTGCGTCCGGCTTTTTTCAAACTATCTTCCACAACCTGACGAGGAAACAATAAGCGTCCATTCTCTGCAACCGTGCAGCCAACAGCTATGCAAGCTTCAATGCATGATGGAATGGCTTGCCCTAAACCGATTGTTTCCAAAACTTGTAAAACTGCTTCATGAATACGAGGCAAATCTGACTCATTCAAAGGCTTATAGAGTCCACCTTCCAGTCCCGGACGGACAGGTTTCATATTTTCAGGGAGAGCCGATGCTCTTTTTGCTTTTCTGGCATTTCGTCCTCCCATACGGGAACCACTATTTTGTGACATTATGTTACTCCTCAGGGTCTTCTAAATAAATTGTCTTTTATCAAGCGAATAAACTAAATGTAGAAACAATCTCAAAAATTTTTCCCATTCCATGGAAAATGTTTCGTAGCCACGGAATTTCTTGAGATAGTATAATAAATTGTGTTCGAGCAGATCGACTATTTGGATCCAGAATCAAGTCTGGTATGACAAAAGAAATACTTTTTCAGTAAATCATACACTAATTAATATTCTTGCAAAACACTATTGTTAAGATTCAACTGTACACTGTAAACTAAAGATAATTAGTTTTTTCTACGCCGGCGTTTTTTACGAATATTTTCAGTATCCGCATGGTTTTTCGTGTTTGTTTCGGCAGGAAGTTCAACGGCCTTTGCCAGGTTCGGAAAGGAATCAGTTTTGTGCGGAAAAGCCATGGCATTTACAAAGTGCTCCTGAAATTTGGATTCAACGGCAGTTTCCACTTTTTCAACCTTCCGCACTACTTCTTCTATTTCCTTGCGGGATTCGTAATTGAGCAAGGCAATTCTCGCACCGGTTCCGGCCGCATTACCAGCGGAACTGACCTGTAGCAAATCACAATCCGGTATCAGTCCCAGGACCATTGCGTATTTCACGTCAATGTGACTGCCGAATGCCCCGGCTAAACGGATACGGTCTATAATTTTTACTTTCAGGTGTTCCATCAACAAACGGATTCCTGCATAGAGTGCTGCTTTGGCCAGTTGTACAGCTCGGACATCATTTTGGGTGACATGAATTGCCTGATCTCCTTTATGTAAAACATAAGAAAATGTACGTCCATCTGCAACGACTCTTGGGGTTTTTTCTGAGGTAGATCCATGAATGACTCCGTCTGAACTGAGGATCCCGGATAAATACATTTCAGCAATGACTTCAATAATTCCTGAACCGCAGATACCGGTGACACCAATCTTTTTACTGGCTTTGGCAAAACCGGTTTCATTTGACCATAAATCACAGCCAATGATTTGAAAGTGTGGTTCCAAAGTTTCACGGTCTATGCGAACCCGCTCAATCGCACCCGGAGCGGCCCGTTGTCCGCAAGAAATCTGAGCCCCCTCAAAAGCCGGACCTGTAGGACTTGATGCAGCCAACAAACGCTCATTGTTGCCAAAAACAATTTCTGCATTTGTACCAATATCGACCAGCAGTGTTATTGCTTCCCGCTGATATGGTGCTTCAGAGAGAATCATTCCTGCAGTGTCTGCTCCAACATGACCTGCGATGCACGGTAAAACATAACATCGTGTGTTTGTATGCAGAGTTAAATCTAAATCTCGTGCACGGATTCTTACACTTTCATCGGTGGCCAGAGCAAATGGTGCTCCGCCCAGTTCAACCGGATTGATGCCCAGCAAGAGGTGGTGCATAATCGGATTGCCGACAAATGAAACTTCTACTATTTCGTCTAATTCCCGTTGGGCTTGAGTGGTAACATTTACTGCAAGTTCGTTGATAGCCGTACGGATTACTTTTGTCATTTCAAGATCACCTCCTGGATGCATCATCACGTAGGAAACGCGGCTCATCAAATCTTCACCAAAGCGTATTTGTGGGTTCATCACTCCGGCAGAAGCCAGTACCTCACCGGTCCTGAGATTGCAGAGGTGTGCCGCCACTGTGGTTGATCCGATATCTACGGCTAGGCCGCATAATGATTCTCTAAAGCCGGGATATACCGCAATTACCTGTCCCAGATAATCCACAGCTACGGTAACTTTCCAGTTACCTTCTCTTAACTCCCTTTGCAATGACAACAGCATTCCGGGACCAAAGCGTAAATTCTTGAGTTGCCACTCTCGTTCAAGAGCTTCACGCAGGCGGCGCAAATCTCCAGAAGGATCATACATATTCGGTTCCCAGACTTCGACGTAATGCAACTGTACTGGAGGAATGATTTCAATATCAAAGGCTTCTGCATCCTTACGGATAATTTGCTGGTGTACCTGACTGTCCGGTGGCACATCAATCACACAATCAGCTAATATTTTGGTTGCACAACTGAGTCTTCTGCCTTCTGCAAGTGATTTTTTGGGACGCTCTGCATATGCTTTCTCAGTCTCACAAAGTGGCGAGATATTTTCTGCTTTGGAATTAATTCTGTGTTTGGGGAATTCTCCTTTAGCTTGAACAATCTGGCAACGCCCGCAAATTCCGCGACCTCCACAAACCGAATCAATGTCAACACCTAAATTTTGTGCGGCCTGTAATAAAGGAGTCCCTACTGGAAAATATCCGCGTTTTCCAGAGGGAGTAAAAACAACTCGTGCTTCACTAACTTTTGAGGGAAGAGGCATGTAAAGGGTTCAGTTTTGAGACTTAGAGGCCGGTCCTGACTTGCCTCTATTTGTTAATACTTTGACATTCAATGAGCCAGGCAGCAGATTTGGCGATTCCACCGAAAGGATAAAGGTGGAGTTGATCGTAGCCACTAAGTTCCGAAATTATTTTGTCCGGATTATTGACAAACATTAATTTGCTGATGTTCAATCCTTGCTTACTTAAAACCTGAGTCGAAGCCTTGATACCGCAGACCTTGGCAAAACGTATTAATGTTTTGACTGTCGATGGACCAGGAACTCCAATATGAATTGGATTACTGACTCCCTTTTTTCGCAGATCTGAAATCCAGTCGTTTGTTTTTTTCGCATCAAGGGACCATTGTGTCACAATGCGGGCTGAAAATTCACGATCTTTGGCCCACTGAAGTTTTTCCAGCAAGTGATACTCAGATTTTGGATCATCCGGATTACCTTCAGGGTGTCCGGCAAAGTCAAAAGAATTGATTCCATATTCTGCAAATAAGCCGGTTTTTAACAAATCCATCACAGAAGCATATTTACCAGTTGGTTTAGGTACTCCGCCGCCAATCAATAAAACTCGTTTTATTCCTGCATCCTGGAGTCCGGATAGGCATTTGTTTAACACTTCAGGACCGGAAAAACTACGGGCTGCAATATGTGGAATTGCCTGCTTCCCTGCTGCTTGAATTCCATTTGCTGCTTCAATAGTTTCCCAGCAATCTGCACCTGGAATCATGGTAATATAAATTTCGTTTACAAACTCTGGAATCAACGAAACATCTCTAATATTGTGAGGTAAAATTTCCATTGACCAGGTAGTCTTTTGCCCTGAGCTGTTTTGGAGATCGTCGGTTGATTCAATAAACATTTTGTTTTCTAAGGAGTCATATTCTCCAAAAAGTACTTTCATATTTTCTACTTTGCTTATAATAGTTTAAAAATAACAGAATTCTCAAGATTCGAATTCTGTACGCAACTATTTGCATACGCAATGCCAAGTCATAAATAGCTGATAATATTAAATAATAATAAAATAAATTATAAAATAAGAACTAATAGTTCTGTTTATTATAATTAGATTGAGTTTGGTAGATAAAATTCTGGAGTCAATAAAACAAAAAAATAATGTTAAATAAATAATAGCATTAAAATACAGTAAGATAATTATAATTAGGGTTAAAAATAATTGAGAAAAAAGATTAGGATAAAAACAGAACTATTAGTTCCGAAAAACTTAAAATAAGAATATTAAATTCCGATTAATTAAAAAGCAATTAGTTGTGACTTTACGTTATTTTGAAAAAGTTATTGCTTGGTAAAAGTTAATGGTAATCAGTTTAGTGGAAGTGGATATTTACTATTATTCATTTTGCTATTATGCAGGTATTACACAGTCTGAAGTAGTTTTCTAACAGAAACTAATACAGGATGAATCATGGAATGGAGATATTTGTCTGCAAGCTGACAGGAGATTTCATGTCGGGTATAATTTTTCTTCAAAAACGAAATATCACAGTCAAAGAACCCCTCGAATTTACCGTTATAGCAGTTAAGGAAAAAGTGATATAAAAATAGAGTTGAGTTCACTTTGGCAAAGAAATATGTAATTATTCTAGAAAAATTACAAAAAATCCTTGACATCTAAATTTTATCTGCTGTAAGGTAAAACGTTAAAGTTACCGTGGAGTAGTGCCGGATTCTTCTGGTTTTGATCAGGCCAAGTCTATTATGGGCCGAAAACGTGATAGCGAACTGGAAAAATTCTGCAGTCTTAATCATGTGATCAATGAAGATTGCTTGATTTTTGAACGAGTTGTTGCACACGGTTCAGCAGTTCGATTAACCTTAGAAGGAGTTGTTTTATGTCTTTTGAGATTGAAACACTACAAAACAAACAAAGTTTGTTGAAACGTATGATTCGACATACCTTGTTATTAACATTAGTATTGATGGCCGGCATGGTTATCACTGGAACATCTTTTGCTGCCTGTGGTTCTCTGACTATGGCAGAAATGAATTGGGCCTCAGCCCAATTGATGGCTCAAGTCGACAAAATAATTCTTGAAAAAGGATATGGATGCGAGGTTGAACTTGTTTCTGGAGCGACAATGCCAACCTTTGCGTCAATGAACGAAAAGGGGAAACCTGATGTAGCGGCAGAGCAGTGGGCCAATGCAGTCAGGGACCCATTGGCAAAGGCTGTAAGTGAAGGTCGTCTGCATATTGCAAACGCGTCCCCAATTACCGGTCTTGGTGAAGGTTGGTGGATTCCGCCTGCTACCGCTAAAAAATATCCACAGTTGAAAACTGCTTTGGACATTATGAAGCGTCCGGATCTATTCCCGGATAAAGAGGATCCCTCTAAAGGAGCCTTTGTAGGCTGTCCTGCAGGTTGGGGCTGTCAGTTAGCTAATGCAAACCTTTTCCGTGCCTTTGAGATGGAAAAGAAAGGCTGGGTTCTGGTTGATCCTGGTTCAGCAGCAGGTCTAGATGGATCAATGGCTAAAGCTGTAGAGAGAGGAGAGAACTGGTTCGGATACTACTGGTCACCAACCTCTTTGATTGGTAAGTATAACATGGTACCAGTTGATTTTGGAGTTCCTTTCGCAGGCAGTGCAAACTGGGATGGCTGTATCGTTAAGCCCGAACAGGAATGCGCAAACCCCAAGCCATCTTCTTGGACACATTCCGTAGTGAATACTATCATTACGGATCGTTTCAAAAAGGCAGGTGGACCCGCGGCTGACTACTTTAGCAAGCGTGTTTATCCAGGTCCTGTTATGAATGGTATGCTGGTTTTTATGGCAGATAATCAAGCTGGCGGTGCAGATGCAGCAGTTGAGTTTCTGCAGAAACACGAAGATGTTTGGACCAAGTGGGTTCCATCTAGTGTAGCATCAAAAGTAAAATCCTCCCTCTAATAAAAAATTAACAGGCCCGACCAATAATTCTTGATCGGCGGGTCTGTTAATTCTTTCATCAAAAAGATACTTCCATGAGCTGGTTCGAAAAAATTCCGACAATGGATCGTCAGGAATTGCGTGAATTTAAAAAGTACGTGGATATAAGTTTTAAGGATTTTTCACGAACATATGGTGATGGAATAGAGACCTTCTTTGATCCATTACTTTATTTCCTTGTTTGGTTCGAAAAATTATTAATCAATGCCCCCTGGCCCCTGATTATACTTGTGATTGCTATAATGGCCTGGATTGGCTCCAGAAACTGGTTCGTAATAGCAGGCACAGTTTGTTCTTTTCTTTTAATCGGGTATTTTGGTATGTGGGAAGATACCATGTCAACACTGGCTATAATTTCAATTTGCACTTTGCTTTGTATCTCAGTAGGGATACCAATTGGAATATTGATGTCACGATCTGATCGTTTGCAGTCCATGGTCAATCCTGTATTGGATGTGATGCAGACTATTCCAAGTTTTGTCTATTTGATTCCTGTCGTGATGTTGTTAGGGATTGGAAAGGTACCAGGACTTATAGCAGTCTTTATCTATGCTCTACCACCTATAGTAAGGCTCACGAATCTCGGAATACGTCTCGTAGATAAAGAGGTTTTAGAGGCCTCTGAATCTTTTGGTGCGAGCTACAGTCAGAAACTATTTGGTGTTCAGATTCCTCTAGCTTTGCCTAATATATTTGCAGGTGTTAATCAAACCATTATGATGGCCTTGGCAATGGTGGTAATAGCTTCGATGATAGGCGTGAAAGGCCTAGGGGTGCCAGTTCTACGTGCTGTTTCCAACCAGTATCTGGCTCTTGGAATGTTAAATGGTTTGGCTATAGTTGCACTGGCTATTATATTTGACAGGATCTCGCAATCATTTGGAAAACGGATGCAGAAGCACCTGGAAAGTGCCCATGGTGTCTGAAACAAAAGTAACCATCAAGAATCTTTACAAGATCTTTGGGCAGGATCCTGCTGGTATGATCAACCATGTACAGAATGGTACTACCAAGCAAGAACTTCTCGAAAAATATGGCTCTGTACTAGCACTCAATGATGTGAACATCGATATTCCTGCCAGGGGTATCCAGGTCATTATGGGACTATCTGGATCTGGAAAATCGACACTCATACGCCACGTCAACAGGCTCATTGAACCCACATCTGGGGAGATTATTGTAGGTGGCCAAAATGTACTGGGAATGAGCAAACTAGAGCTGCGCGAATTTCGGAGGCACACGGCCTCAATGGTTTTTCAGAGATTCGCACTCTTGCCGCATCATACGATCGTGGAGAATGTGAGTTACGGGTTGACTATTCAAAACGTCTCAAGGCAGGAAGCTGCAGAAAGAAGTCAGCAATGGATCGACAGGGTTGGTCTGGCAGGTTACGAAAAACATTATCCAAATCAACTTTCCGGAGGGATGCAACAGCGTGTTGGTCTCGCGCGAGCACTCGCTACTGATGCTGAAATACTTCTTATGGATGAAGCTTTCTCTGCTCTGGATCCTTTAATTAGAACAGACATGCAGGACGTGCTGCTGAGTCTGCAGGAAGAACTTCATAAAACAATCCTCTTTATCACTCACGATCTTGATGAGGCACTGCGAATAGGAGAAAATATAGCAATTCTCCGTGATGGACTTGTCGTTCAAAAAGGAACTCCCCAGGAGATAGTTCTGAATCCTGCTGATAAATATGTGACTGATTTCATCAAAGACATAAATCGTGGTCGCGTAGTCCTAGTTTCATCCATTATGGATAGCAAGAAATTGAAAAACGGACCTGAAATCGAAAGTAACATGATCCTCGAAGATGCGCTCCAGATTATTTCAAATGCTGAGGTAAGCGAAGCAATCGTTACAGAAAATGGCAAAAACATTGGTTCAGTTAAACTTGGCAGGATGATTACCGCTATCGCAAGGCCAAGCGAAAAAACAGGGCAGATCACCAACTACCGCTAAATTTTCAGCCTTCCTTTTGAAAATTGATGAAAGAGCCTTTTTTGTGATTGACTCTTTACAGTACAGTAACTGGCCGTTTCCAAACAGACTTTCCCGAATGAGTTGGCAAGTCCTTTCCACAGAGTATCCGTTTGAATACGTCTCTTCCGGAAGATCGTAAAGTGGAAGTGTCGCGTGTGCCAATATGTCCGGTGCGTCCGGAATGTCTGGTGCAGGTATTTTCATTTTCAGTGCATCGAAATTCCCGGATTTTCCTTCCGTTTTGCAACAAAGGCTTCCAGTTCTTCAACCTTCGATTCTTCCAAAATCGGTTGTTGATAATCGGCAAGGGCTTGTTTCCAAATACGGTTGGCACGTCGAGTGGTGTCGAAACCACCGTCCTCCGTCCATTGTCCAAAGTTGTTCCATTCGGAAAGAATCGGCGGATAAAACGCTGTTTCGTAACGATCCAAAGTATGTTGTGTACCAAAAAAATGACCTCCGGGACCTACATCCTTAATGGCCTCAAAAGCCATTTCGTTTTCGGAAAAAGAAAGTTCATCCAGAAAAGCAGACATCATTTGCAATAATTCAACATCGACAACAACTTTTTCAAATGATGCACAAAGTCCGCCTTCCAACCAGCCTGCCGCATGTTTGACAAAATTGCATTGGCTCATGATCGTTGGCCAAAGTGCCATCATCGACTCATAACCGGCTTGAGTATCAACCGTATTACAGGCATTGACATTGGAGGCACGATAGGGAAGGCCGTAACGTCGCGCCAGTTGTCCACCGATCAAAGTCGTTTTGGCCATTTCCGGAGTTCCAAAAGCCGGTGCACCTGTTTTCATATCGACGTTTGAAGTGAATCCGCCGTAAATCACCGGCGAACCTGGAGCCTCCATTTGCGTAAAAGCCAGAGAGGCCAGAGCTTCTGCATTTTGCAACGATAAAGCCCCCGCCAAAGTTATCGGAGCCATTGCTCCGGAAAGCGTAAACGGTGTCACACAAACTGATTGCCCGTTGCGGATCATTTCCAACATTCCCTGAATCATTACTCCATCCAGCCGTAACGGTGATGAAGTGTTGATAATGGAAATGAGACTGGGACGTGTTTTGAGTTCTTCCCGTGAGGTTCCCAGACCAATGCAAAGCATATCGATTGTGTCCGAAATGCGTTGTTTCCCCAGAGAATAAGCGTGAAAAACTTTATCTGTCAGTGTCAAATGTGTCAGGGCACAATCCAAATGTCTTGTATTTGCCGGCAAATCAATTGGTTCCACCGGATAACCTCCTGTCATGTGAATGATGTTGAAATATTGCGCCAGACGAATCAAATTTTGGTAATCCTTAAAATTTCCGGGGCGTCTTCCGTTGTCAGTATCGGAACAATTTGGCGTACTTCCCACCATTGAAAACAAAGTCCAATTCTTGCCGACTTCCAGATTGTGCGCAGGATTTCGTGCGTGGAGCGTGAATTGTGACGGTGCTTTGGCAATATATTCCTCAATCAATTCTGGAGAAAATTTCACCATTTGTGAAGAACGATCCACTTCTGCACCGTGCTTTTTGAGAATATCCAGAGCCTCATCATCCAAAAAAGCAATTCCGAGTTCCCGCAAAATACGCAAACTACCTAGATGAATCGCTTCAATTTGATCGGCACTCGCAATTTCAAAAGGTGCGTACCGATTACGAGGCTGTTTCCATGGTTGCTGTTGAATACCGTTAATAGTTCGAGACTGCCCCCGCCCCTTGCGTTTCCTTTCTTTTGACATATCTTTAATAGTATGAAAAAGTCTGAGCCTTTGCCTGATGGTAAATAAAATTAAAAATTTCTGACAAGATCTGATCTCCAAGGCAAAGATGCCACATTAAAAAACTTGTATTCAGAGTTCAAAGCATTTCCATTGCAAACGGATAACTTGATTGACGTTCAACTCCGGTTTCCGTCATGATAATTTGCTCTTCAAGTTTTACACACTCACGTCCTCCTTCTGATCCTATTACTGATTCGACACAAAGAGTCATTCCGACTTCAATCAAACCGTCATAGCCTTTGTCGTCAAAATCTTCGCAGTGTATGATATTGGGATATTCGTCTGCCAAGCCGACTCCGTGAATCAAAGTGGTATAACGATTAGCGAGAAATTCATCCGGAATCTGCCAGCATTTTTCTGAAACTTCCCTGAAGGTCATTCCGGCTTTCAAAACTGAAATATTGTGTTCAATTTGTTCATAGGCTTTGGCATACAAACGTCGTTGTTCGTCATTTGGTTCTTCACCACAAACCCAAGCACGTGACATGTCTGAGCAATACCCGTACGGCCCGATCAAATCGGTATCAAAGCTGACCATATCACCCTTTTCAATCTGACGCATCGAACATTCCCTGAACCATGGATTTGTGCGTGGTCCAGAAGAAAGCAGACGAGTTTCTATCCACTCTCCTCCAAGACGAATGTTCGTTTCATGCAGTTTCGCCCATAGTCCGTTTTCAGTAATTCCCGGTTCCAAGGCTTCATGCATAGAGAGAACTCCCGCTTCACAAACATCCATCGAGGCTTGCATAAGTACCAGTTCTTCTTTTGATTTTATTGACCTTGCGGTTTCCGCAATTTGCTCACCTTCAATCAATTCCAAACCTGTTTCTCGCAAAGCATCACAAGCTGTATGTGACAGAATGTCAATCGCCAGCCGACGATTTCCGTCACCATGAATTTTCATTAAATCCTCAATTTGCGCAGCAAATTCTTTTACAAAATCATGACTACGTCCTCCAGCACCGAAAAAAGAGAAGGCTGGCAGAACACGGTATTCATCGATGGTTGGTATGCCATCAGACAAATAAGGATGATTGGCATAATCAAACAGAACTACCGGACCATCAAGGGCCACAAACACGCAGCGGCTTTCATAATGAGAACACCAAACCTGCATATTGGTCGCATCCACTGCATAGCGTGTATTAATCTGATTGAACAGCAATAATCCGGAGACATCCAATTCCTCCATTTTTGTACGCAAACGTTGTAAACGATAACGCCTTACTGTGTCTAAATCAACCGGTGCAGTGGAGAATTCCATGGCCCCATGTTGAATGGCACGTCCAGCTTTTATTTCTTGAACTGAAGCTAAAGGCATAATTCCATTTATTTTTTAGTATTGGTTTGGATAGTATTTTAAAATTCTGAAATTAAAAAATATTTTATTTCATCTCTTAATCTAGTTTCCTTGACGGGACAAATCATGCTTAATCCTCCTCATGAAGTGCCAGTGTTAAAGAGTTTTATACTCTTCCATCGTTATCTCCGGATGGAACTCTATGAATACCGCACATTCTATCCGCCACCCAGTTTTGATAACGGTGCAGTGGTTCTTCGAATTTAGGACACATTCGTCCGCCTGCAAATGCGGTATTGCTCAATCCCAGTTGGACCCGTTCGACAATGCCCAAATCCTGAGTGTTGATCATATCCCAAAATTTCACCAATTCTAAAAACATAGAAGTGTGCGACTCGTTCTCCAGAGTCCCTGGAGTGGTTAGTAAGAAGGTCCGTTCCCTGGTTTGGTTTGCACAAATCGGGTCGGTGATCATACAAAAAGCATGATTCGGCAGTATGGTGATTGTGACATTGGGGAAAATACAAATGTGATACGCTGCCTCCAGATGTTCTTTGTTCAAGCCATGTGCCGCAGGAAGATTCATCCATACTGAATCCACATCCCGCGAAACAGGTGTAGTCAGCATGCCAGTATACATCCCTGTTCCCTGACTACGATGATGGTCTTCCATACGGGAAACATTTGTAAGTTCTGGATGCACAAAAGGCAAGTGATAATACTCCATGAAATTTTCCTCAATCAATTTATAATTTGAAGCTACATCATAATTCTTCTCACCAAAAATCTCCCAGTTTTCCAAAACATGTGATTGAAATTTTTGTGGTAAATCACCAAGCCATTCCTCAAGTGATGTTGGTTGCGTACTTAAATTAACAAATACCAAAAATCCCCAAGTCTTTACTGAAAGTGGCAATAGCCCATAGTTTTTCTTATCAAACAATGCTGTATCGGATAAATCTGTTTCTCCTCCGTTTGAAGGGACAGTATCTACTATTTTTTCATTTCGGAACATCGACGTTCCCAAACACTGTCCATCAAGTCCATAAACCCAGGCGTGATACGGACAGTGGAGGCTTTTAATATTACAACTTTTTTCTAATAATTTAGAACCGCGATGACGGCACACATTGTAAAATGCACCTAGTTTCCCAGTTTTGTCTCGCATCACTAAAATAGATCGGCCAGCAACTTCCGTAACCAGAATGTCTCCAGGATTTTGAACTTGTTGTAAACAACCAACGGCAACCCAAGCCGTTGCAAATATCTTTTCCTGCTCTAAGGCAAAGAAATCAGCTGCCGTGTAAGCATCTGGAATTAAAGTTGAGGCTTGATTTACAGGTAGGCGACTTAAGCCGTAAGTTTCCGGTTGAGTGTAAACGTGGGTCGGCAATCTTTGTTGACTGTAATATTGCATATTAGATGTTTAATATTTTAAAATGGCGCATCAATAGAATTCTGAAATTGTGATTCATAATATGACTTCAGTTTTTGTGCAGCCGAAATGGTGTTCCGCATCAAACAAGAAACCGTGACCGGACCAACACCACCTGGGACCGGAGTAATCCAGCCGGCTTTTTTTGAACATGAATCAAAATCACTGTCACCAACAATTCTGCTTTCCCCCTTATCATCAGTGACTCTATTAATTCCGATATCTATCAGTGTTGACCCGGATTTAAGCATATCCCCAGTGATGAGATTCGGTTTCCCAACCGCCACAAAAACAGCATCCGCCCTACGTGAATGATCCGCAACATCTTTTGTCATGTGATGACAGACGGTCACAGTGGCTCCTTCTGCCATCAATAGGAAGGCAATCGGTTTTCCGACAATTTCCGAGTGCCCAATCACCACAACCTCCAAACCTTTTAAATCCTGACCGGTACGTCTCAACAGTTCTACAGAAGCCATGGCCGTGCAGGGGCCGAGTTCCAGTTCATTATAGACAATATTTCCAATCGATGCGGGATGCATTCCCTCCACATCTTTGAGAGGATGAATAGCTTTCTGCAAAGTTTTAATGGAAATACTTTCGGGAACAGGACGCTGTAAAAAGATGCCGGTGACCTTTGGATCAACATTGAAATTGGCAATAGCCGCCTGCAGTTCATTCGCGGATATATCATTCGGATACTCTTTTTCTTCAAATATAATTCCTATTTTCTCTGCTTTCAAACGTTGATTGCGGATGTAAAGATCAACAGCGGGGTTTTCTCCGACTTTGATTGAAATCAGCTTTGGATCCCAACCACTTGTTTTTAATTCTGATACTTTGCTGGACATTTCATCAAGAATGTCCTTGGCAATTGCCTTGCCGTCCAATATGTTTGCACTCATGATTTTACTAATGCTATCTTGTGGTTAAAAAAGAAGTTCTTTTCATTTTTAATTATTTTCCAGATTTTCGGTACAGATTTGAAATAATCACAAATAAGTGATTTATGTCTAGGAGTGTCAGCAATTAATATAAAACCTGCTTTGGAGATAGCATTACTGGATTTTTCAAGAACCACATTGCGAATTTCGTCATTCTGTAACATATGAAGCGCCCTATCAATAACTACGATTTTTTACAGATCAGGCGCTTCATAATTCGAAATATCAGCAATAACTCTATCAACAGCTAATTTTTCACTTTCCGCTTCTTCCAGCAATTGTTCAATACCGGTTTGAGCCGTATCCACTCCTAAAACCGAATGTTCTTTGCGGACAATGAAAAAGGCATCTTGTCCTTGTCCGCAACCAGAATCAAGAACAGTAGCACATTCATCATTATAATTTTCCAAAACTCAACTATTTCTGGAAACGGCTCGACGCAAACTTTACGACTATTTTGGTATCCTTTCTCTTAATTTATCATAAACTAGCCCCGCATGATCTCACCTTTGGGATCAAAAAGCGGTTCTGTCTGCAAAGTAGCCGGATAGCGTTCTCCAAGAATTTCCACAAACCAGCCTTGTTTTTCGTTAGCAATTTCCTTCGGCACATAACCCATGGCTACTGAAACTCCTGAATTGTGAGCAAAGCCTCCGGATGTTACCCAGCCTTTGACCTCGTTTCTGAACCAAATCGGTTCATCGCCAATCACATCAGCATCTTTCGCTTCGACAACAAAGGCGCATAAACGCAAAATTCCGCCGTCCAATTTTTCCTGAATGGCAGCGGCTTTGCCGATAAAGTCTGCATCTTTATTCAGAGCTGCAAAGGGGCTTAAACCGGCTTCAAGCGGTCCATAAAGCGGACGAAATTCTGTGGCCCATGAACCATAGTTTTTTTCCAAACGCAAAGCATTCAGTGCCCGAAGACCGAATAAACGGATGCCGAATTCTTCGCCTTCCCGGAGTAACAGTTCCAGCACATATTGTAGAACATCTGCTTCCATCCACAATTCAAAACCCAAATCTCCGGTGTAACTCACACGCCCCACTAAACAGGAAACCATCCCGATATTCATTTCATGGATGTCCATAAAAGGAAAGGCTTCTCTGGAAACATCTTCATCCGTAATTTTGGCAAGCAATTCACGGGACTTTGCCCCGGCAATCGATAGTCCGAGAATGTCAGCTCTGTGCGGAATAACCTTCAAATTTGCGTATTCCGGAAGATGTTGTTCAAACCATCGTAAATGATATTCCTCCGCAATTCCGGAACCAGCAATAAAAAATTCGTCATCGTCAAGATTCGCCAAAGTAAAATCACCAATCAATTTTCCGTTTTCGTTGAGCATTGGTGCCAGAGTCATGCGGCCGGGTTTTGGAATTCTGCAAGCCAGAATTTGATCCAGCCAATCAGGGGCTCCGGAACCAACTACGGTATATTTAGCAAATCCGGAAATCTCCAGTACACCGACCCCTTCACGCACTGCTCGAACTTCCTCAGCAACGTGTTCAAAATCGGTGGAACGCCGCCATGAAAATTTGTCAGTTATGCCTTTTGGGGCAAACCAGAGAGGAACTTCCAAACCAAACGAACTCCCCATTTGCGCTCCTTCGGATAGCATTTTGTCATAAACCGGAGTTGTCCGGAGTGGTCGTCCGGCGGGCAGTTCTTCGTTCGGAAAACGAATCGAAAAGCGGCGGGAATAGTTTTCCTGCACTTTGGTATTGGTGTAGGAAAGCGTGGCCCAATCTCCAAAACGGCTGACATCCATGCCCCAAACATCAAAACCGGGAT
Organism: uncultured SAR324 cluster bacterium; assembly: GCA_902513935.1. Next base: position 26,313 of record CABXOR010000004.1, read on the forward strand.
CACCATCAATCATCCAATTTGCAAGAGCTAAACCGACTCCGCCGCCTTGACTGAATCCTGCCATCACCGCACAGGCACACCAAAATCCCGGAAGTCCCCGAACCGGCCCGATCAGTGGATTACCATCCGGCGCAAAAGTGAAGGGCCCATTGATTACTTTTTTAATTCCGGCATTCTCTAAAGCAGGAAAATGCTCAAAACCAACTTCCAGAGAAGGAGCAATCCGCTCTAAATCCGGAGGCAATAAGTCCTGTCCGAAGTCCCACGGAGTTACTTTGGGCGACCATGGTTTGCAGGCTTTTTCATAAGTTCCCATCAGCATTCCTTGTTGCTCTTGACGCAAATAAATTTCGCCATCAAAATCGATTATCGCCGGAAGTTCCAGTTCATTTTCCTGATTAAAGGCCATCACTTCCGTCATATCCTCAGTCAAAAAATACATGTGTTCCATCGCCAAAACCGGCAACTCCAAACCAACCATACGCCCGACTTCGCGCGACCAAAGTCCTCCGGCATTAACAACATGTTCGGCGTGGATTTCCCCAACCCGAACCGGACGTTCCGGTTCTCTGGAATCTCCATTTTCAAAAATAACCCGCCAACCGCCTGTTGGATGGATTTGAAGATCGGTAACTCGAACATTTTGATAAAATTCACCACCCTGTATTTTTGCGGCTTTGGCATAAGCCCAAGTTGTTCCGTAAGGGTCTAAGTGGCCTTCAATTGAATCGTGTAAGGCTCCCACAAAATGCTCCGGATTGATGAGCGGCATGATTTTCTGTGCTTCTTTGGGACTGATTATTTCAGTCTCCAAACCGAGGTAACGTCCTCTCGCGTGAATGCTTTTGAGCCAATCAAAGCGTTCCTTGGTCGCAGCCAACATAATTCCGCCCGTCACATGTTTCCCGATATCTTGTCCGGATATTTCTTGAATTTCCTGATACAAATCAATCGTATATTGTTGCAGTTTTGCAACATTCGGGTCACTGTTTATGGTGTGCATTCCGCCTGCGGCGTGCCATGTGGAGCCGGATGTCAATTCTGAGCGTTCCAACAAAACTGCATCTTTCCAGCCTAACTTAGTCAAGTGATATAAAACACTGCATCCGACCACGCCGCCGCCTATGACAACTACTTGTGTGTGAGATTTCATTAACATTTTAACATAGTGAATTTGCTGGATTGTGCTTCCAGAAATATACTTTTGTTTTATCAAAAATAAAAGTATATTATATAAAAATTACTGGTAAGATTTTATATGTAGGCAGTCAATGGTTTGGATTAACTCAATTTATTTGACACAGTTAACCAAGGAAACTAGGAACAGTTTGTCATTCATATCCTTATATAAACATGTCGTCTGGTTGGTCCTGTGACAAAACAAATGTGGAATTATATTTTGCAAATAGCACGTGAATAGCCGGTTGTTTCCGTTTTCAGGCTATTCTCCTCTGATTGAACAAACAATGAGGACAGTTCGTGGGCTGTAGATTCCCAGTGAAAGTACTGTGTATGTACTTTGCATGTATGTGCTGTAAATGAGTATCTCATAAACTCTACCCTGGGGGCAGAGGTCATAAACTTCGTAATTTTTTTCACCTACTAAACCCCAAAACCAATAATTTTCTTCATGGATTACAGTAGTATTTGAAGGAAATTCTGTAGGATAGCGTACCTGAACTTGGCATCCTCCAATGAATAGAGCAAAAATTAAAATCAGACATAAATAACGGAGCATAGTACTAATTTTGGAAAAATATTGTCTTGCCTTGCGTTTCAAAAATTTCGAATTTACAATCTTAGTTTAGACTTTGAAAAAGTGTAATCCAGTAAATTTTTACCAGAATAAAGAAATTTAGCTGAAAAGCATCCGGGTTCCAAAATCTTGGGCGTAAACAGCCGGTCGCCTTCCCATGAGGCAAGTTCAGTCAAGTTGTCTTTGGGAATCCATTCAAGTTGACCCTCCGGACAATCTTCTGTTAGAGTACCAGAATAGCAGTTTGAGTAAAAAACAAAAACATGCCACTCATCACCAAAAGGTGAGTCGCCTTGATCAGGAAAAGAAAGTACTGCTTTTAGTTCCGGATCTTCAATTTTCAGTCCAGTTTCTTCCAGCATTTCTCGGACTGCAGTTTCAAACGGAGCTTCATTAGGTTCAACTTTCCCTCCGGGAGCTAACCAGAGGCCCTTATGTTCGTCTTCTTTTTCACGATGAATCATCAGAACATGTTCATCATTATTTTCAAGATAAACCAGAACACCTAATTTCACAACTTTGCTCCAAAAATTTATGCCTCAGTCGAAAAAAGAATTAAATGCGATTCTGAAACGTATTTCAGTTGAACAAGACAAACGACTGAACTCGGAAGAAGATGAAAAAACAGTGGTGTTGCCGTACGAATTGGGTTTTCAGGCCCCAGTTATTCGCGGTCGTATGCCGGGACTGGAAGCAGTTTATGACCGTTTTGCTAGAATTTATGCTCAAACCTTTTCACATCATGTGAGACGTCCGGTTACTATGACACGGCGTGCTACGGAGTTAGTCAGTTTTCGCGATTATCTTGCTGCCATTTCTACGCCGGCTTCACTGACAGTTTTTGGAATGAATCCGCTTCATGGACACGCCTTGTTTGTTTTTGAACATCATCTGGTGTACATACTGATTGATATGCTTTTCGGAGGAAACGGCTGGTTTGAAAATCCACCTCCAAAACGTGAGCTTACGGGTATCGAAATTAAAATGCTGACCAAAGTCGTCCACAGCGCTCTTGAAGATCTAGGTAAAGCCTGGAAGAGATTGACTCCGCTGGAACCTTATTTTGACCGCATGGAAGTCAATTCTAAATTTACAGCTATTGTTCCTCCGGATGAGGTTGTGGCAAGTACTACTTTCGATGTTGAAATCAACCGTGCCTCTTATACAATGAGCCTTTGTCTGCCTTATTCAATGCTTGATCCAGTACGTACACAACTTGAGGCAGGAAAAACAAGCTATGATGAAGAGGTCAATGCAGTTAACGTAAGTCGTCTTGAAGAAAATTTGCTTAATTCAAAAGTTGGTGTAAAGGTTGACCTTGGGGAAGCCCGCATGTCCCTTCGGAGTTTTCTAACTTTGAAAGAGGGTGATAGAATTCTCTTAAATCAGGATCAAAATAAACCGCTTAAAGTTCTGGTACAGGACAAGCTGAAATATTTGGCTACTCAGGGTGCTTACAAAGGGAAAAATGCAGTTCAAATAACCAAACTAATAGAGCCTCTTCCACGCTTTAGTGACTTACTGGATCAACCAGCAAAAGATACTGCGGAAGATTCATGATATATTTAAACTGTTAATGGTTGACTCGACTGCGCAAATCTTTGCCTGTCCGGAAAACTGGAAGTTGCTTTGGTTTGACCTCCACAGTTTCTCCTGTCTTAGGATTCCTTCCCATATAACCTTTATATTTTTTCAATGTAAAAGAACCAAATCCGCGGATTTCTACTTTATCACCGGCACTTAGTGCAGCTTTGATACGGTCAAAAAAGATACGAACCATTTTGTCCGTTAATTTTGGATTGTATTCTGTTTTAGCCGCTAACTCTTCTATTAATTCTGATTTGTTCATAACTCATGGTATTTAAGGTTAGTTGATTAAAATCTGAAAACTCTTGGATTTCAATCGGATTCTTCTTTGAAAAAAACTTGTTGATGTAAAGTTAGGGCAAAATGAAAAAATATCAAGTGATTTATTAAATTATTTTATATTGATTGAATTTGCAGTTCACGACGATAATGGTCAAAGAGGGTTGATTTAGAAAGCATACCTAAAAATTGATCACCCTCTACTACAGGTAATGACCAGGCTTTAGAGGTTTCAAACTTGTCTAATGCAACACTTATTGGCTCATTTAGGCTGATTAAGGGCAGATTACGCATTACTGATCCCATTGTCACTAAATCATAAAGACTTCTGTCAAAAAGGTGAGGACGGATGTCATCAAGAAAAACAACTCCCACACATTTATTTTCTTTATTCAGAACAGGAAAATAGTTTCGACGTGCTTTCTTGAATTCCTCAATAAAATTTCTCAAAAGCAGATCTTCACGAATAGTTATGAAATCCTTGTCCAAAATATCTACAATATTCAGATGATGCAGCAAGTAACGATCAGTTCCACGCTTGATCAAACTACCCTGTTTAATCAAATCCTGAGTATAGACTGAACCGATCTCGAAAAATGAACTTACAACCATTGCACTGCTTGCAGTTAACATCAACGGCAAAATCATTGAATAACCTCGAGTCACTTCCATAACTAGGAAAATCCCCGTCAGTGGTCCGTGCATGACACCAGCAACCATTCCAGCCATACCTGCTAGTGCAAAAGCAGCATCTTCAGCAACCCCCTCCAGTGGGAGTGAATGCATGATCATTCCAAAAGCCAAACCAACACCACTGCCAATCACAAGGCTGGGCGCAAAAACTCCTCCGATGCCACCACTACCGAGTGTCATCCCGCAGGCAAGAAATTTGAGCAGTACAAAAAGCAGAACAAACGCAAGTTCCGGACGTATTGAATCAGTCAGAAAAACTTGAGTAGCTGAGTATCCTTCTGACAACACTTCAGGCATAAAAAACCCTAATGTTCCTACAAACAGCCCACCAATTGCAGCACGTATCCAATGATGAAGAGAGACTTTTGTAAAAAATTTTTCCCATAACAACAAACTTCGGGCAAACAATATGGAGATAACTCCTGTCAAGGCCCCAAGTACAAAGCAGGCAAGTAACGAGGTGAGTGAAAAGCCAGCTATTTCCTGAAAGAAAGCAATCTTATTCCCAGTTATCCAACGACTGAGTTCTGTTGCAGAAACAGCTGCAATGATCGTGGGTAAAATAGTTAAATACGTCCATTCTCCTATAATTATTTCTAATGAAAAAATAAGACCTGTAAGTGGGGCATTGAAAATTCCCGCAACTGCACCGGCTGCTCCGTAACCAACAAGAAGTTTTTTGTGACGCTCATTCATGTTTAGCCAGCGTCCCAGTGTTGACCCCAGTGCTGCACCAATACTCACTATTGGACCTTCCAAACCGGTTGAACCTCCACTACCTACTGTCAGAAAGCTTCCGAAAAATCTCGAGAAAATCATGCGTCTCCTGAGACCTTCTGATCCCATTGCTATGGCTTTTATTACATCTGACACTCCATGTCCTGCAGAGTCATGCATGAGAGATCGCACCAAAAACACAGCAATTCCGGCTCCCAGAGCAGGAAAAAATATGACTTGCCAACCTAAGTCTAAGTCGCTTATGAAGAGTCTTAGAGAATGTACGCTCCAGTTAAGTCCGACAGCAAGAACTCCACAACCCAGACCGATTGCCAATGCTGCAGTCATCATCACCACAGCTTCTCTTGCAGAAACAGCCTGGTAACGTGAAAGTAGATCTGTGTCAGATCCAGCCAAACCGCGCGAAAGGAATTTGTTAAGCTTTCTCTGCCAGTGTTTTCTGAAATTGTTCAACTAGATTATCTAATGAAGGTGAATTGTTGAGAAAGTCAATCATCTGCGATTGACTTAGAATACGAGCAAGTTGAGAAATAAGTTGAAGATGGTGAAAAGAATCAACACTCAAAAGTACAAATACAACAAAAACAGGTAAACCGTCCGGTGCCATAAAATCCAATGAGTTTTCCAAAAAAAATGTCCCTACCATGGATTTATTTATTTGTTTACCTAGTGGTGTTTTACAATGCGGAATCGCAATCCCGTTACCAATTCCGGTTGAAGAAAGATGTTCCCTTTGCAAAAGCAATTCGGGTAATGAGTCTCCAATAGGTTGAGGCAAATCCATTTGTACTGAAATTTGCTGAAAAAGTGATTCTATTGAACTTGATGGAACAGCATGAAAAACATTTCCTACTTTGAGAGCTTCAATCAGGCGTGACTGAGAAACTTGTTCTTTGCTCTTGTGGGATCTTCTTTTGTGTTCTTCAAGGTGTATGTGTTTTGAATCAGCCCAGGAAATTAAAGTAGATTGATTAAAGTAATATTTCCCGCGACGAATGATGCAGGGAATATCTCCCTGACGTATCCAACGATAAATAGTTGCTTCAGGAACATGCAGCAACTGAACGACATCTGAAACAACCAACCATTTAGACATATATGATTGAAAGACAAAAATATTTAATGAAAAAGGGTTAAAATACTTAGAGTAACCAGTTTAACAGTATTAACTAGCTTTGTGAAGAAGTGGAATCCATATAATTAAATTATTAAGAGTTAAAAATTGGTGCATTATTTTTAAAAATCAATTACAATTTCCTAACAAAAATTTACTTAGAAAGGAATTCAAACGCAATTAAAAGGTTAAATTAATAAAAAAGACACTATTTCAAATCCAATGTCTTGATGTTAGCCTAAAAACTTTAGACAAATACTTCTTATGGCTGGGGGTGCGCAATCGAAAATTTCGAACCGTGTCAGATCCTAGCGGAAGCAGCACTAAGATTTCGTAGATGTGCCGCATTCCTCAGCCTCTCTTCGAAAATATTGGAACTCCTCTCATGTCTTATGTCGTTCTGGCACGCAAGTTACGTCCTTCACGTTTTGGTGATCTGATTGGGCAAGAAACTGCAGCCCAGACTTTACGCAATGCAGTTCTTTCAGACAGAGTTGCTCATGCCTTTTTATTTACTGGATCACGAGGAGTTGGAAAAACCAGTGCAGCCAGAATTTTAACAAGGGCTGTCAACTGCTTGAATCCTGACAATGGGGACCCGTGCAATAGATGTGAAAACTGTACTGAAATCAATCAAAACGCATCTGCAGATGTTATTGAGATAGATGCTGCCTCCAACCGTGGGATTGAAAATATTCGTGAGTTGCGTGAAAACGTAAATTATGTGCCGGCAAAATGTCGCTACAAAATATATATCATTGATGAGGCGCACATGCTCACTCTCGAGTCTTTTAACGCGCTTCTTAAAACACTGGAAGAACCACCTCCGTATGTGAAATTTATTTTCGCAACCACCGATCCCCATAAAATTCCTCCTACTATTATTTCGCGTTGTCAACGCTATGATTTTTTAAGAATTTCAATAAAAAAAATGGCAGATTTTCTGGAAACAGTTGTCAAGAAAGAAAAACTCGAGTTGTCACGCAAGGCTATTGAAATGATCTGCAGGAATTCAGTAGGCGGAATGAGGGATGCATTGACTGCAATTGATCAAATTCTAAGTTTTACGGGAACATCTGCGACTGATCAGAAAGTAGCCCAGATTTTGGGGATACTGGACAGTAAATCCAGGTTTGCATTTATTGAGGCTCTTCTGGAAAAAAAAGATGGTGAGGCCATAAGTTATTTTCATAAACTTCAAGAACATGGACATGATGTGAATGATGTATTATCTGATTTGTTACAAACCATAAAAACCATCGCACTTGTGAGGACACTTGGGATCAATCAAACTCTTTTTCAAGATATTCCAGCTGATGATCTGGAAACATTTTCTACTTTAAGCAAAATTGTCAGTGCAGATGAGTTACAACAGATTTTTCATATTCTGTTGGAGTTGGAAGAACAGATGAAGCGTAGTGCACATACTAAGATTTGTTTTGAAATGGCTATTCTGCAGATTGCATCCATTGAGCCTCTTGTCGGCCTTCCGGAGATTATCAGTGAAATACAAAATATTCGTAAAAGTAAGTCTGCCGGGAACTCAAATACAGAAAATACAGATTCAGTAATTGAAGGTCCAGCGGAACTCTCAGGGCCGGAAAAAGATAATTCCGGAGCAAATCACCAGCACTCAATTTTAAAAATGTCCGGAGCCCATAAACCATTAACGGACGCAACTGTAATTAAAAACATTTTGAAGTCAGACAAGACGGAGTCAGCGACTTTTGAACCTGCCAAATTGAATAAAAGTTCTACTGAACCAAAAATGACTGAAAAGCAGCAATCTGTTACAAATCAAGATAATTATTCTCATTTTGATGAAGAAAAGCAATATGTTGCAGAAACAGAGGTGTCTCAGGTAAAAGCTGTACAAACTGAAAATGCAGATAAGGAAATGTCATCGGAAGCTCAGAATAATATTAATCAAAATCAAGAAATTGTAAAACTTGCTGCCAATAAAAACATTGAAGAAACTTCATTGGAACCTCCGGAAGAATGGTGTAACTTTTCAGAAGAAGTTCAAAAATTGTCATCAAAGCTGGCCAGTTTTGTTCGCAATGCGGTCCCTCATAATTTAACAGGATCACAATTAATACTTTCTTTCAAAAGCGGAAATTATGTATCTATGATGACTGATGATAACAGAGAGTCACTGGAAAAAATTGCTTCCGACTGGACTGGCCATGCAGTTCACGTTAGTTGTGAAATTACCCCAGTATCTGCATCTCAGCTGACTATAGTAGAACATGAACAAATACTTTTAGAGAGAAAAAATGAACTTAAGCGAAAAAATGCATTAGCATTCCCGCAGGTCAAAGATATCCTTTCTGTGTTTACAAATAGCAGAGTTACAAATATGGAATTGTCTGATACATAAAGATAATTTGCTCCAAAATAATTTAAAATAGATTAAACTATAAACTAAGGGAAAAAATTATGATTGATATGAATGAAATGATGAAAAAGGCTCAGGAACTTTCTGAGACTATGAAACAGCAACAGGAGGAACTTGCCAAAAAGATTATTTCTGTTTCTGTTGGTGGCGAGATGGTGAAGATGACTTTCAATGGAAAGCAGGAAGCAATAAGCATTGAAATTGATCCGGAAGTTGCAGATGCAGATGACATTGATACTCTACAGGATTTAATCCTTTCTGCAGTCAATGAAGGACTCAGACAAAGCCAGCAAAATATGCAGAACTCTCTTGGGCAGCAAATAGGAAAAATGACAGGAGGACTGGATTTATCAAGTATTCTCAATCCAAAATCATAATAAAATATTGTCTGAACGAAATTCAAAAAGTCGGACTATTTCCCAGTTTTAAGTAGGTTTGTAATAGCCAAAGATTTAGCTGTCAGTTTTCAACTGTCAGTTCAGGTTGAAAAATAATAGCAAATAAGCTGACTGCTGAAAGATATTTTGTTAAATTTATATTGTTTAAATTACAGATAAAAGAGATTGTTATTGCTTATAATTTTGTTATTACACTATTTGTTAATTAAAAATGCGAATCTGGCGTCTGATCGAGGACATTCCCCGTACCGGCAGTTTCAATATGGCAGCAGATCAGGTGCTGTTAGAAAATTATTTTCAGGATGCTAATCCGGTATTCAGAATTTATGACTGGGAATGTACTACTCTTTCACTGGGGCGTAATGAAATATTGGACAATCTAATTGATTTGGATGTATGCGGAAGACTTGAAATACCAATTGTCCGCCGTTCAACTGGCGGAAAAGCTGTTTTACATGATTTTGACCTGACTTACTCCATTGTTGGCGGAGTCCTGGATCAGCATTTTTCCGGAGGTGTACTGGACAACTACCGTTATCTGGCAAAAGGATTTTATGCTTTTTTTAAAAAGCTGGAGCTTAATCCTGTATTGACAGCCATAGACCGTCAAAAGAAAAAATCTGACTCGCATATCTGTTTTGCAGATACTGCTGTATATGAAATATTGGTTGAAGGTAGAAAAATTATTGGCAATGCACAACGTGTAAGAAATTTACGCAGTTCTCATCCATCTTCATCCAGAGTGTTTCTTCAGCATGGCTCTATTCCTCTCAAAGATTCTATACCCCAGATAATCCAAATATTCCCACATGCAACAGAGGATGATCTGCGTAGAGAAATGCACTCACTTGAAACTGCGGGAATTTATCCAGGACTTGCCCAAAAAAAATTAAGACAGATGTTTCTGGACTGCCTGCAGGAAACTTTTCAATTAAAATGGAAACGTCAGTTCTGGAGTGTTGAAGAATTGAAAATGATTTCGGAACGTGAAAATTCTTTTCAAAATCTTAATATTAATTAGTCTTGTAATTCTAACGAAGTCACTGACAGCGAAATTCAGCAGAAGTCGTTATAAATTTGGATTATTGACTTCAATGCAAAGACTGGGAACAATTTCAACTGTTATCTGGAACACCATTTTCTTTCATAGTTAAAACTATTTTAATCAAAAGTAAAATCCATGGTGCAGCATGCATTATTAAATCGAACCAATCGATTGGCCTGATAAGGGTTCCAGAAGAAAACATTTATAAATTTTACCACATGTGGGGGATAGGGAAAAATGGAGCAAGTCCCAAAGTAAGACAAAACAGGATTATCATCGACCATGGAAGTTTTGCCACTAATTCACTCATAGCCTTCAGCATAGGTGTTTTTAGTTACAAAAGATTGATATCAGGCTTAATTTAAGTATATTAAGCATATGGTAAGACAACCTTAAAGGACAGAGACATTTTCTTTTTAGAGCCATTTGTACATGAGCAATGCATCCACATAACCAAGTTTTGGATGCAGGAAGGCTTTGGTAATTTTTCCGACAGTTTCAAATCCCAATCTGGTCCATAAGCGGATTGCCTGCTCATTACTGACTACTACTAGGTTGAATTGCATTGCTTTGTAGTCCAGCTCTTTGGCTGCTTTTTGTGAGTGTTCACACATCAGTGTCGCCAATCCTTTCATTCTGGCGTCCGGCGATACCATATAACCGCAGTTGCAAACATGACTGCCTTGGCCGGGATTATTTGGTTTTAAATAGTAAGTCCCAAAAATGTGCTGCTGTTCAACGCAGACAAAGGTTTTGTGTGGCTCCTCCATCCAAATTTGAAAAGCTTCTTCTTTACTTGTCTCTACGGGATAAGCATAGGTTTCACCTGCAGAAACAATATGCTGAAAAATAATCCAAATCTGTTCAAAGTCCTCTTTTACAGCTTCACGAATATTCATGAATGTTGTCCGTTTTAACTCAAAAGTGTAAATGCTCGCCAGAGCATTCCTGCAGCCAATAAAATCAGCATTACACCCATTATTAGGTCTATTCGTTTAGCATTGCGCTGCAGCACTTTTACAAGTCCTCCGGAGGATGCAAGAAATGCGACAAGACAGTACCAACTTGTATCAACACCCCCCACAGTTGAGACCATTACCAACTGTTCAGTAAAGTCAGCATCAGGCTGTACGAATTGACTGTAAAGTGCCAATAACCAGACTGCAATTTTAGGATTCAGAAAAGCAATCAAAAAACCTTCACTGAATCCACGGTACCCGGTTATTGTTGATTGTTTTAATCCCTCATTCTCCTGCTCACCACCAATTCCGGAAATAATCATTTTGCAGCCAAGAAATATTAAAAACAATGATCCAATTATTTGGGCTGTCAGGAAAAAATTAGGAACAGTCTTTAACAGAGCAACCAAGCCAGTTATTGCAACCACAGAATAGAATGTAATACCCAGACCGTGACCGACTCCACTCATTAAACCTTGAGTCCTACCTCCAGAGATAGTATTTCTTATAATTACCGCAAGACTTGGGCCGGGTGACATTGCACCCATGACACAGATTAAAGCTAACTGGCTCCATTGTGTAAAATCCATTTGTTTACTCTATATTTTACCGCAAAAATTTGTCGTTGAAACATTAAATTCGAAATTACTGGTTAAGATTTCCGAGTAGCAGACAATTGCCATACAGCACACTGCTTTAAACTGCAGGCTTAAAATCTGTTCTTAACTTAGTAATGTTTTACATCAAATGATGAGGATCTACATCAATCTGAATCAACTCATCACGTCTCGTTGAAGGTGGTGTTTCTAAAACCTGTTTTAACAAACGTAAAATGGGTCTTACTTTATCTGCTTTCAGTAAAAGCTGCCAGCGAAAACGGTTGCGTAATTTTTTCATCGGTGCTTCTATTGGTCCAATGACTTGTACTGAATCAATCGGTTTGATCTCACTGGTAGACTGGGTAGTGTTTGAATAGTTTTTGTTAGAAGAAAACTTTTGAATCTTTTCGGCTATTTCCCAAATCAAATTTTCTGCCCTTTTTTCATGAGGACTGCTGCAGACAACCAAAGTCAGTGAATGAAAAGGCGGCATCCGGAGATTCTGACGTCGTACAAGCTCCAGTTCCCGGAATTGTCTGGTATCGTGTTCTTTTGCACAAAGAAAACTATGGTGCCTGGGATTATGAGTTTGAATCAGCACCTTACCAGGTTTATAACCTCGTCCGGCACGTCCGGCTACTTGCGTTAATAGTTGAAATGTTCGTTCACTTGCACGGAAATCTGGAATGTTTAGCGACAAATCAGATAATATTACTCCTACAAGAGTCACTTCCGGGAAGTCGTGGCCTTTGGTTACTAATTGTGTACCAATTACGATATCTACTTCGTGTCTGCGGATACGATCGTGCATTTTAGAAAGAGCATGTTTGCCGTGCAATGTGTCCCTATCCATGCGTAAAATACGGGCTGCAGGAAAAAACATTCTAAGATTTTCTTCAACTTGCTCGGTTCCGGTGCCTATTATTTTTGGTGCGTGATCATTTCCACATTCAGGGCATTTCTGAACCAGAGGTTTAACAAAGTCACATTGATGACATTGCACCTGATTTGCTACTTGATGGTAAACCAAACTCAGACTACAGTTGGGGCAAGTGAATGTCGATTCACATTTTGGACAACGGACTAAAGGCGCAAATCCGCGACGATTCAAAAAAACAATACTTTGCTCCTTCTTCAGTAAACGCACACGAAGGGCTTCAACCAACTCGCTGGAAAAGTACGGACTTCCTTTCTGTCTGGGGACCGTTTTCATATCCAATAACCTGACTTCCGGTAAGAGTGCCTTATTAATGCGTGAAGGTAAGCTTAAAAGCTCATATTTACCGTTGCTTACATTGTTTGAAGATTCCAGTGAAGGAGTGGCCGAACCCAGTAAAACTGTTGCACCTGACTCATATCCGCGAAAAATAGCTACATCTCGTCCGTGATAACGAGGAGTCTCGGCCTGTTTGTAGGAAGAATCATGTTCTTCATCTATCACAATCAGTCCCAGGTTTTTCATTGGAGAAAAGACTGCACTGCGTGCTCCAATTACAATTGATGCAAATCCGTGATGTACCCTTGACCACTCATCAAAGCGTTCACCATCATCCATACCACTATGTAAGATTGCTACGTGGTCCCCAAAACGTGAACGGAACCGGTTCACAAGTTGTGGTGTCAGTGATATTTCAGGTACTAGTATCAAACATGATTTCCCTAATTTTTGGGCTTCTCGGACTGCATGAAGATAAACCTCTGTTTTTCCGCTTCCTGTTATACCTTCCAATAAAAAAGTACGGTAAGTTCCGTTTTGCAGTGAATCTGAAAGCTTTTCAAAAACTGATTCCTGTTCCGGAGTTAACTCCTTAAATGGTTCTATTTTAGGAAGTCCTCCTTCCATAAATCGGCGGTAAACTCTTTTGTCAAAAAATTCAATGTGACTTTCTTCTTTTAGTTTTTTTAACGCCTGTGATGGAGCATTGACTCGGTTTTGAACGTCGCCCCAACATATTTCACGATTTTCATTCAATATTTCAAAAATTTGCTGTCTTTTTGTTTTACGCTTAGAAACGGAGCTTTTCGGTATATCAGATTTGAGCAGACGTATCCAGCGTTCCATTTTTGGCTTTGTCTTTTGCCCAAGTGACACCTGAGTTGATTGAACATGATCTTTGGAAAGCCAGTTACGCAGTTGTTGGTGGTCTCGTTCGTCAGGGTCGCTCTGAAGCCATTCCTGTTGTGTCCATGATGATTGGGTATCTATCAGGATCTTTGGTTTTTGGCTCAGAGTGTCCAGGCCGGGTAGAGAGGTAGTTTGTGAAGTATAAGTTGTACGTAAACGCAAGCCAAGTCCACCGGGAATTGCAGCATTAAGAGTTTCTCCCCATGCGCAAAAATAGTACTCAGAAGCCCATTTTGTGAGTTTCAGTAATTCTTCAGAAAAAAGTGGTTCCTCGTCGACCAGTGTTTCAACATATTTTAGCCTAGTAATTCCTGAATGTTTTTTAACACGAACGATGACTCCACCCTTTTTCTGTGCTCCAAAAGGCACAAGAACTTGTAATCCTTTTTCCGGAACTAGAGAAAGTTTATCCGGCCAGTGATAATCAAACAATTTTCGAATTGGTAGATTTAGGGCAACTTCAACGATCATGTATTATTTCGGTATTGCCTTTAAGCAAACTAGTGGAGTCTCTCCAGTGCTTTCCAACCGATAACTCCCGACACCAACAGGTAAAAACAGAGCCTCTTCACAATTTAATTTAACTGGAGAACCACTTTTAGGTATAATACTGGCCTGTCCGGAGATGGTAATTAGCAGATGGTATTTCCCATCCAGTTGATCCTCATAAATAGTTTCCGGTTCCAAACAAATTCGATCAGCCGTAAATTGCGGAAAATCAACAAAACGTTCTATCAGCAAACCGGAGGATTTGTGTAAGCATTTAAGTTCAGGAGGTTCATAAACTACCGGGAGCATTTTGTTTAAAGCGTCATCAGTATCCCAATGATTTTGGGTAAGAACTTTTTGAGCGAACATCAGTATTAGACGCTCGTAGTGCGGTGTTTGAAATTCAATGACTTTAATTCCATGTCGAAGAGAATGCATTTGAAACACAGGAAAGCTGATGATGTCACCAACTTTTACCTGAAAGTCCCCAACAAAATTTGAAGCTTTCTGTCTTAGTTTAAGTTCCTGTTCGTGTAGTTCATTCGGAATGTCTTTGGTAGAATCATCAATTTGGCGTCGTATTTTTTCATATTCACCAATTGTTTCCCTGAAATTTTTCAACAGAACTCCTACCCATTTTGACCCATGTATTTCCTGATAATTCTTGATCTTTTCCGGATGCAGTCCTGCCTTGATTATTCCTGTTCCTGATGGCCAGGCTGTTTGGTCAATTTCTGTAACCACGTAAACTTCCCATTTCTTTTCATGCATTTCATAATACAAATCTCCAATCACATCCTCAGAAACAGGATTTAGTGTTTTGAGCAAAATCAGCGATTCAGGATGATCGGCAAGCACTTGTTTTTTAAAAATATTCAGTGCATAAGGTAACTCTGTTTTTCCATATTCGTCTGTAACTTTCACCACACCGCGTTTTTCTACTCCTGTGTACCATCCTTCATGTCCCCATGGTTTTTGGATATTGAGGACTTCGAGGCGTAAAGACTGTTCCGGATTGACTATTACGGCATGTCTGTTTTTTGCCACAGATTCGAGTGGAGCATCAGGATTTTGGACGATTATTCTCTTGAGAGTTTCCGAATCAAGCTTGTTTTTCCAGACACAACCTTGCTTTTTTAGTGTTGCGTTTTTATTGTTGTGATTGGATTTTTGAAGTTTGATTTCAATCAATTCCTGAAAGGAAACCTGTTCAGGGTTTTCTGTCCATGTTTCTAAACGTTTTCGCTCAATTAAAAGTAGGAAAATTTGAACTTCCTGAAGGCCAATTTCAGGAAGTAAGTAATCTGCTATTTTGCCTCCATCTGGTATTTCAACCTCAGTAAAGTCATGCAAATTGAGGTGTGCAAACCAAATTGATGATCCTGACTCAGACTCAAGCTGCTGAGAAAATTCTAAACAGGAAAGCAAGTATTTTATAGAAAAATCTTGTGAAGTCATGAATTATGGATTAAGCAGTTCTGGACAAATCCTGGCATTATTAAGTGCATCAGCTGTTGCTGGCGAGATAGGACTCAGTAATTGCGTCAGTGTGTTTATTTCCTGTTCAGGTATGGCATAAGGTGTTACAAACTCAACAGAAAATGCCTTTGATTCAGTTGAACTGGGATTTAGATTATTAGAAACGGTTTTGACTAAATTTTCAGCAGCAGCAAGATTTGGATTAAGCAGAGTCAAATTGCAGAATCCTTCTTCATTAAAAGCCTTTTGGAAAAGGTGTTGACGATAACCATAATGAGTACAAGCAAGAAAAATCAGCAAAGTATCTATGTATTTTTCAGGCAGTTTTAGCATGGCATTTTGAACCCAGTATCTGATACGTTCTTCTACAAATGGGCTATCCGGATTATTAGAAATTTGGGTTGCCAAATCTGGACAACCCTGGGAAATGATCCGTATTTCCTCAACACCCTTCTTAAACAGTTCGTTTTGAAAAGTTTTGGCATTAATCATTGTGGGAGTTCCAAAGATGATAACCGATGAATGAGCATCATTTAGCAAACTTGATATAAGCATCTTGAAGCCAATTTGAAGAATCCCTTCAATTTTAACTGCAATTATAGAAGGAATCACCAATTCATCCAATAGTACAGACAGCGTTCCACAAGCGACAAAAATGTGATGCGGAGAAAAAATCTTTTCAGTGTTCCGGAGGATTATTTCAAACGTTTTAAGCTGTTCCGCTTTTCCAGACATGGAATTGTATCCACGATTATTTGAAGGAACAGCATTAATGTAAGTGATTTGTAATTCGTCAGCGGGATAATTTGGATGGTTTGCCCCCGCAGGTTTTGATAATAATTGCAGAAGCTTGGCACAAACAGACAGACCTCCAAGTCCTGAGTCTGTGATAACAAGTTTCATGAAAATATTTTATTGGCAGGTGATGTTGATCAGAAATAATGCATCTAACCTTATCCTTAGACTTGGCCAAATTCAAACTAATAGTGTTTACAGTATGAATATTGGAGTAAATTACTTAGGGCTCACTGAAAAAGTTTTACCTTATCATTCCAGACTTGATCCGGGATCCAGAGTCAACGTTCAGCTTGAGTACAAGATTTTAAACATTTCACCTGGATTCCGAGTCTAAGCTAAGCATCGCCCGGAATGATAAAGGTGAAGAATCGAAAGAAGCATAACTATTGATCTTGTGAGGCCACCTTTTGGAAAAAGGACTTAAACAACTGAAGAATAGAATGTTTAGTCTTTTTTTCGGGAAAAACCCTGCTGCAGTTGTCTCGTTTAATTGACTAATTACTTTTAGACATGATTGAATAATAATATTATTCAGCAAGTCTTAATTATGCGGGGCTTTGAATAAATCGTGAGCCTTGTTTTGTCGTAAAGTACTAATATTATTGTATTCGGCTTGTAATTTTGGCCAAAGAGTGAGATCTAATAAATACTTCTATATAATCAGATCTCTCACAGACGTTCTGGATGACACAATAAATCTAGTAACATTAGTGCAACTAATGGGACAGAATAAAGTTTCTGGTGGGATGTCCGCCCCCCTGTTTTTTGAAACAGGATGAGCAGACAATTTTATATACGTGGTTTGTGGTGAATTTTCTGAATTAGACGTCTTTGATACTGAGCTGAATTTTACCTCGTCTGTCAACACCGGTTGCTTTAACGGTGACAATATCACCCTCTTTGCAAACATCTGTAACTTTTTCGACTCTACCTTCTGCCAGATTTGAAATGTGTACAAGCCCTTCTGTTCCAGGAAAAACTTCGACAAAAGCGCCAAAATCCATCACCTTCTTGACAGGTCCGGTATAAGTTTCTCCAATCTCAATTGTTCGAGTCAGGTTTTGCACAATTTCCAGAGCATCATCCACAGCTTGATGGTCACGTGACATGATGGAAACAATACCATCATCATCGATGTTAATCTTTACACCGGTTTTCTCAACAATACTCTTAATCATTTTACCGCCAGGTCCAATGACAGTTCCGATTTTATCCTGTGCAATTTTATGAGTGATAAAACGGGGGGCATAAGTAGATAGACCAGTACGGGATTCTTTCAGTGCTTCTGCCATTTTATCCAAAATGTGCAGTCGGCCTTCACGTGCCTGCATCAGGGCTTGTTCAACTACTTTCTGTCCAAGTCCCTTAATTTTAATGTCCATTTGCAGGGCTGTAATTCCGTTTCCAGTACCAATTACCTTAAAATCCATGTCGCCCAGATGATCTTCGTCACCAAGAATATCTGAAAGAATAACGTTGTTTTTACCTTCACTGATGAGCCCCATGGCGATACCAGCGGTTGCTTCCTTGAGAGGAACACCGGCATCCATCATGGCCAGAGAACCAGCACAGACAGTAGCCATTGAAGACGAACCATTTGATTCAAGAATTTCAGAAACAAGACGAATTGTATAAGGAAATTCAGCCTTTGTTGGAACAACTGGAGTTAATCCGCGTTCAGCTAGGGTCCCGTGTCCAATCTCTCTTCGTCCGGGTCCCCTAGGAGGACGTACTTCACCGACACTAAAACTAGGAAAGTTATAGTGCAGCGTGAACCTTTTAAAAGAGACACCATCCAGTGATTCAACCATTTTTTCATCTTCTCTTGCTCCAAGAGTGGTAATAGCAAGAGCCTGTGTTTCACCGCGTGTGAACAAAGCAGAACCGTGTGTTCGGGGCAAAACTTTAGTTTCGCAGGTGATTGGTCTGATTTCAGTAGGTTTTCGTCCGTCTATCCGGATTTGATCTTTAATCAAACGTGTGCGCATTTCATCTTTTTTGATGTCAGCAAATATTTGACTTACTTCTTTTGCAGAATCTGCATCAGGTGAATCTCCAAGAATTTCGGTTTTTATTTCATCTTTTAATGCGTCCAGACGTTCGTACCGCTCTATTTTATCTTTAATCCTTAAAGCTTCATTAAGTCGTTTTGGTGTAATTGCCTCAACTTTTGATTTTAATTTTGAATCTACGACCGGTACATCTACAGTACGTTTTTTCTCTCCAACGCTCTTCATCAGCTCTTCCTGCATTTCAATGATTGGCAGAACTGCTTCCTGACCATACCAAAGTGCTTCCAACATAATTTTTTCACTCACACCAACAGCTTCACCCTCCACCATTAAAATTGCATCTTTGGACGCAGCCATAAAGATGTTAAGTTCACTTACTTCAAGTTGTTCCGGACTAGGATTGGTTACAAATTTACCATCAATTCTCCCTACTCTGACACCTCCAAGAGGATTGTGAAAAGGGATATCCGAAATAGCCAACGCCGCAGAAGCGCCGTTCATAGCAGCAACATCAGATGGATGTATCAGATCGTGACTTAAAACGGTTGCCGCAATCATTGTTTCTGCCAGGTAATTGTCCTCAAATGCTGGACGCAGCGGACGATCTATAATGCGTGAAATCAGAGTTTCGCTATCTGAAAGTCGAGATTCACGTTTTAAGAAACCTCCAGGAATCCGTCCGGCTGCATATCCTTTTTCAACATAAAATACTGAAAGTGGGAAAAAATCTGCTCCTGTCCCTGATCCTTTTGCTGCAGTTGCAGCTACAAGTACTACTGTGTCACCGTATGTTACTAATACGGATCCGTTGGCCTGTTTGGCCATTCTTCCGGTTTCCAACTTCATAGTTGCTGGTCCAAATTCTCTTTCTACTATCTTCATTCTACTCCTAATTATCAACGTTCTACCGGTTCTAACTTAACGGTCCTGCCTGTTATTAATGTCTGAATTCCGGTATTATTTAAATGTCAGCATACAAATTCTTTCTTCTTTCCCGACTTGGGAAAAAATAACTTTCCAATTCAGAACATCGCTATAAGCAATATTCAAGAATCAATTTTCAACAAGCTGAAAAAAAGTATTGAAAGAAGGAAAGCAGACTTGATGCTACATGATACGGGGGAATTGCAATGGTAGAATTCAGCTCTTGCCAAATTATACCTGGCAGAAGACCAGCCCCCGTTGACAAGTCTTCTGTGAAGTTTTGTACTTGTCACTTGACACGAATCTCTAGTATTTTTGTTATAGCTGTATACCTTTCGCTATTTCTATTCTTAAGATAATTCATGAAATTTCGTCGTTGACCAACTAGTTTCAACAAACCACGTCGAGAACTAAAGTCCTTTGGTTGGCTTCGTAAATGGTCTGTCAATGTATTAATTCGCTCGGAAAGTAATGCTACCTGTACTTCTGTAGATCCTGTATCAGCATTATTTTTCCCGAACTTGTTTACAATTTCGACTTTTTGATTTTTTGTCAGCATATAAGATTATTTTGTTTTCTATACAAATACCCTTTTTGGATGAAAATAACTTATTCTATTCTCCCACATAATGTGGCCGATAGCAACTAAATTTTGGCAAGAATCAACAACTTTGGTTTTTACTGAATTTGTCTCTGAATCTATTATACAATTTTCAGTAATTTTTACGCCACTTTCAGTCCAGTCTCGTTGCAAAACTTCAACACGACGTCCCTGTTTGATGGAAACGACCATTTCAGCAGAACCAACGATTGTGTTAAGGTGATCCAGCAACTCTAATGGAGAAATCCACGGCACATTATTTCCCGTTACTGTTTCTTGTAATTTTTCTATTGATATAGAGTTTTCACTTTTAAACCACATTCCACAAGCTAAACGGTCCAGAGAAGTTAGATGTGCTCCAACTTTCAGCTTCTGTCCAAGATCATTGGCCAATGCCCGGATGTATGTGCCTTTAGAACAGTGTATCCGGATTTGAACGAAGGGCAGGTCTACAGCTTCTACATCTAATTCATGGAATATTACAGACCTGGTTTTAGCAGGAACTTTCAATCCTTGTCTTGCAAGTTTATAGGCAGGAATACCATTGATTTTTGACGCAGAAAATGCAGGAATATGTTGCTTCTGTAATCCTAGAAATGTGTGTACCGCTTTTATTACCTGTTCCGGATTTAAATGAGCGAAATTATGACTCTTGGTGACCTTACCTTCTGAGTCAAATGTGTCAGTGGACTCACCTAATTTACAAACTGCACGGTAAGTTTTGTCAGCATCATTGAACAAAGGAATCAGGCGTGTTGCCTGTCCCAAAAATACAGGTAAAACTCCTGTTGCCATGGGATCTAAAGTGCCGAGATGCCCGACTTTTTTTTCATTAAACTTCCGTTTAATGAAACGAACGACATCAAAAGAAGTCCATCCCTGAGTCTTTTCGATGTTGATTATCCGCAAGGAATCCTTTATTTTTAGTCGAACATAAAAAAGGATAAATACCTGACTCTATTCATTTTTGTCAAATTCGGATTCTCCCTGCTGTCCAGTATCTTTCGGAAGGACATTACGCAATAATATTTCAATTTCATCACTATGGTCAAATCCTGTGTCGTACTCAAAAGTCAGATGTGGTGTGTTTCTAGTTTTGAGGACTTTCCCCAATTTTCGGCTAAAAAATCCTGATGCATGATTTAAAGATTCAATCAATTCTTCTTTACTTTTGGTTGGAAAAATTGAAACATAGACTTTTGCTGAAGTCAAACTTGGAGTCGTTTCAACTCTGCTGATTGTAACTTTGCTGAAACGCGGGTCACTGCTTTGAAAAAGAAGAACTTCAGATAAACGACGATGCACCAAAGTGCTGATATTTCTTCTACCTGTTTTATTCATAATCAATTACAGCCGTGCACTTTCTTCAATTTGCTCGTAAGCTTCTACAATATCGCCATTCTCAATTTCCAGAAAATTTAGCACTATTCCGCACTCATAATTTTGTGCAACTTCCTGAACATCGTCTTTGAAGCGCTTCAGAGAAATAATTGAACCCTCAAAGATACTTTCTTTCTTTCGTAATACTCGTATAAGACTATTGCGGAGAAGCTTCCCATCTGTAACCAAACCTCCGACTACAATGCCATTTTTTCCAGAAGAAAAAACCTGACGGACTTCTAAATGGCCTAATAATTCTTCTCTAATTTCTGGTTCCAGCAGACCTTCCATAGCTGCTTTAACATCATCCAATGCGTTGTATATAACATCATAAAGCCTCACATCTACACCTTCACTTGATCTCGTTTCTCTGGCTTTTGCGTCCATTTGCACATTAAAGCCAACAATAATTGCATCGGAAGCAGAAGCAAGTGTTATGTCGGTCTCAGTAACGTTACCTACCGAGCAAAGAAGGAACCGTAGAGAAATCCGTTCATCACCGATTTGTTGCAGAGAAGTTTTGAGAGCTTCAACGGAACCTTGTACATCTCCTTTTAAAATTAATCGGAGTTCAGTAACCTTACCTTCTTCAATTTTACTGAAAAGATTGTCCAAACTGGTATTTTGGTATTCCCGGATTGTTTCAGATCGAAGTTTTAGTTCAAGATCCCCAGCAATTTGCCGTGCTATTTTTTCATCTTCAAGAACAACAAAATTTACTCCTACTTCGGGTACATTGCTTAAGCCGGAAATTTCAACAGGAATTGCAGGACCAGCTTCTATCATTGTATCACCAACTTCATTGAACATAGCCCGTATTCGTCCATGAATGCTGCCCATGACGAAATAATCCCCAATTTTAAGGGTCCCACGTTGAACAAGAACAGTACCTACAGGCCCCTGACCTTTTTTGACTCGAGACTCAATGATTGTTCCACGTGCAAAACCTTTTGAGGTCGATTTTAGTTCAAGTATTTCTGCCTGTAAATGGATCATTTCCAGTAGTTCATCAATGCCGTCACCTGTTTTTGCTGAGACTTTTACAAAAATAGTGCTCCCACCCAAATCTTCTGGAATTAATTCATGTGAGAGTAATTCCTGTTGAATTCTTATTGGGTCAGATTCGGGACGATCAATTTTATTTACTGCAACAATAATCGGAACATTCGCTGCTCTGGCATGCTGAATAGCTTCAACTGTTTGGGGCTGTACCTTATCATCTGACGCAACAACAAGTACCACGATATCAGTGATATTTGTCCCCCGGGCTCTCATTGATGTGAAAGCTTCGTGTCCGGGTGTATCCAAAAAAGTGACCTGATTGCCTTTTACTTCAAGATGATATGCTCCAATATGTTGTGTTATGCCTCCAGCTTCTCCAGAGGTGATTCGAGATTCGCGAATTTTATCAAGAAGGGATGTTTTTCCGTGATCAACATGTCCCATAATTGTAACAATCGGCGCTCGTTCCTCTAACTCTGAAACATCAAGTTCCTCTTCTTTGAGGAGGTCAGATAACTCAAACGACTCGACTTCGATTGTAATATCAAAATCTGCTGCAATAAGTTCTGCAGTTTCTCCTGTGATTGTCTGGTTAATAGTTACCATGATGCCTAAGGACATCAATTTTCTTAAGATTTCTGGAACTTTTATACCAATTAAGCCTGCCAGTTCGGCAACACCAACCTGGTTCCCTATTCGGATGCTTTTTTTACGTGGATTGAATTCGTGCTTTGGTGCATTAGTATCAGAAACTATGCGGGGGGTTTTGCTATCCAATCGATTTTTTGGGAAGTCTTTTCTGCGGCGGCGAGGCTTTCTTTGATGAAGATAATTATAATCTCTCTGTCCACCACCTCCCCTTCGTTTGTTCTCAAATCCCAAGGGTCGGGAACCTCTGTTTTTTGATGAGGATTCATCATCATCAGTTTGAGAATGTTTAAAAAATATTTTAGTTTTGTTTGATTTTTTCCCAGACTTTTCATAATCAGGTAAAACTGTCTTATCTGGATCTCTTTCCAGTGCAGTAAGCTTAGATTGTTTTGAATCCTCAACTGTGTCAGCATCAGGTCCAACTTTGTTTTCTGGAGCAGGATCTCCAGATTCAGGTAAAGTTTCCTGAGATTCCAATGTGCTTATTTTTGAGAGTTCACTTACTAAGACTGGTTTTTCTGGTCTATCTATTTTTGCATCTGCAGAAATCCTTTCTATTTCAGAATCTGTTTTTAATTTACTTTTTTTGCGTACACGTCTTTTGGGGGGTGCTACAACTTTTTCATTATCTACTTTAGATTTAGTGGAGATTGTTACTATTTTAGATTTCTTTGCTGTTTTAGATTTTTTGACCTTATCAGTTGCTTCCGATTCCTTTTCAGTGGAACTCAAACGAATCTTCCCTGATCCTTTAGAAGACTTTGGCAAGATAATACCCTTGGCACTCTTGCCCATCTTTCTTACTATTTCAGCTTGTTCGGAAGACAGTTCAGAGAAATTGCCTGTAACTGGAATCCCGGCTTTGCGCATCTTGAGAAGCAAATCTTTTGCCGACATATTTAACTCTTTTGCCAGTTCAAATACTCTAACTTTGGACATGAATTCTTTTGTGATTGTAACTCAGTTTAAAATAAATCTATGACTTGTAGGCTTAACAAAATCATCCTGCAGTTTCCGGTAATTATAGTGAAAATGTTTTTATTTTACGATTTAGCTTTAGTCTTAGTCTTTGTTTCAGCTTTAGTCTTAGTCTTAGTTTCAGTTTTAGTCTTTGTTTCAGCTTTAGTCTTAGTCTTTGTTTCAGCTTTAGTCTTAGTCTTAGTTACAGTTTTAGTCTTTGTTTCAGCTTTAGTCTTTGTTTCAGCTTTAGTCTTAGTCTTTGTTTTCGCCTTAGATTCAACTTCAGTTTTACTCTCTGTAGGAACATCTTTTGAATAATCTTTAGCATCTTTAGCATTATCAGTCTCTTCAGCTTCAACTTTATCTTTGTCTTCTGTAGTTTCGGATTCTTCAGCAGTTAAGGGGGAAGAATCTTGATTATCATCTTGTTTTTCCAGTGCAGTTTCTTTAGCTTCGTCAGTGACACTTTCAGGCAGATCTTCGGATTTGTCTATACTTTTGAGACCATTATCTTTATTTTTTGCAAATTCTTTTTCCAGTTGCTCATCAATAGAAAGCTCATCTTCCTCAGTGGCAACAATATTGATTTTGTAACCGATTAATTTTGAAGCCAGACGCACATTTTGACCTTTGTGTCCAATTGCAAGCGATAATTGACTTGGTGCAACAACAACATCAATTTGTTGTGCGTCTTCGTCAATTTCAAGACTGTCAATTTCAGCTGGTGCCAACGCATTACAGGTATATTGGTCAATGTCTTCGCTCCAGCGGACTATATCTATTTTTTCTCCATTTAAGTCATTTACAATAGCCTGCACTCGACTTCCACGCATGCCAACACATGAGCCAACTGGGTCAACATCATCATCAGTAGAATAAACTGAAATTTTAGCTCTGCGGCCAGGTTCTCTTGAAGCATTGACAATTTTGACGATTCCATCAAAAATTTCCGGTACCTCCATCTCAAACAGCTTGATCAGTAAACCGGGATGTGTCCTGGAAATTGTAAGTTGGGAATCTTTATGCGGATTATCATTTACGTCCAACAGCAAGACTCTGACATGGTCTCCAAAGGAAAAATTTTCACCATATATTTGCTCTCTCCGGAACAAATAGGATTCTACATTATTTTGAAAACTGAAAGCAACACGTCCGTTTGGTTCGACACGCAAGACAGTTCCGGTTAAAACCTCCCCTACTTTGTCTGTAAAGATGGAAACAACCATTTGTCGTTCAGCTTCCTTTAAACTGCCAAAAATAATTGGTCGTGTTGAATGAGCAATTCGCTGAAACTCGCGATCACTAATTTCATACTCAACCTCATCTCCAAGTCCTGCATCAGGGTCTATTTCAAAGACTTCATCGACAGAAATCTCATTGTGAGGATCTTCAACAATTTCAACAACCTCTTTGAAATGGAATAAGTTAATTTTTCCGTTATTTTCGTCTATGTTTCCCTCAATTTCTCTATATGGCAGTTTGCGCTGAGCAGCCTGAATAAGAGATTCTTCTACCAATTTTATCACAATTTCATGGTCGAGACCCTTCTCTCTAGAGAAGTCTTTAATTATTTCAAATAAGTTTCCTTCCAAAATTCACCTTTTTTTGTTATGTTATATTTGAAGTACCATCAAACATTCAAAATTTCAGTTCAGGTTCGAGATTAGCTTTAGTAATTAGGGTATATGGGATTACTAATTCAGACCCATCTGATTCAAGTGTTAAGCGTATTTCCTGTTCAGTACTTTCTTCTAATTTTCCAACCGCATTTTTTGACCCCTGGATTTTTTGCTGCAGTCGCACTCTGATTCGTTCTCCCTTGAAAGTCTTATAATGTTCAGCAGTTTTTAG
This sequence comes from uncultured SAR324 cluster bacterium, assembly GCA_902513935.1. The sequence goes on from CABXOR010000004.1 coordinate 52,151, forward strand.
TTTACGGAATAATCCCGGAGACGAAACTTCTATGCTGTAAGAATCAGATATTGGGCTTCCATTGTCCAAAACTTCATTTGCGATTTGATTTACGGCTACACAATCGTCAATCCCAATTCCATTAATGCTGTCAATAATTAATTGAACAGTCTGGTTAGATCTGTGTTTATTATATTCAACATCTAAAAGTTCATAACCTTCACTTTTGATCGGTACAGTAAGCAAATTTTTCAACTTTTCTGCAATCGAGGTCATCAAGTTTGCTTAGATTCCAGGATATTGCTAAATAAATAATTAAAAACTAACCCTTAATACTATCTGTTTAAAGATGCTTTGTCGATTTTTTTTTTGTATTGTTTAAGCTTTTCGTTCTATGGTCAAATATTTTACCAATTCTCCAAGCAAAGAACTAGCAGGGTTAACAGGTAAATTCCCCAAAGCTGTAGAAGCCAGAGCTGCCTGTTCTTGACAAAAACTTGCTACAGATTCCAGTGTTCCAGTACTTTCTGCTTGAGAAATAACCCAGTCAATGTCTGCATATGTAACGTGTTCTCGAGTTTGTAATAAAATTGTGCGCACTCGTTTGGCATCCTTTGCAGAAAGCCGTTCCAGAAGTTCAATTGTAATCAAGGTGCGTTTCCCTTCAGCAATGTCACCTCCATGCTCTTTACCATAACCGCCTGCACCTGCGTTGGGAGCATCAGTTTCGCTTTTTTCAGTTAAGTTGAGCAAATCATCACGAATCTGAAATCCGATTCCAATTGCTTTTCCAAATCTGCCGACTGCTTCCAGCTCTGTTTTGGAAGCACCCGCAATCAAAGCACCACATATGCAGGGTCCTCGACCGGAATACCAGCCTGTTTTTCGGCCAATCATTTCACGATATTCAGCACGATCAGGAAAAGTCTGGTTTGCTACCCAGCCTATATCTAGTGCCTGCCCCTCAAAAGTTGCCTGCATCACTTTGTTCAAATGTTGATGGACCTCTACTGCCAAATTACTGCCTAATTTGGAATGATTTTCTAGCAAAGTTTCATGTACCAGTCCTAGCAAAGCATCTCCTGCATTAAGTGCCAGGGGGATTCCGTGTTGGAGATGTAATGTCTGTTCTCCTCGACGTAATAAAGACTTGTCCTCTATGTCATCGTGAACCAGTGCAAAATTGTGAAACAATTCAAGCGCTACTGCAGAAATCAAGGCTTTTTCCGGATCACCTCCAAATAATTCACAACTTAGTAAAACTAGTGCAGGACGAAATCGTTTTCCTCCACGTTGAGGGTAATCACGCATCAAATTATAAAGATATTCCTTTGGTTCTCCATCTGGGATGCAGCGCAGAGTCTCGTCTCCAATCCATTCACTGGCCGCTTTTAAATAGGATTTTAGTTGGACATGATCTTTTGCGAAAATTTTCATGTTGTTTATTGTTCAATGGAAATTACGTTTTCTTAATAAACGGTTATGGAGTTAGATTTTAGAGCGATTGAAGTTTTGGAATACGGAAATTATTTTTAATTCGCCGGTTGGCATCATCAAGCTCAGCAACTGGCAAAATGACGCTCAAACGATCTGAACCTGGAATGAAATCAATTCTATGAAAATTATTTATTGGACTTAAAAAAGCTGTTCTAACATCTTCCAGACGTCGTATTTGCTTGCCGTTTACCTGCAAAACCACTGCATTAGAAAGTTTTTGGTAACCGATGTTCAGCGGGTCAGGAATAACTCGTGATACTAAAACAATTCGGGAATGATGTTCAGAGGATATTTTTGTTCCGGTTGAAGATATATCAGTTTTATTATTTTCGTAAATCGATACAGCTTTGTTTTGCTCCAAAAACAGCCTCAGCCGCATAGGAGCACGTTTTTGCCAAGTTTCCCCCCAAATTCTGAGGTAATTCAAGGTCAATTCCTGAAATAAAAAACCACCCTCTATAACATATCGCGGAGCTGTTCCAACAATTTTTAAGGGAACTGATCGACTATTCTCTTCGTATGAAGAAACTTTTGTTTGCAAAACAACAGGCTTACCATCACGGATTACTTCCAGTTTTACTGAATCTCCCACTTTCAAATGAGCTAAAAAAAGTAAATCAAACAAGGAAATACCCCAATCTGGATGTTCAATTTTACCATCGTGTGAAATCGTCCATTTTCCCAGTTTGGTCAAATAATCACGTTGCATCAAAACATCAGAACCTGTACCGTAAGGCAAAACCCTGCTGATCCAGATTCCAGGTTTTTCAGGGGGGATTTGAAAATGATTGTAAGTACTGCTTTGCGGTAATCTGCTCCATATAAAACCACGATGTGCTAAGCTCCGGTATGGATTACTGCCTGCGTGCTTTAAAAACTCAAGCAGCATTGCAGCAGGCATTGCCTTAGCCCCTCCAATACTTGCATCCAGGATCATTCCTGCAGTTTCATTATCCTGCAGAAGCGGGTATCCCTGACCGCTTTGGGAAATCCCGTTCAGTCTTAAAAGAGGAAACCAGGCGTTGCTAACTCCCCGGTGTCCCACTGCCATTCTTTCTATTGTTCCGGGCTCCATTGCCCACTCATCTTGAGATTTTATTTTCAGGGAATAAATATCTTTTTCCTCATGAACAGTAGATGATTTTAAAGGAGTCCATTCCACAGGTCTTAGGTCCCGCCAAAACTTTGAATTATTGATTTGGAGTAAAGCCAAATTTGCAGCATAGTCCATCAGCACAAGCTTGGCTTGAAAGGGGCTGCGAATGTCCTTACGTGTCACCTCAATCAGAGTTGCATCGGAAACAATTTCCGCTGTTGTCAGCAGGTATAGGGTATTGTTGTTCCCATTTTTAGATACTGAAATTCTCCCAGAAACCGGTAGGTGTACAACCAGGGCCATTCCGGATTGTGTCCGGATTTCGCTTTTTTCCCACGGAGTGCGCCAGTCAAAAGACTGCTGATAAGATTTCAGGAGAACGGCCTGTTGAAACCATGGTTTTATTCCTGGAGGATCAGCCTGTAATACTGAAGTAAAAAGAAAAACCGTTGCAGTTATGGGCCATTTCAAAAGGGTATAAAGAAAATTATTTTGTTTCACTGAGAATCCTTGTTCTTGTCGTCATAAATACGGGAACCGTCAATAATTCCGTAATGTTTGATAACTGAATTATGCTGCTCAAGACTTTCTTTAAAATTAAGAACTAAAGGGATTTTATGCCATTCGCTTCCAAAGACAACATTGGTTGTTTCTGGAGGCATATTCTTTAGCTTCTTCTCCAAATGTGCCAGCGACCGGACTGGTTTACCATTCAGACTACTTACTATAAAATTGTTTAAATTGGTGTAGCCGCTATTGACTGGAGAAGGCAGAACACTTGTAACAATGACTACTTGTTCGTGACGGGTTCGCGGTCTTTCTATTTCTCGATACCAGTGTTCATAAGCTAGCGGGGGAGTTATGTTCCCCGGAGAATGGATGTAATTTCTATTCAGGGCAATAAAA
>CABXOR010000005.1 GCA_902513935.1 uncultured SAR324 cluster bacterium
TGGATGGAAAAGACTTTGTAGAAAAAGGTTTTATTTACGCAACCCTCGGAGAACCCGTACGATACCCATAAGGAGAACTTAAAGGATGTTAAAACATTTATTTGAAAAATCAACCCCACCTATTCGAGTGGTAATTCTCGGTTCAGCTGGCTTTGTTGGCTCTGCTTGCTATCAGCAATTGGATACAATAGGGATTCCTATCTTGTCCTTACCTCGAACTGAGCTGGACCTGACAGATCCAGAGGCAGGAGAGCTCCTTGCAGGAATTCTTCAACCTCATGATTCTTTACTATTTGTTTCAGCAAATGCTCCTGTAAAAAACGATTCTATGCTGATTGATAACTTAAAAATGGCTTCTGCCGTCTGTCATGCTGTTAGTAAATCGCCAGTTCAACATCTAGTTTATATTAGTTCGGATGCAGTATATGCTGATAGTGATGGACTATTAAATGAAAATTCTTGTGCACAGCCGGACTCTCTCCATGGGGTAATGCATTTAGCTCGGGAAGTGATGCTATCAAGTGCTTGGCAAGGATCTTTGTGTTTTTTGCGCTCTACTTTAATTTATGGCACTGAAGACCCACATAATGGATATGGCCCCAATCGTTTTATGAGGCTGGTTAAAAAGGGAGAAGATATTCCGCTTTTTGGGAAAGGGGAAGAACAGCGTGACCATGTATGGGTTCACGATGTGGCTAATCTTACCTGTAGAGTTTTGTGTCACCAAAGCACTGGTATTTTAAATATTGCGACTGGTACGGTAGTTTCATTTCGTGAAATTGCTGAGCAGGTAGTACAGCTTATTCCTAATTCATCACAAATCCATGACAGTGTGAGATCAGGCGCAATGCCACATAACGGATATCGTGCATTTGATCCAAATACAACAAGTTTGTCTTTCCCTGATTTTAATTACACCTTGTTACCTGATGGTTTGATGAAAATAAAATAAAATTAGGATTTTCTATTTCCCACTCCTTATTATCTTCTAAAAAATAAAGGCGGAGACTTGAAAATCATTTCTTGCCATTACAACTAAATTTCGTGAATGTGATCAATCCAAATAGGTATTAAAAATAAGCAAAAGGACTGTTATATGTTAGATTATCTTACAAACTACGGCCAGCAAACTATTTCATTAGTATCTTTGGCACTATCAATAGTAATAGCATTATTCATTAGCCTCTTGATCGTATGGGTCTATAAATACACACACAAAATCATGGCATATGATAAATCATTTCTCGTAACAATACTTCTAATGGCACCGATCATATCTTTGATCATTACGGTGATAGGTAATAATATTGCTCTCTCTATCGGACTGGTTGGTTCTTTGTCTATTATACGATTTAGAACGGTCATAAAAGATTCAAGAGATCTAATCTTTTTGCTTTGGGCAATAGGAGTGGGGCTAGGGGCCGGGACAGAGGCATGGCTACCTACTTTAGTGGCTAGCCTTATTATTGGTATTGTATGCTTGCTGGCAGATAAACTCAGTTATGCTATAAAAACAGGAAAAAATAATTTTGTTTTAGTACTTGTCGGTTCTGACAGGAAAATAGAGAAGCATGCGATTGAACTGATTGAAATTGAGGGATTTGCATACAGTCTTAGAAGTATGGATATGAGTGCTGAGGGCTGGCAAATTGTTTTTGAAATACGGCTTTTAAAAGAAAATGAATTCGACCGACAAACGCTCATGGAAAAGCTTGAGGTTATCCCAAATATTGAGCGGGTATCGCTTCTAGCACCCAATCTATCTCTACCTGTGTGACTTTTAAATACCATCATTAATGCATACACCAAAAGTCAAAGTCAGGACAAATTATAAATTTATAATTCAGTTTGTACTGTTATCAGTTACTCCTTTTATGCCTCTTCATATTATGCGATTGGACAATATGGATTGAATAAGATCATTTTTACTGTTCCTTTTGTTTTTTATGGTGTGTTTCGATATTTGCCCCTTTCTGGCTTAAACAAGTTCAATGAAGATCCTACAAATACAGTCCTGAAAGAGCAAGGACTTATTATTTGTATCATAATGTGGATGTTATTCTGTATTTTATTCATCTATGTCTAATTACCTCTGTTCTTACATTTCTTAAATACTTCTCCTAAAAGTATACATTTGAATGAGCGTATATGGAACTTATGCTGTTTAATAAAAAGGGACATTTAAAATTAAAGCTTTGGGTCTAATTCAGGGCCCCTTGGGGCGTATGAAAAGAATTAATCCAATGAATACCTCGTTTGCCCGACAAAGTCGTAGAAAATTTTGCATTCAGTGAAAACGTTTGTGGAGCGGATTTATATTTTTAAAGATTACTTAATTAAGTTCTAGTTATGAAAAGCCTATTTAAAAATAAACAAAATTTAGATGGAAAGTGGCTGTATAGAACCCTTCTTATTGGTTTTATATTGGTTCCAACAATTATTATTTTCGATATGGGTCAGGAAAAAATTATTACAACCGCAAGAAAAATATATTATGGGAAATTATATATAAAAGAACATCTAAAGATTCAACTACACAAATTTCGCAATGATGTCGCATTATTATTTGATTCTAATCCTTCATCTTTGCCTGTTGCTGACCTATTTATAGCACCCGCTGATTTGCGAAGGATTGAAGTAATCACTAAACAACTGGGCGAAAAAGGAGTGCTTCGGAGTTCTGCAAAGAGATGGCTCCCCGCAACTTTCGTCAAAGACAACACTTCTTACTCAGCGAAAGTCCGTATTCGAGGAGATCAAGCAGTCCATTGGCTGAATAAGAAAAAATCTTGGAGAATTAAGTTTCAAAAAGATCATCTTTTTGAAGGAAGGAGATCTTTGAATCTTATTATTTCTAAGGATAAATATTTGGAAATTGAACAAGCCGCATATCTCATCGCACGTCAACTCGGTCTTCTTGTACCGGACTCCGGATTTATGTTAGTTAAGCAAAATAGTCGTAATATGGGGTTATATTTTTGGATTGAGCAATGGGATAAAAACCAGCTTGAACGCCGCCAATTACCGGATGGAGAGATTTTTGGCTTAGACGATGTTTTTATGGATAAAATGCAACCAGCAGGCTTGCCTAAAGGGCCGGAAACCTTCTACCCTGCTTCATATAAAACGTTTATTCATAAAAATGATGGAATTACCGGATTTGCAGCGGAACGTTGGAAACGATTTTTGGAATTATTAGCAACTAAAGATAGCATTTTAATCAATGATGAAATTGAAAATTATTTAGAAGTTAATAAATTTGCAAAATGGCTATCAATGGTTTACCTATTTGGAAATTCACATGCACAATCACAAGATAATCTGAAATGGTTTTTCAATACGATGACAGGTAAATTTGAACCTATACTTTATGATGTTGCCTTGGCTGGGGAAGGTCTTTTAGATTTGCCCTTGTATAACCCAATAGTTAATTCAATTTTACTGAGTGAAAAAGTTATAATCAAACGGAATGAATCATTATATGATATTGTCTTTAATAAAAGTGAGGCTATTTTAGATATCATTAAATCGGTGTCAGAAGTTACTGATAAATATATTTATATGGGGATTGAATCTGTTGGTATCGACTTGCCAGGAGTTGGAGTTACTAGCTTAGAAGATTTGTATTTTACGTCTGAGAATAGGCTCAATATGGTGAAAAAAAACATCAGTGAACTCAAAAAATCGATAACTAATCAGCGGGTATTTATATCATCTTCCCAAAAAGTACAAAAGGACAGCACACAAATTGAGATGGAGATATTGCCTCAAGGTGTTTCTCCGTTTGTTTTGAAAAGTCTTTCCCTAAAACCTATATCTAAATTCGATCAAAATATTAAAGATGTGGAATTCATGTTAATTTCATCGTCCGGTCAAAAAGTAAAAATTATCCCTAAAAAAAGTGAACTTACCCAAGATGAATGGGCGTTTGGTTTTAGTAATCTGGAGTTAAGAACAGGGTGGTCAGGCAATTTAGTAAAGGATGATAGTAAGAAATGGGTGTTAGCTGCCTATGCGAATGGACTAAGTACTCGATCATCTGCACTGCCGGCAACCCTCTCCATGGTTTTTTCTAATGGCCTTACAGGAGAATTTATTCCTTCTGACTTAGTCCGTACAAGTATCATAGCAACAAAATATAGTCCAGAGACAGATTTTATAGAAAAAGAAATTTCTAACGAATTACCGGGGGAGATTGAAGATCGAATCACTTCGGTTTCTTTAAACAAGGAAATCGCTAGTTTTGTCGATCAGATACAAATCACCGTTCAATTGGATGGCTATAGAATTATCATACCAAAAGGTGAGTATGAGATTCGCAATAATATAGTGATTCCTAAAAACTATTCACTCGTTGTTGAAGCTGGAACACACCTTATGTTCGGTCCAAACGTTAGCATGCTGAGCTACAATGCTATTCAGATGAAAGGAACCCTTTTAGAACCAGTTGTGATTGATCGGTTGAATCCAAAGTCCGCATGGGGGGTCATAGGAATCATCTCAGCAAAAGAAAAATCCGTTCTTAAATTTGTAAAAATTAGTGGAGGTGGTGCTGGAACAAAAAAAATTATTAATGGAATCTATTTCACAGGACAATTAAGTTTCCATTATTCTGATGTTGAACTAGTAAATTGTGAGATCCTTAATAGCGAGGGTGAGGATGGTCTAAATGTGAAGAAAGGGAATATAGTAGTAACTGATTCATTATTTCTTAATAATAAATCGGACGCATTAGATGGTGACTGGGTTTCTGGTAAAATTTCTAGGAGCCATTTTTTAAATAATGGAAATGATGGAATTGATATTTCTGGTTCTAGAATGGTAATTGTTGATACCGTATTTTCTGGCATGGGTGACAAAGCTGTCAGCATTGGGGAGCAAAGCCAAGCTGATTTACTTAATAATCGGATACAAAATTCAACATATGGTATTGTGATAAAAGACTTAAGCAGAGTTCGTATTTATTCAACGGTTATTCAAAAAAATCAATATGGTATTGGAGCTTATCGTAAAAAACCGCTTTTTGGAGGAGGATCCGTAAAAGTCATCGGGGGACTTTTACTAGGAAATAAATATGATTTCATGACAGATCAATTTTCAAATATTTCTTTAAATGGGGTTGGATTGAGCCAAACTCCAAAACTAAAGAGGATTATGGTGAGTGACCAACGCCTAGGGAAACTGACTGAATGGTTTAAAAATGATCAAAACGATAATCCAATTCCAACTTCAGATTCTAAATTACCGATTGAATTTCAACGAGGACCGATGACCAATGGTGTCCTCCTTGATGGAACACGAACAATTTGAAAAAGAAATCGCAGAATATTGTCAGACTCAGTACGCGGTAGGTGTTAGCTCAGGAACGGATGCGCTTTATTTTGCACTTAGATGTTTGAATCTCGGTCCAGGAGATGAAGTCATTTTGACTCCACTTTCCTGGGTGGCTTCTCTCAATACCGTCGTTTTGTGTGGAGCAACTCCTGTCTTTGTTGATATTACAGAAGATTTAAACATCAATGCAGATTTAATTACTGAAGTAATTACTTCAAAAACAAAAGCCATTTTACCGATCCATTTTACAGGCAAGTTATGTGATATAAAAAAGATAAATTGCATTGCTGAAGAACATGAATTGCTAGTAGTTGAAGATGCTGCTCAATCTTTTGGTGCTGAATTGGATGGGAAAAAAGCTGGATCATTTGGAACCTTAGGATGCTTCAGTATGAATCCAATGAAACTTTTGTGTGCTTATGGTGAAGCTGGTGTGGTGGTGACTGATAACGAACAATATGCCCAAAGAATAAAGTCTTTGAGGCATGCGGGGACGATTAACAAAGGTGATTGTAATGAGCCTAGTTTCAATGGCCGTTTAGATACAATACAAGCCGGGATGTTAAGCATCAATATTAAATATCTTCAATCTAAATTAGATAGATTGAGAGTGATTGCTGCTCGTTATAATGAAAGTTTGAGGCATTTAGTTATTTGCCCACAAGAACCATCTGCCAACCATGTCTATTATACCTATACGATTCTGACGGATCAAAGAGATGAATTGAAAGAGTACCTATCATCTAAAAATATTGAAACCCAAATTCAACACCAGATATTAATGCCAAATCAGACGGCTTACCGCCATCTTCCTAGATATAATATCCCCGTAGCAGAAAAAGTGGTGGATCAAATTTTATGCCTTCCTAATCATGAGCACCTGAGTGATGAGCAAGTGGAGTATGTGATTTACTGTATCAAAGAGTTTTTAGGAAAAGGGCAATGAATTTTGAAGAATTCAACGAAGAAGTCTTTTACAGCAAAGAGCCGATCACTTGTGTTAACCAACAAAGTATCGATTTTCTCAAATTGAAGGCAAAGAATAATCTTAGAAAAAGAGCCAGACTCTGCACTCATCTAGGAGTCAATGAGTTATTGCATGAAATGTTGATTGTACATTTTAAAGGACTCTATGTTCAGCCACATAAGCATATAGGAAAAAGTGAGTCATTTCATATAATTGAGGGGTCATTAGGAATTATTATTTTTGATGACTCAGGAAAAGTAATCCAAGTAATCCACATGGGAGAAGTCTCATCTGACTTGATATTTTATTATAGGCTTTCAGAGGGCTATTTTCATTCTATAGTTCCTTTAACAGAAACTGTAGTATTTCATGAAACCACCAATGGCCCTTTCAAAAGAGAGGATACTATATGGGCACCATGGGCTCCTGAAGAAGAAGAAGAAGAAGAGGCTAGTCGTTATTTCAAAAAAATAATGCCGCAATTGGGACCAATCACCTCATTAATATAATTTTTAACGACAAGAATTAGCGGCCGTAATTTCATGCAATGTTCTTTCTGTCAAAGTTGTGAATCCGAACTCATTAATATTGAAATGACGACATTCACTCATCTTGATTTTAGCGATTACGGGGAAAGTGAACAAATTCTCAGGTGCTTAAATTGCCAATCCCTAAGAAATTTTCAGGCGCTGAATAAAATCTATCAAATTGAGTCTCTTTATCAACAGTCGGAGTATGTCCTCTCCAATCAAACCTCACAAACATTTAACGTACCGGATGAGCCTAAGCCTGTCACTCGCTCTTTTTTGCAGGCAAAAATTTTACAATCCTACCTAAAAAAGAATGCCCAACCCCATGTGTTAGACATTGGGTGTTTCGATGGCCAATTACTCTTGGAACTTTCAAGTTACTTTCCTCAAGGTCAGTTTAGAGGCTTTGACGTTAATGAGAAACTTCAAGGACTATTTCCATCTAAAAGTAATTTTCATCTGTGGATTTCCGACCTAAAGCAAATTGAAGGGCAATTTGACATGATATGTCTTTCTCATTCGATCTTGTACATTGAGGATCTTCCCAATTTACTACAATTAATCTCAGAGTTATTGCGGCCTAACGGTCTTTTGTTTATTCAGGCGCCTAACATTATATTAAATCCCTACCAATTATTACTTTCAGACCAGTATCATTATTTTTCTCCTACCAGTTTAAAAAATGTTCTACAGCGCTTTGGTTTTGAATCAGATTTTATAAATTATGAATATTTCCCGAGAGATTTGTTGGTGTTTGCAAAACCGAATCCGGCTATTGTTAGCCAGTCCTTTAAAAAAGATACAAGTGTTTATCAATCGATACAAATTCTTAAGGAAAATCGAGATAAACTGAATGAACTTCCTTATAACTATGATTTATGTGTGTTAGGAACAACTTCTACTGCGGCATTTGCCGATAGTGTTTTAAAACAAAAAAACAGATTCTTTGTTGATGAAAATAAGGATAGCGCTAACAGGACGTTCAGGGGTAAATCAATCGTCCATCCAGATTCCGTAGATAAGTCGGTCTATTTGGTATTGCCTTTTAGCCATTCGAATATAAGAATAAGAAGCAGATTTATTAAGCAGTATAAGTTAGAAAATTTTATCTTAATTTAGCCATTAGCGACTCAAATGATCGGGATAAGACCTTTGGGTTTCATTTAGAATAATTTTGTTGAGCAAGTTTTTGAAAATTGCCTTTTATATAGTCCTGAAAAATTTTCGCAACCCTATTATTTTTATTGGTCGTTCAATAATAACTTATTGGCAAAAAACATTGCGTATGATGTCTAAAGGATTGTCTGGACTTGCTTTGATCACTAATCAACATACTTACCTCCATGGCTTTTTAAATAGTTATAGTGGCAATGTTCATTCCAATAAAAATCACACTAAGATAATTCAAAAAATTCTCCATGACAAAAAAATATTTCACCTGGATGTTGGGGCACGGGATGGTTTGCATGACGTTCTGAAGAAATATACCTCCTTTCTTGATATTATTATGTGTGAACCGGAACAAAAGGAGGCAGCTCTTCTGAAAAAAAAGGGTTATAGAGTCATTGCTAAAGGCTTATCAGACACGATTGGTGAAGCTACTTTTTTTCAAACTCGCATGCCTCATGCTTCTTCAATAAAACGTCCCCGAGGACCCTTTATGGATTTTTATAATGCAGATCCAAATTATTTAGCTTTATATGAAACGGTACAAGAACAGACCATTGATTGCACTACCATCTCTCGTGCACTTTCTGACTTTAAAGTGCCTGAATTAGATTTATTAAAGTTGGATACTCAAGGATCAGAGTTGGAAATATTAACGGGAATGGGAGAATATGCGCCCTTGTTGATTATATGTGAGTTGCAATATTTGCCACTATATCATGATGCTCCTACAGCGTATGAAATATGTCAGTATCTTTTTGATTTGGGATATATCCCCTTCGATTTACCGATGATCAGAATGGAAGGGAACTGTCCGATTGAAGGTGATGGTTACTTTATGCCAAGCTGGGGGCATCCTTTAGGTAAAAAATTAATTCAGGGTCGGGAAGAAAAATATATTGCCTTGATGATTATGTTCGATCAAAAATACGTCCTTGATTTTGCCGCAAAGAAATTGGAATTTAAAGAAAAAGTTCCTCCAATAGGTTTATCCCAGAGGCTTAACTCAATTTTCCTTGGATCTGCAGTGTGACGAAATATTACATTCTAAAATTAAAGGATTTTTGCAAAAAAAATGATTATTAGTAGTTATATTAAAAAGATTCGAAGAGCTAAAAAACAAGGTAAGTTTCCTTTATTATTTAATATATACTACTTAATTCGGTATCGTTCCAAAATTTTATTTTTGGAATGGATCTGTTTTGCATCAGCAACGGTAAATTTACCTTGGGCTTTTGCATACTTCCAAATGGGAGATAAATTTCGACTAAAACTTTTCCATGCTATTGATTCGGATGACTATCAAAAGGAGAAGGCTGATTATATCTATGATAAAGCTTATGATTTTTTAGAAAAAGCCTGTAAATTAAGACCTAATTATGTTGAAGCGGCACAAAAAATGGCATTTATTGCCTATCTAACCGCTAGACATGATTCATGGATCGCAGCTCAGTGCCGTTCTATTGAATATCAGGAGGAATTGGCAAAAAAAGCGGGAGTAGATCAATATAATTTTCGTTTTATGCATGCCGAACCACTTTTTAGTACCATTGGACATACTGCGGATCTAGATGCTTGGATAAAATATGGAATATTAGGACTTAGACCTTCTTGGAAATCCTTAATTCTAGTAGAACCTTATCTAAAAGATAATGCTATCAATCAATGTTTGCTTGATTATTTTACACCTTATGTAGATTTTGTTGAGGACCCTGTTAAACTGTCTCAACTAAGACCCTTGGCCAGGGACCTTCTTGCACATCGTGATTTTTCTCCTTACTATCGTGACAAAAAGGTTATCCCCTATTCTCATTCTGCGATAGTCTGGATTCAATCAGAGTGGGAAAAACAAGGAAGGAAACCTCTTGTTCAGCTCACAGATGAACATAAACTAAGGGGATGGGAAATGCTTGATAAAATAGGAATACCCAACGATGCCTGGTTCGTAACTATTCACGTAAGAGAAAGTGGATTTAAAGGGAAAGAGGCATATCGTGATTCAGACATTGTTACCTATTTAAAAGCTGTTGAAGAAGTAACATCAAGAGGCGGATGGGTCATCAGAGTTGGTGATGCTTCAATGAGCCCACTTCCAGCGATGGAAAATGTTTTTGACTACGCTTTGAGTTCGGCCAAAAACGATTGGATGGATGTCTTTTTGTTGGCTGCTGCTCGCTTCATGATCGGATCTTCATCTGGTCCAACGACGTTGAGTTATGTCTTTGGGGTTCCAATCGCTATGACTAATAATCTTCCTACAGCGGCTACTTATTTAAGCCAACAAGATCTTTTTTTGCCTCGGTTGATGCGCCGTATCGATGATCAACGATTTCTTAATTTAGAGGAACTGATGACAAAGCCCTACAATATGGCAGCATGGGATACGGTATTCACAAATGTTTTAGGGGTGGACCCCATTCCGAATACATCCGAAGAGATTGCTGACTTGGTGAGAGAAATGCTAGATAAGTTAGATGGAAATATTTCTTATACTGAAGAGGAGGAATCCTTACAGCAAAGATTTAAGTCATTAACCGCAGAACGTGAGGTCATGATCGGTTTACCTGGATTTAATGTTCAGTGTCGGCTTGGTCGCCATTTTTTGAATCAACATCAACATTTACTAGGGCAATCAGCAGAGTCATTAACATGAAAACAACATTTGATAATAGCAAAGCTCGTCTTAGACTGGAAGGTGAAAAAATAATTCAGAGCGATAATATTGCTACGGTATTTTTATTGAGAAAAGATGGTGCTGCCTTATTGCAACTTCGGGATGACAAACCTGGTCTTCGAGAAGCTGGCAAGTGGGTTCCTCCTGGGGGGGGGGATAGAACCAGATGAAAGTCTGGAAGTGGCTGCAAAGCGCGAACTACTTGAAGAAACTGAATACAACTGTGATGAACTTCACTTGTTAACTTCATTCGATCACCAATTAGAAGGCTGGTCTCCATATAAATTGTCCGTATTCTGGGGAATCTATGATGGGAAGCAATCCCTACAATGTCATGAAGGCCAAGATTTACGTTTTGTAGAACGTCAACATGCTCCTCAATATGATATTTCTACTAAACTCCTTTCTTTGTGGGATCAAGCCTTAAAAGATGCAAAATACTTGCTGTAAATTAGAAACTAAGCAAACTGATAACAAGTAGCTCATGTTCGAATCCAGATATATGATTTTCTTATGAATGAAATTATTTCTAATGATTTATTGCAACCCCTAAATGCTTCGGTGTTAGCTGAGGCGGAATTTAATATAGAAAAATATCGTTTAATAGGAACGCAAGATATTGCTCATCTCAAAAAGATGGCACTTAAATCGCCACAGAATCGCTATCGACTTTGTCTTCATCCTGACCACAATGACCCAACTCAAGAGATGATTATCTGCTTGAAAGGTTTTAGTTATTTCCACCCTCATTTCCACCCTGCTAATCACAGTGAGTCTTATCATATGATTGAGGGGAAATTAGATGTTTATTTGCTTGATGAAAAGGGAGAACTCATTGATAAGGTACGGTTAGGGGCACCCAATTCCATTGATGCTGAGTCACGATCTTTTATGTATCGTTTATCTGACTCTATGTATCATCTGACCATTCCGCGTTCAGAATGGACCATTTATCATGAAGTTTTTACTGGTCCATGGAGTAAGACCGAAGCTGTTCACTATGCCCCCTTTGCTCCTTCAAACAACGAATGGAAAAAGGTGCAAGCATTTGTTCATCAGATAACAGGTCTGACCATTGAAGAACTCATCAAATAACAAAATGAAGACTTCTACAAACTTTTATCCACTGTTTAAAAACAATATCTTTCATCATAATTATTAAACGAAATTTTATGGAAAATTTAGTCCCTTATGTCGCTTTTCCAGAGCAGGTTGCCAAACTCAAAAAAGAATTAATGCATGCGTTTGAAGCCGTTCTTATTAGCGGACAGTATGTATTAGGAGAAAAAGGTAAGCAGTTTGAAGAAGAGTTCGCTACTTATTGTGAATCTGAATATTCCATCGGAGTGGCCAATGGAACAGATGCATTGTATTTAGCTCTTAAATGTATTGGAGTTGAGCCTGGAGATGAAGTCATTACCGCACCCAACTCATTTATTGCTTCAGCAGGAGCCATTGGTGTCTTAGTGGCAAATCCTGTTTTTGCAGACATTGCTGCCGACATGAATATTGATCCAAATCAACTGGAAAAAGTCATTACTCCGAAAACGAAAGCGATCATGCCGGTTCACCTAACAGGACGTCCAGCAAAAATGGATGAAATTTTGGAAATTGCTCAACATCATAAAATTGCAGTGATTGAAGATGCAGCACAGGCCGCTGGTGCCAAATACAAAGGGAAAAAAGTAGGAAGCCTAGGAGATGCCGCAGGTTACAGTTTACATCCATTAAAAAACCTTCATGCATTTGGAGATGGAGGAATGGTAACAACCAGTGATTCAGGTCTTTATGAAAAGATGCTTCAGGCAAGGAATCATGGATTGATTAATAGAGAGCAATGCGGATTTTGGAGTTATAATTCTCGTTTGGATGAAGTTCAAGCCGCTATGTTGCTGGTTCAATTACCATTATTAGATACTTGGACTGAAGAACGACGACGTTTAGCGTTGAGATATAATGATTTACTTCGGCCTTACGCCACTGTCCCGGATGAGGGTGCAGAGGAGTTTTGTGTATTTCAAACTTATGTAGTTCAGGTGGATAATCGAGATGAATTGCAAACCTATTTAAAAAGCAATGGGGTGCAGGCTTTAGTACATTATCCTATGCCATTGCATTTACAACCAGCTGCAAAATCTTTGGGGTACACAGAGAAAGACTTTCCCAAAACGATGGAACTGTCTTCACGAATTTTAAGCCTCCCACTTTATCCTGAATTAAAAGAAGAACAACAGGATTATGTAGCAGGTTTATTTGAAAAATTTTATAAATAAAGAATTAAATAAGGAATGAATATGTTAGTCAATTATGGATATTTACATCAGCAGTTTTCAGACGTAGAGGATTACTTTGATGATTTACGTAAGTGGGTTCCCACAGGCGAATTTACACTGGGAACTATCGTAGAAAAATTTGAAAAGAAATTTGCAGATTATATTGGTGTAAAACATGTCATCTCGACCAACACAGGGACCGATGCTTTGATTTTATCTCTTAGAGCTTCTGGTATCAAGAGTGGAGATGAAGTCATTTCAGTCCCCAATACTTTTTATGCCACGATAGGAGCGATTGTTGCTATTGGAGCAAAACCTGTCTTTGTGGATTGTGATGAACGGATGCAAATCAATCCTGATTTGATTGCGCAGGCAATTACTCCAAAAACCAAAGGAATCCTTCCGGTGCATTGGATGGGGTGTCCAGCAGATATGGATAAAATTATGGCAATTGCAAATAAGCACAATCTTCTTGTGATTGAGGATGCCTGTCCTGCGGTTGGAGCTGAGATTAATGGAAAACGTTGTGGCTCTTTTGGCAAGGCCAGTGGGTTTAGTTTTCATCCCTTAAAACCACTCAATGTCTGGGGTGATGGCGGTTCGATTGCTACCAATGATGATGATGTCGCAGATTATCTTAATCTTTATCGAAATCATGGAATGAGTGATCGGGATCATATCGATGTGTGGGGCATTAATAGTCGAATCCAACCTTTTCAAGCGATCATTGCTAATAGAGTTTTGGATACGGTTGATGATTCAAATAATATTCGTATTCGGAATGCTCAACTTCTTGATGAAGGATTAATGGACTTAAATGAGTTTATTAATATTCCAGAAAGATCTTCACAGTATAAAGATGTGTATCAGCTATATGTAGTTCGAGCACAAAAAAGAGATCAATTAGTTGAATACCTACAATCGAAAGAAATTGAATGTCGAGTTCATTATCCTCTTCCTCTTCATCTTCAGACGGCAGCAAAAGGATTGGGGTATTCAAAAGGAGACTTCCCTGAATGTGAGCGACAGGCAGACGAAATTATAACTTTTCCGGCCCATCAGTATATTTACCCAGAACAAATAGAATATATAATTGAACATACTCGAAAATTTTATTTGTCTTAAAACAATAGGAATACTCATTCTAATGAAGGAATAAAATGGCATTAGTTCTTCAACCTCTTCCTGAATCTTTTGATATAGAAGCTGGTCAAAAAAGATGTCGACAGATTCGTCGGAGAATTCTAGAGACATCCCAAAAACATGGAGCTATCCACATTGGTGGTTCCTTTTCTTGTTTAGAAATGGTCGATACAATTTACAATGGTTTGATGTGTAAAACGACAGATAATGAATATTGGGATACCTTCGTGCTTTCTAAAGGGCATGGCTCAATGGTGTTGTATGTGATCTTAGAGCATTTAGGGATCATGCCAACTGAAGAGATAGAAAAATATTGCACTCGTGAAGGCCGCCTTGGGATGCATCCAGATCGGGGGACGCCCGGGATCATTACTTCGACGGGATCCTTAGGACATGGACTAGGGATGGGAGCCGGGATGGCTCTATATGAAAAAGTATTCAAAAAAAATCAAATGATTTATGTGGTGATGAGTGATGGTGAGTTGCAGGAAGGCTCCGTTTGGGAAATTTTTCTACAGGCTCCCGCACTGGGACTTACTTCATTAGTTGGATTTGTTGATAATAATAATCTTCAATCTATGGATTTTACTGATCACAGCCATCCGAATTTTTATCCCCTTGTCGAAAAGATCGAAGCTTTTGGGTGGGAAGTGGTTGAATTGGATGGTCATGATCAGAAAGCTATTTTTCAGGCGGTTAGATCTCGCTCGGGAGAAAAGCCACTTTTTATTATTGGAAAAACTGTCAAAGGGAAAGGGGTTAGTTATATGGAGAATGTGCCAATGTGGCATTATCGTTCTCCAAACCCTGAGGAATATCAACAAGCATTATCAGAATTATCGGAATAGTGTCATGAGAGATACATTTTCTAGAACACTTTATGAAGTTGCTAAGGCAGAGCCCAAAGTTTTTATTATTGTTGCCGATATTTCACCAGCAGCAAGCATGGTTCCTTACCGGGAAGACTTTCCAGAACGTTTTATCAATGTAGGTGTTTCAGAACAAAGTATGATTTCCCTTTGTACAGGATTAGCTCTACGGGGGTGTAGACCCTTTGCTTATACTATTGCGCCATTTACGATTTATCGTCCCTTTGAACATATTCGGGTAGAGCTTTGCTATCAAAATCTTCCCGTTACACTCGTTGGCGTTGGCGCTGGGGCTGCTTACTCAGTTGCTGGGAGTACTCATAATGCGATTGAAGATATTGCGGTTATGAGTGCCCTCCCTAATATGAGCATAATCGCACCATGTGATCCGTTGGAGTTACAAGATGCTGTTTGGTCTATTGTAAAGCATACAGGCCCTGTATATTTGCGACTAGGTAAAGCCGGAGAACCAAATTTAACAGAAAATGCTCCAGAACCTTTTGAATTTAATAAAGTTCGAAAGATAAGAGAGGGATATGGAGAAACCTGCATTATTGGATATGGACCTATTCTCTCCATGGCATTTGATGCCTCCAAGCAACAATATCATAAAACAGGAGAAGAAGTAGCTATTTTTTCAGCTCACACTCTTAAACCTATAGACATTGAAGGCATTAACAATATCTTGAGCTCCTATAAAAATGTTATTGTCTTAGAAGAGCATACCAGTATAGGAGGATTAGGAGGGCAAGTAAAACAGATTGCTTGGGACCATCAATGTTCATGTAAAGTAAAGACAATCAGCCTAAAGGATGAATTTATTCATTGTTATGGAACGAAATCGGAATTGCTAGAGGTACATGGGATTACCGTAAAAGCAATTTTGGAAATTATTGGGATGAATTAAATTACTTTATTCTCCTTTGTTTCATTACTCACTATCTTTAACATTATAATTATCAAGGAAGGTATTATGCCTGAAATTAATTTCATGGAAACTCTCCACAAAAGTACCAAAAGAGATTATACCGCAAGAGTTTGCGAATCAGATAAAGTCCATTGTACAGAAGTATCTTGTCAGTTTGGAAAAGATTATTGGGATGGAGATAGAAAATATGGATATGGTGGTTACAGTTACGATGGTCGTTGGCTACAGATTGCAAAAAATATGGTGCAACATTATGGATTAAAGGATGATGCTAAAATTTTAGATATCGGTTGTGGAAAGGGCTTCTTACTCTATGAGTTCACACAAGTTCTTCCAAACGCTGAAGTTGCCGGTTTAGATATTTCTGAATATGCAGTTAGTAATTCAAAGGAAGAAGTGGGACCATTTATTCAAGTAGGAAATGCAGCTAAATTACCTTATGAAGATAATTATTTTGACTATGTTTATGCTTTGGGAACGATCCATAACCTTTATAATTTTGAATTATATTCAGCTCTTAAAGAGATTGAACGTGTCAGTAAACAGAACAAATATGTGATGCAAGAAGCTTATCGGAATGAACGAGAAAAAGTAAATATGCTGAATTGGCAAT
The DNA here is from genome assembly GCA_902513935.1 of uncultured SAR324 cluster bacterium. The sequence goes on from CABXOR010000005.1 coordinate 16,499, forward strand.
TGACGCAGCATTCTTTTTATAGCAAGGATGAGTGGGAATGGTTTTTTAAGTTAGCTGGGTATAAAGGGGATTATGGATATATCTTTTTTGAATAAAGATCTTCTTTTTCCCTTCTAAGCCTTCTTAATATTTTCTCTTTGAGCATTTTTAGTGATTGTACACTTAAACTTATCACAATACAAGTTTCCTGAAAAATTAGACCATTTACATTGAGGAATTAATTTAACGTTAATAAAGGATTTTATGAAGCTAAATGTCGCATTGTGTATTCACCCGCAAGTTGAACATTATAATGTTGTGAAAATGGCCATAGAGGAAGAAGGAGACCTAGTGAAGGTATATAGTCAGGAAACACAAGTTGAACAATTAGAGAGTGATAAAATTGATTTTATTGTTAGTTATGGATACCGCTACCTGCTTAAAGGCAATATACTAGATAGATATGATAAGAAAAGTGTTAATTTCCATCCATCATTTTTACCATGGGGAAGAGGGTATAACCCTAATCTCTGGAGTCAAGTGTTTGATTTCCCCACCGGCGTTACTCTTCATAATATCAATTCTGGAATAGATACTGGAGATATATTATGTAAGAGGCAGCATGTTTTTGACGAATCAGAAACGTTAAGAACTTCTTATTACAACCTCCAAACAAGCATGTTAAGTCTCTTTGCTAAATCCTGGAGAGATATTCGTATCAATAAAATCATTCGTGAAGTCCAAAACCTGGATGATGGAAACCTTTTCTATAAAAAACATGGTGAGGCAATTTTTCATCTTTTAGAAAAGGGATGGGACACGAGTCTTAAAGAACTATACTCTCTCAGAGGAAGGATAAAAGAGGAGCTTGATAAACAAGGGTATGGCCCTAGAAAATCACCCCCAATGCCTACTACATAATTTAAAGCAATCAAAAAGAATAGTTTGAAACCATCCTTATTTTATATCCTTTAGATTATTAATCCTGTAAATGAAAAATTGGAATTACAACCTAATTTACCAAGTGTAATATGGATCATGTTTTTTATAGCTTTCTAAAAGAAAAACCAATTGAATCAATTGTTGAAGGAGAAGGAATGTATCTACATGCTAGTAACGGGAATAGATACTTGGACTTTACCTCAGGATCTGTTCAAAACAGTATCCTTGGATTCAACAACCAATTTGTTTTAGAAAAAATTTCAAAACAGTTAAACAAAGTTTCTAGTATTGACTATAAAAGTTGGATCGATGAAAATCGAACAGAATTAGCAGCATTGATAGTAGAACAAGCACCTAATGGACTAAATAAAGTATTTTTCTCGGGTCAAAGTGGAAGTGAAGCATGTGAAGCTGCTCTACAGCTTAGCTTTCAATCACACTTTGAAAGTGGCTTCAAAGATAAAATCTATTTTATTTCGAGGAAGGAATCCTATCATGGTTCAACAATAAATTCCATGGTTTGTGGGGATAGAAAACATCTGAACTATATGGAGAAACTTTGGCCTACTAATCACATTAAAGTGTCTGCACATGATCCTATTCATGGAACTGAAGCGGGTGAGTCTTCAGATTCATATTTAGAAAGAAGTCTGTCTGAATTTCAAGCGGTGATTGATCGTCTTAGTGCGAACAAAATTTCTGCTTTTATTGGAGAACCCATAATGGGAGCTCTTCAAGGAGATATTCCTCCCCATCCTGATTATTGGAGAAGAATGTCAGAAATATGCAAAAAGAATGATATTCATTTAATTCTAGACGAAATATATACTGGTACAGGAATATCTGGCAAATATTTTTGTTGTGATTGGGATAAAGGTGTTACACCAGACTTTATTCTAATGTGCAAAACACTCGGTGCTGGTTACGCACCTTTAAGCATTGTGTTGACATCTGATGAAATTGAAAATTCAATTATGTCTGGAACAGGTCGGGTATCTTATAGTTCTACTCATCAAGGTCATACCCTTTGCAGTGCTGCAGCTTTGGCCGTACAAACATATATTCTAGAGAATGGATTGATTCAGCATGCGAATTCCCTTGGCCATTATATGAGGAATGTGATCAAAAATGAGTTACGAGAAAATGTCTTTTTTACAAGTGTTCATGGTAGGGGATTGAGATTTTCTTTAGAATATGGTTCTACAGATAATTATAACTTTGGTGAAGAAATCAGATTTCGCTTAAAAGAAGATTTTAAGCTTCTTATCGATTCAAAATGGCACAGAATAGGATTTAGACCTGCAATGATTTGTTCACAAGAACAGGCTGATGAAACACTCGAAAAAGTACTCGAGACCTTTAAAAAAGTTTCTAGTAAATATCAACCTAGTTTTAAAGCAAAGCTTTATGTTTGAAAAGGTGGTTGTTATTGGTGCAACAGGATTTGTCGGGCAAGAACTTATGAAAGAGCTTAAATCCTCAAAAATGGAGTCCATTGGATTTTCTCGAAAGGATTGCGATTTTTTAAACCAAGCAGAAGTTGTACATAAGATTTCTCCGGAACTCAAAAATGCAACTTTAGTCTATACTGCAGGAAAACATAGACAATATGGGGACACTCTAGAATTTTATGCTAATAACAATAAATCTGTACTAAATATACTAGTTGCAGCAGAAAAAAATATACCCAAAAGAATTGTCTTTTTAAGTACCATAGAAGTTTATGGTTCTATTGAGAAGGGCATAAAGATTACAGAGTCTACAAACCTATCGCCTAATTATCTTTATGCCGCAGGAAAAATTTCACATGAATGCCTTATCCGTGCTTGGGCATATAATCATAATGTTCCCTGTTCTATGTTACGTTTGCCAGGAATTTATGGGATCGAGGATAATCAGACCAGTATTATATCAACACTATTTTCTGCTGGAATGAATGATACTGTATTTAATCTCCATACCGATGGCAGTGAGTTGCGAGATTATATTTCGGTGGAGGACCTCGTTTCTTGTATCGTTAAGATCATTTCAATAAAGTCTGTTCCTGCAATAATAAATATTGGATCCGGTATGTCCGTTTCGATAAGTCGTATCATTAAGTTGGTAGAAAAGGGATTATGTAAATCTATTAATGTCCACTATAGTAATCCTCCACGTCAAAGTTTTGATATATTAATTGATAATTCTTTGCTAAAAAGTACTCTTAACGATTTTTATTTTAAATCTCTTGAGCGTGGAATAAACTTGTACGCCAAGTCATTTAATACAATTTAGACTATCTTTGAGATAGATTTAGGGTTTTTAGAAAATCCCTCATTTGACTTTAATGGGTTCAAGGTTCTATAAAATCCAGTAATTTAAATGTAGTGAAATTAATTTTGAAAAAAGGAATATAGAGATTTAAATATAATGAACAACTACAAAAAATTAACAAGGAAATTACTATTAATACCCAATAGGATAAAAGAAAAAGGTCTGATGTGGACTTTGAACCAAGCAAAAGATTATATTTTGTATGGATCTGTTCTTCATGCTAACCCTACAATACCTGGAATTCATCTTGAAGTAACATCATACTGTAACTTAAGATGTGATGGATGTTCTAGGACAATTAGTGTTAATGCTGGGAGTTGGAAAAACAAGCATATGAGTATTACTGATTTTCAAAAACTTGTGGATGGACTTCCTACTATAGGCACAGTTTTTTTATATGGTTTAGGAGAATCTTCATTACACCCTGACCTTCCTAAGCTGATTAGAATAGCACATACTTCAAAAAAAATTAATAAAGTTGCACTAACCCTCAATCTACAATCTAGAAATCATAATTATTATCTAGATTTATTTAAGCAAGGCCTAGACTATGCCTATGTATCTGTTGATTCATTAGACCCTGAAATTGCTAATAAAATGAGGGCCGGAACCAAAGTAGAGATACTTAAGGACCGCCTTAAATTTTTGTCAAGCCACCTCAACAAGGGGAGCCGTCAGAGAATTACGATTCGTATGGTTGTAGGACCGGAAAACTATGGATCTTTTTCTTACACCTTAAAAGAATTGAACCGATTAGGTAGATTTGATGTCCACATCATCTTTTTTTTGGATTGGGGTGGATCTTACAAAGCTTTTTCTTCAGAGGAAAAGGTTTCCTTTACTGAGAAGTTACCAAGCTTAATTGAACCACTTCATAATCTTGTTGTTGATTTGGAAAAATCAGAAGATGGCTCAACTCCTTGTTCTTCTCCTTGGAATGCTCCAGCAATTAGAGTAGATGGTTACTTATCTTGTTGTCCAGTTTCTTGGGAAAAGAGCTATTATAATTTTCAGACCATCGAAACTCCATTAATAGATTACCTAAACTCGGGAAAACTAGAGGAAAAATGGCAAAAATTTAAAGAAGGATACCCATCTTTTTGTACTGGTTGTCCCAGTGCGCACTCTATACCTGGCCCTTCAGGAGGAATAAATATTACTGAACCGAGGTCCTGATTTAGGAAGGATCTCACAATCAACTGAAACGCAAATGGGATTAAAAAATACAAGTTTTACTGTTTTTAGAAAAATTGCGGGTGAAACTATTGCTCAAAAAGTGGCTGAAACCTATTTAGGGCGTAAAAAGATTTTTGATTCAAGGCATATTGAAAAAGCATATCTTGAAAAATTTCCTTTCTCTAAAGTTATTCCTGTTAATAACCTTTTATCAGAACTATTCAGTGTCTATTATGGCGTAAAAACGGTAGATCAAATTAACCCTGAAATTGGCACTCCCTGTGCTTTTGCGTATGTTCCATATTACCAGGGAAAAACTAAGTTGCTTATGTTTAATTTTTTTAACAGGAATTATGGAATCCGTGATCCGATTTTGATTCGCATATCCTTGATCAATAGGACAAATGTCTATCCTATAAAACAATCAATTTTTATCCCTGACCAAGTCTATCTAGAAGATTTTATGGCTAGTGACAGTGATGATATCGGTCAATATGGAACTGCATTGGTAGAAGTATTTCACCCTCGCATAAAAACTAGCATGGATCAATTTCGCTTCTTTGGGATATATCGTGATCAAAATGAAGGCAAAGTCTCTGGTGTACATTCAGTCGGATTTAACAAAGAAGCACTACATCAAAAAAAACTAAATACTGGTTCTAGAGCGTATACACCACTACGAACACAAGCACACTATTTTGATTTGACAGAGCCTCGCCTACCACTTGTTTCGGACACTAAACAAAACGAAAAGCTATTATTACATTCTAGCCTGGAACACCCTTATTACACCTTGGGGTTTTGTTGTCTGGAAGATAGTGGGAATTCACCTGCTGGAATCTGGCATGATAATATGTCAAACAATACCGTGAATGTTCATTCTAACAAAATTCTGTCAGAAACCAATATTCCTTGTATGGCAGCTTTCTATGTTCCTGATTTCCAACAAAATGCGCCAATAGCCTTGATCAACACCAATGAAATTGGTTTTCGACCTGAACACCTTTTAATTCGAGCATTTTTTGAATCGGGAGAGTTTATTACAGAGCGTTCTGTAAAGATAAAGAATGAACATGATTCTATTGATCTGGCAAAAGTGTTTTCAGAAGATTTAATTGCGGGGAGTACTTTTTTTATAGTAGATTTTGGGAGATCACTGATGGAATTTGAGGTTGAACCACCTTGCTACCTCAATCTTTATTATAGATGTGGCAAACACTTTGCCGACCAAGTTCACTCTCATCCAACCCATGCCTATGGATATCAACAAGCATTACTCCCAAAACTAAAATCCTATCGGATGAGAAAAATGGCTCCATTCCTTAAAGAGGAAGGACTAAAATTCGTTTATTCCATAGTAACGGCTAGTGGGTTAAGTAAAATTTCAAATGAAGCTGTAACTTTAAGAGTATTTACTGATACGGGGACAGAACACGTCGTCAATAACTATCCATTACTCAATAATGGTGTAGCTGTAATTCATGGTGATTCTATTATGGAAGAGATAGATTCTCATATTAAAATTTCAGCCGTAATATGGTTTGAGCATCAGACCATTAATTTTAACGGGACTTGGTTTGCAGTAGATACAAATACAGGACACGTCGGTATCGATCACTTCACAGGCTGCTAATTCTGAGTATCCTAATACAATTTAGACCTTATCTAATACAAACAACCAAAAAAAAGTTTTTAATATGGCTAAAGTAACAGTTAATACCCATTCAAAGTATTATTCCCAAAATTTAAATAATGTATGGTCACCCAAAGTGTATCCAAAGTATAAAAGTGGTGAATGGTTCTGGTATAATTTGCCATTTATGGATAACTACACGTCCAAAAATATTAAGACTAGTCGCTTTTATTCTATTTCTAAGTCCGTAGAAAAAAAGAGTATCCTTGAGGTCGGTTCTGCAATGGGGCAAGGGTATAATTTCTTAAAACAATCTCCTTTGATTGATGTTAGTGATTATACAGGAATTGATGTATCTAATACAGGGCACAATTACTCTAAAGAAACATTTCCAGAGACTAATTGGATCCAAGCAGATTTTACGCAATATGAATTGGATCGCAAATATGACTATGCCTTTGAACGACATGCTATTCACCACATGCCAGATCCAATTGCACAATATAAGAAACTTTTGCGTCATGTAAATTTAGGGATGTCAACAACTTTTCGTGGTTGTATTGAAGGAAAAACTATTTCAGATTTAGATAAGGGTTTTTTTAGACATGAGGATTCTAATGATTACTTTTATTTAAATGTTATTAATATTTTTGAATTTGTAAAAATTGCTCTCGATGAAGGTTTCAATCATATTCGGGTTGAATATTCAGGTCCTCATGAACCTATTCCAACAGATCCAAAAGGAAACTGCTATCTTGCACCAGAATTACAATCAAATCATTTGATGACAAAATTTCGTGTACGCATCAATCGTTGCCTCGAATTAGATAGACCTCTTGTATATGCAGTCCCTTCGGGTCCCAGACTTTTAATAACCCAACCGCGGAGTTTTATTAAACTAATTTTAGGACTTAAAATTATAAAATTATTTCCTTTTTGAGTCCTATTTTTTCTCCCCATTTGGTATCTCGGTTTGATTGAGAATGCATCTTAGCACATTGTCTCATTTATGGGGCACACTATACTATCTCTAATAAAAAGATTGCATTTAAAGTTTAAAAAATTTTAAATAATACAAAATATATTAGTGCTTTATTATAAAAAAATAATTAGTTTTTTAAAAAAATTATTCAAGAAATTCTTAACTTTAGTAGGATTTATTGTTTCTACTCCCATTGTATTATTAATTATTATTATTCGTCCATTTATTCTAATACGATTTGGGAGTTTATATAGTTATAGAATTGGACATTTTGCTGCTGACACCGAAGCATATCTTTGTAATTTAGATGAAAAACCACATAAAGCACAAATTGATATTATTAGTTGCCCAAAAATAGTCTGTAATAAGCATCTCAAAAAAATGTGGGCAAGAACTTTTAGGATTTTTCCTGGATCGTCGCTGTGGGAAATATTAGATCGATCTTGCCAGTTTTGGACACGTGGGGATAGGCATCATATAAAATTAGCTGGTTTAAGTTCCGATTATAAGTATTTTTTAAACACTTCAGCACACCTAAATTTTACGCATGAAGAAGAAAAACGTGGGCAAAAGCTGTTGAAGCAACTCGGAATTCCAACGGGGAGTAACTGGATTTGTATTCATAATCGAGATAGTGCATATTTAGACCAAGTATTACCCAGTCAATGGGCATATCATGATTACCGAAATTTTAGTATTCAGAGTATGGTCAGCGCAGCAGACGAACTAACCAAACGAGGGTACTATGTTATCAGAATAGGATCCATTCAGAGTGAGAAATTATCCACTCCTAATCAAATGATTATTGATTATTCTTCAAGCAAATATCAATCAGAGTTTGGTGATATATATCTATGTTCAGGTTGTTCAACTTATATAGGTAGTGACTCAGGGATATCTGATATTCCACATATTTTTCGTAAACCTCTTTGCAAAGTAAACTTTTCATTGACCATTGCTGATTTACTTCCTGAGAGAGGTAGTGGATATTCATTAACTTTCATCACTAAACACTTGTTTCACAAAGAAAAACAACGTTTCCTGAGTCTTCGTGAAATGTTCGCATCCGATTTATACTCCGTTGGTCTGTCTGAAAAGTTTGAAGAGGCAGGCGTAGAAGTCATTTCCAATACCGCAGAAGAAATTCGCGATTTAGCTATCGAAGTGGACCAGCGATTAAAAGGTCTGTGGCAACCCCATCCAGAAGATGAAGAGTTACAAAAGAGTTTCTGGGATATTTATCGTCAGAATGGTTCTCGTATTGTCAAAAACAATAAAATATCTCCAATTGGATCAGAATTTCTAAGACAACATCGATATTTATTAGATTAAAGACTAGTTATGATGATCCTACTCTAATAGGTAATTAATTATTAATCATATTATTCGAATTGACTAGAATAGAACATTTCAAGTTATAATTATAAATTGTTGCTGCTGTTATTTCCATATAATATTTGTGTTTTTATAATAAAATAAATTAATAAACTTTTTTATATATGGTGTTTTTAGATTAGTTAGAAATTATACAGATTACAGTGCTATCGAGTTTAAAATAAAGGATTATATCTGATTAAGTTTCCTAGTTATACAATTTTATCCACTTTTCTTCCGCATAATTGGGTTATAACTTTCCCATCTTTATCTAAGAATAAATGTTATATTAATAAGGTTTCATGATACAGTTATAGTTTAATTTAATTAAATACTAATTAATTTAATTAAATACTAATTATTTTAAACTATACTAGTATTTGGCAAATATATTATTTTTATTTTAATCGAACTATTTAACTGTATTAACATTATGTATTATCAAGTATATTTTTATATTATGACTATTATCAAGTAAATATTTAATCTTGTATTATTCTCTTAAGGCTAATCTATAGCAACTAAATATTAGATATTACTTTAACAATATATTTAGTATTTCCAAGCAAGATTTCCCGTTTTTCGACGATAAAATTACTAATAATTTAAATAAATGTACAGATATATTATTTTCAAGTGATTAAAAAACTAATTAGAAAAACTTATTTCCTAAAACTACTCAACCAACTCCGCGGTGCAAAAAAACTTCGCTGTAATAATAAACCATTTTTTGTGGCCAATACACTCGGTGATCTAGCAGAAATACATCTTGGTATTGAGGAAGCTGGTTTCCCCAAAATAATGGTAGGATCTCACTCTGCAGAATCAGAAACAATACTTAGACAAATATTATTAGAAAATTATACTGGAATGTGCTCAACTGTGATGCAATCTATTGGGAATAATACTAGAATTGCTCTGCCAATTCCCTCAGAATGGGTCTCTCATCTACAAGCAAATGGAATCAAATGCTCTTTCTTTTACAGTCGTTTACTTTTATTAACAAAATCATTAAAAAGATTGGTTTTTGGTTTAGTTAAATTTTTTATTCTGGTTTCACAAGTAAAAAATACGAGATATTCTGGTCCTTATGTAGCCTTTCTCGGTCTTAATCAAGAAAATATACCCTCATATTCTGATCAAAAAAGACCAAATCTTATTTCTTGGTATAAATGTTCAAAATTTAGACATTCACAAATAAAAAAAATATGGGCGCAGGCATCTGTGGACAAAAATTTTGTTACACAAGATGATATAGAAATCAGCACTCAAATATTTCCTAAATTTAGTAGTCTCTTTGAATTAGCTCATTTTATTGTATTTGCTTTAGCAACTTTCATTGTCTGTTTTTTAGGAACTATAATTGGTAAATGGTGGTATGGAATATTTTATTTTGAATCTTTACAATTACATTACATTAAATCTATAAATTCAGAAAAACTAGCTAGAGAATACTTTTTTAATAATTCTGCTTGGTACAAAAAACCCCTATGGACTTATGAAACAGAATCTAGAGGTTCCTCGGTAACTTTATACTTCTACTCAACAAACATTGAACCTATACATTATACTAAATCTATATATAACGATTCCTATGGGTTGAAAATAATGTCATGGAATCGTTTTATTGTCTGGAACAAGCAACAGGAAGATTATTTAAAACAATTTTCTCCAAATGCTCTTTACATCAGAGTTGGATATCTTGATTTCGTTGGCAGTACTTTTTGCCAAAGAGATGTAAAAAACAAAAAGATTTTGTCAATATTTGACGTTACACCAACACGTCCTATTAAATTTACAGAATTAGGCTATGCTATCCCTCCGTATTATAGCGAGAAATTAAACCTTAAATTTATTGAAGACATTAAAACCATTTTTAATGATGAAAAATGGACAATACTTTGGAAAGCAAAACGTATCACTAAAAATACCTTTATTTCAGAAGTATTTAAGAAAAAACAATCAAAACTAATTGGAGGTAATTTTGTCCGAGTTGCCACGAATATCTCGCCGAGTTCCCTTGTTGAGGCTTCAGATGCTGTTATATCAATTCCATTTTCATCCCCTTCCGTCATAGCGAAATTTAAAAATGTGCCTTGTGTATTTTATGATTCTTCTGGATGTGTGAGAAATGAAAGTAGCCATGGCATTCCTTTATTAAAAAGTAAGGTGGAATTGAAAGAATGGTTCGCATCATTAACGAAAGAAATAAATTAATAATATATTGTTGATAAAACTTAAAAAAATCGTAAAACCTTTTGCTGAATTTGGGTAGGATCACTACTAGGAATAGCGCAAAGTAAAATCTTGGAGAACTCGTTGTCAGATATAACAAACTACATGGAGAAAGCAGGAAAAATTTTCATGTGTCCAGACTAAAAAGGAAACATACTGTTCTCAGAGATGAGATCATACTAAACAAACTTTAATATAAATTGACGAGTCAAAAGTTGTACTCTTAACGATTATAAAAGCCCTTCAGGTTTCGGGGTATTCCTAATGAACCACAACATATTGCACTCATAGTCATGATTTATGTTAAATCTAAAATGTTTTCTAATTATTTAAATTATTATTATTAAAAACAAATATGTCTAATATTAAACTATTCGCAGATGGAGCTGATAAAAGAGGCATCCTTGAAATGTACAAGAATCCACGAATTGACGGTTTCACCACCAATCCCACTTTAATGCGTAAAGCAGGAATTACTGACTACGCCTCTTTTGCCAAAGATCTTCTCAGGGAAATCCCTGACAAGCCTATTTCATTTGAGGTGTTTGCGGATGAATTTAACGAGATGGAACATCAGGCTTTGGACATTGCTGGATGGGGTAAGAATGTTTATGTTAAAATTCCTGTAATGAATACAAAAAGGCAAACTTCATATGATTTGGTACAGAAATTATCTCAAGCTGGTGTTCAGTTGAACATAACGGCCATAATGACTTTAGAGCAAGTTAATAAGGTTACAGAAGCAGTACAAGGTGGAGCTTCTTGTTTTGTTTCTGTTTTTGCAGGACGAATTGCGGATACAGGTATTGATCCTGTTCCATTGATGCAAGAGGCATTGGAATTGCTCAAAGAATCTCTGAACGCAGAATTGCTTTGGGCTAGCCCCAGAGAAGTTTTGAATGTTTATCAGGCGCAATCCATTGGTTGCCATATTATTACGGCTACAAATGACATTTTGAAAAAATTAGAATTTAAAGGCAAGGATTTGACAGATTTCTCACAAGAAACAGTTCAAATGTTTTTTAATGATGCTCAGTTGGCGGGATTTAAATTATGAAGTACTTTTTCACCGGAGGAACTAGATATATCGGCCTCATACTAAACACTTCCACTCCTTTGTCTGGCATGCTCTGGTTTCCTTCCCAAAATTGAAAATATTAGATACCAAATGGGAGTCAGCCTTCTGGGTAACAAAGCTGTTTTTTTAGATCGGGATGGAGTCATTAACCGTGCAGTAGTTCGTAACAGGAAACCATATCCTCCGGATACATTACAAGACCTAGAAATTCTTCCTGATGTACCAGAAGCCCTGAGCTTATTAAAAGAAAGTGGGTTTCTACTGATAGTTGTTACTAACCAGCCAGATGTAGGGCGTGGGACACAGAAACAGGAAACGGTTGAAGAAATGCATCTATTTCTCAAGAAGAACCTTCCTTTGGATGACATTTATGTCTGTTGGCACGGACAAGACGGTGAGTGCAAGTGTCGTAAACCGTTATCAGGGCTATTATATCAGGCAGCAGAGAGATACGGAGTTGACTTACAGCAAAGTTACCTAATAGGTGACCGTTGGAAAGATATTGATGCAGGCAAAGCTTCAGGGTGCAAAACTATCTTTCTTGATTACCAATATGATGAATTACTTAATGCTCAGCCTGACTTCACAACAACATCTACGATAAGAGGATCCGAGTGGATTATCAGTCAAAGTAATTAATTCGTCTTCTGTTATCTATGGATTACTGATTGATAATATTGTTTTATATTATCAATATATTAAGCTTAATATTGTTTATCATATAGGCAAACAAAATTTAAATATTGTTTCAAAACTATTGTATTTGTTCTATTATGCATACACATGATTTCCGATGAAAATAACCTTCTGGATTCATTTTACCCGGTAACGAAAGAACAATGAGAGCGTCGTAACATTTAACAAGCTAGTTATGGTTTGCATGATCAGTTAGACCTTAGAAAAAATCAAACAGGCGCCGGGCCGATAGCCGACGATTTGAAACAATTCTATAAAAAATACCAGACGAGTCGATTATGTCATATAGAACTGTGTACTCAAACTAAAACTATATGTTCGGGAAAAATAATCCTGCCTAAACTGTAATGGGTAAAGTTGTTAATACCATGGCAAGGTCTTGTTTGTTGCGTCTAGATTTGCGAATTTCTACCCAACCACTGGGTATATGGAGTATCCATCAAAAAACCCCTTCCTGGCACAGAGTTTTACCTGTTCAATTCCATGTTTGAATCGACAAAAAAACTTACAAAGGGACTGATCTTCAAGCTATTTAACAGGTTCAGGATGCTTCCTTTGACGCGGCCCAACTGTTTGAGGCTCTTAACCGGGCTGTTTATATCCGGGAGCCGCTAGCGAGTTTTAAGAATACGTTGAAACCCGGCGACCTTATGTTTTGTTACCTGTCTCCTGGCAAACGTATTTGAGGTGCAAGTACTGGGGAGAATGGTCCGGCATTGGTGGAATCCTTTCAGGATTTCCTACAGCTTAATCGTCTAGGCACCTTTGACCTGCTGGTGTTGAGAAAACAATAAAACAAAAAGGAGACAATCATGGATTACGCTAAACGTTATTTTGAAGAAGTTCAGGTCATAGCCAAGACCATCGATCTGGATTTGATTGAAAAAATGGTACAAATCATTGCTGATGTGAAGGAAATGCAGGGGCGCTTGTTCTTTATCGGTGTGGGAGGCAGCGCCGCTAACTGTACCCATGCCGTGAATGACTTTCGCAAGATCGGCGGTATTGAGTGCTACACTCCTAACGACAACGTGGCCGAGCTCACCGCCCGCACCAACGACGAAGGCTGGGACACGGTGTATGCACCCTGGCTGGAATGCAGCCATCTCAATGAAAAAGATGCCGTCTTCGTTTTCAGCGTTGGTGGCGGCAGCAAGGAGAAAAATGTCAGCGTCAATTTGACCCACGCCCTTGATCACGCCAAAAAAGTCGGCGCTTGTATCCTCGGAATCACCGGTCGGGACGGTGGTTACACCGGACAGGTAGCAGATGCCTGCCTAATCATTCCTACTCAAAGCTCCAACACCATTACGCCCCACGCTGAAGCCTGGCAGGCCGTGGTCTGGCACATGCTCGTCACCGATCCACGCATCATGGCGATGTCCAATAAGTGGGAGTCTTTTAGATCTTAAAAGTGTCTTGTTCAAACATATAAACGTTATATACATTTTATTGAGTAATAAAGTTTATAAAATATATGGAATTATTTTGGATAACATATAAATAGGACATTCAGGAAGGTTGTATGAATTAGCACTTTACAACTAGTTATTCAGACCATGTATAAAACTTCTTTCAATGACTTCTATCAATTAATGATTTACTTCGAAAAAATAAATAATTCGTTCAAAAAATGATATACTTGTTTTGTGCTGAACTATAATCAATCTTTTGATGATGATGTGTTGAAAAAATAGTTTAACTAGCTAAAAGATATATAATTTCAGATAAAAACAGTAACAAATCTATTTACTCAGAAAACACATCTAAATCAGAGTAATTTTAGCAATTATTATGATAATTCTTGTCTTAGGCGGTTCGGGGTTTCTAGGATCACACGTATGTGATCAGCTAAGCGAAGCAGGTCATAAAGTACGCATTTTTGACTGTGTTGAATCCCCATGGTTGCGTCCTGACCAGGACATGATTGTAGGAGATTTATTGGATGAAATATTGCTTAGAAAAGCTATAGCTGGTTGTGATGTAGTCTATAATTTTGCTGGGATCGCTGATTTAGATTATGCTCTGGAAAAACCTGTTGAAACCGCCAGGGTGAATGTACTTGGTAATGTACTGCTACTAGACTCATGCCGAATAGCAAATGTTCAAAGATATATATATGCCAGCACGGTCTATGTTTACAGTAGACACGGAGGATTTTACCGTTGCAGTAAGCAAGCTTCAGAACAATATTTAGAAGAGTATCAACGTACTTTTGGACTTGAATATACTATCCTACGTTACGGTTCACTTTATGGTCCTCGATCAGACGAAAGAAATGGGCTTTGGCGAATTGTAAAAAATGCCATCGATAAAGGCATAGTCTCCTATGAAGGTAGCCCCGAGTCCATGAGAGAATATATTCACGTCGAAGATGCCGCCCGCGCAAGTGTCACTGTCTTAGGTGATGATTTTATTAACCAGCATGTTGTACTGACGGGACAAGAGCCGATGCGGGTGGTCGATTTACTTAAAATGTTGGCGGAAATATTAGGTATTTCTCATGAAGACCCACAATTCTTTAAGACAAAACATTCTGGCCACTATATTCACACTCCATATTCGTATCAGCCCAAGCTTGGAAGAAAATATATGTTACCTGTCCATGTGGACCTCGGGCAGGGAATTTTGCAACTTATTGAAGAGGTGCAAAAACAATCAATAAAACAAATAAACATCTAATAATGAAGAATGCACAACTACCGTTTTGATGCAATTGTCTTTGATTTTGACGGAACACTCATAGCATCTAACGAGATCAAAACCTGGGCATTTGGTGAATTGTATAAAGAATATGGAGATAACATTGTTCAGCAAATAATCACCTATAATCATGAACATGAAGGAGTATCTCGTTTTATTAAATTCCGTTACTGGCATGAAAATTTTTTAGATCAACCTTATACTAAAGAAATCGGTAAATACCTTTCCGGAAGTTTTTCAAAGCTAGTTTTTGATGCTGTCGTTCAAGTTCCATTTGTTGAAGGTGCTATGGAATTCTTAGAGAAACATTTCCGACATATTCCCTTGTTTGTAGCATCCGGAACTCCTGAATTAGAACTGATCAAAATCATTAAACACCGCTCAATTATTCATTTTTTTCAGGGTATTTATGGGGCTCCTTCAACAAAAACTGAAATCTTGCAAGGGATTCTTAAAGAGAACCAATTACAACCTGAAAAGATCCTAATGTTAGGGGACGCACTTACAGATTGGGAAGGGGCTCAAGGTGTGGGAGCTGAATTCATAGGGATAAAATCAGGGAAGAGTTCGAATATCTTTCCATCCTCAAATATTTTGCTAAATAATTTTACTGAATTGGATAAATTTGTTTACCAAAACTAATATGAAAGAGTTTTTAAAAAACACAATTAAAAAAAATATTCAAAGTTTAACGACGTTGCTTTCATCAACTAAAGTAGGAAGACTTTTCAATGAAGTTATAGTCAATGATGTAATGAACCGCGTTCTAGAGATGGAACATAAAGGTGTACGCATGAAGTTCACAGTTCCAAATTCTCTCAACCGTTTCAGGGTTGAAAGCTTCTCCACGAAGGAACCTGAAACCTTGAAATGGATCGACTGTTTCCCTAAGAACGCAGTACTCTGGGACATCGGAGCGAACATAGGTTTATATTCGATTTATGCAGCAAAGAAGAAGAACTGCAGGGTGGTAGCTTTCGAACCTTCAGTTTTTAATCTTGAGTTGTTGGCCCGCAATCTGTACATGAATAATTTGCAGGATCTGGTTACCGTTGCGCCATTTGCCTTAAGTGATGGATTGGGCACAAGTCTTATGCGAATGACCACTACTGAGTGGGGAGGAGCTCTCTCAACTTTTGGTAAGGAAGTCGGATGGGACGGTGGATCTATCAAAGAGGTTTTTGCCTTTCAAACGTTTGGAGTTAATATGGATCTGGCAGTTTCTGTTCTACATCTTCCTTCTCCAGATTTCATCAAGATGGACGTTGACGGTATAGAACACTTTATACTACAAAACGGTCCAGATGTTTTGAGCAATATACAAGGTATCCTCGTTGAAATTAATGATAAATTCATAGAACAATCAGACAAATCTAAGGAAGCACTAGAACGCGCAGGGCTAACCTTCAAGGAAAAACTACACAGTGAAATGCTTGAAGACTCAACATTCAGTAGTACCTACAATCAAATATGGATTCGGAAATGAGTAAATCGAAAAAAGTATCAATTAGAGATTAAAATGATTGCAGCACTTCTTCTGGGGCGCAAGGGAAGTCAGGGATTCCCTGGAAAAAATACAATACCAATTCTAGGTCACCCTTTGGCGTGGTATCCGATGCAAACAGCGTTGGCTGTAAATGAAATTGATCGGATTTATTTATCCACCGATGATCCTAAGTTAATGCAGATTGCCTCCGAAATTAAGATTAATATCATTGAACGCCCAGAATATTTGGCTAATAACGAAGCCCTTGGTGAAGACGCCTATGTACATGGTTATGAGGAAATATGTAACCGTGAGAAACAAAAAATTGAACTGATGGTGCTTTTGTTCTGCAATGCAGCCACAATTTCAGTCCAGGCGATACAGGAGGGAATTAGAAAGCTTCGGGAAGATCAGTCCTTAGATTCTGCAGTAACTGTGTCGAGGTACAATATGTGGTCACCTTTGAGAGCCAGAAAACTAAACCGCGAAGGGTGTCTACGGCCTTTTATCCCGTTTGAGGTTTTTGGGGACCCCAAGACATTGAATTGCGACAGAGATTCACAGGGAGATATCTGGTATGCGGATATGGGATGTTCCATTGTCCGACCGCAATGTTTGGAAAATATGGAAACAGGTCTTCTTCCTCAAAAGTGGATGGGAGAAAAAATATCCCCAATTTATCAGGAAGCAGGGTGTGACGTTGATTACGAATGGCAGGTACCAGTAGTGGAATGGTGGATCAAGAAATATTGGGATGTTACTGCAAAGGATTAGATGGAGACAACGACAAAAATTTATAAAAAACATAACAGCTTCCATGAAATGCATATTGCTAAAGGGGAAACTTCTCCTCTGGAACAGACTCAAAGGGCACTCATTGTCTTGAAGGGGAATGATAATTGGCCTGAAAACTGGACAGAGTTACTAGGGAAGGTATGTGCTGATTTAGAGGATTTGTCCTCTTCAAAAGAATTGTTTCAGATTACACCATTTGTCGCTGACGAAATGTTTCTTTTGTCTGACGAAGAACTACCCCGTTATCTTTTCCATCGATACCGCTATGAAATTTTCCCCACAGCCCATCTACTGGATAATTATCCACCCTACCTGCAAATAGAACCCTCATCCATCTGTAATTATCGTTGTGTGTTTTGTTACCAGACAGATGAAAAATTTAGTGAAAAAAAATCTGTTCACATGGGATCAATGGGGCTAGACTTGTACAAAAATATTATTGATGAATCCAAGGGGAACATAGAGTTCCTTTCGCTGGCTTCCCGTGGTGAGCCATTGGTTTGCAAGGATTTTACTAAAATGATGGAATACAGTATTGGCAAATTCCTGAACCTGAAAGTCAACACCAATGCCTCACTCATGACGGAAGCCCATTGTCATGCGTTACTCTGTGGAGGGGCCCGAACGATTGTCTTCTCTGCGGATGCTGCTGAGGAACCCCTTTACAGTCAACTTCGTGTAAATGGGAAATTGGAACGTGTGCTAAGGAACATTGATAGGTTTCAAAAAATTCGTCAAACTCAGTATAGTTCCTCGCCCATCATTTCGAGGGTTTCTGGTGTTTTGGTTGATGATTCCCAAAACATGGCATCCATGAAAAGCCTGTGGGGGGGACTGGTTGATCAGATCAGCTTTGTCAAATATAACCCATGGGAGAATGTTTATGATTCGCCGTTGTCACAAGTCAGCGAACCCTGTTCCGACCTTTGGCGCAGGATGTTTGTCTGGTACGATGGTAAAGTTAATCCTTGTGACACAGATTACAAATCCTTCCTGCAGGTAGGTAGTGTTAAAAATCAAACCTTAACCAAGCTTTGGCGGAATAGGGGCTATGATTTGCTCCGCGAAACACATCTTTCCAAGCAACGAAATAATGCATTTCCTTGTAACCGATGCGTAGTGGTTTGAAAACAAAATGGCTAATTTTTTAATTACCGGCGCGAACTCAAATATAGGGGTTGCCTGTATTCAAAATATAGTCAATTCTGGAGGTTCTGTGATCGCAATTCACAGGAAACTTGGAGATGAACTGTCCAGTCTTTGTCGTAAACATCCTTCTAAAATTGAATTGGTAAAGTTAGATTTTACTTATCACAATCAAGTCGACAGTCTACTGGATTTAGTTGAGGTGAAAAAAAAGGAAATTGATTCATTCATAGCTTTAGCAGCACTTAGAGAAGAAAAACCTTATGAAAAGACTTCTAGGAAAGACCTGATGAAACACTTTGAAGTCAATGTTGTTCCTACTGTTTTTATCGTTCAAAAACTTGGTGAAAGCATGTCTCAAAGGGATTGGGGGCGTATTGTAATAGGCAGTAGCATTGGTGTAAAATTTGGAGGTGGTCCTTCTTCGTTTTGTTACTCGTTAACTAAGCATTGTTCTGAATTTATTCCAAACATTGCAAAAAAATGGTCTCGGAACAATGTGTTATACAATGTGCTAAGGATCGGGGTTACCAACACCTCTGCAATGCAGAAAAGTGGAACAGATTTGAAACATAGAACAAAACTTATTCCAATGCAGCGTTTAGCTAAACCAGAAGAGATTGCAAAACAGATTTATTGGCTTGCATCTGAAGAAAATACTTTTGTAACGAACCAGGTAATCGAAATATCTGGAGGTGAGTGAAAAAGATTATTTTATGAAGAAGAGATGTGTACTGAAAACATAACGAAAGAATGCTATGTCAACATGACTCAATCTATTGGAATTTTGTTTGTCTTTCTTGGCAGAGCTTTCGGATGAAGTCAACTAATAAGTATGGAGGAAATTCTACTAAATCCATATGAAGTGATACACAAAGCAGTTTTAATTTTAACTATAATTAGAGTTCAAAATGAAAGTTTTATTTGTCTATCCAAACCACAAAGGAATGAACATGCTTCCTCCTGCAGTTGGATTGCTCTCGGCATGTTTAAAAAGAGAAGGGCATGAAGTTTCTTTATTCGATACAACCCACTACAATTCTGTCACCATTGAAGGCGAAGAAGACCAAACTGACTCAGATGAGTCAAAAAGTGACCGACTGATGGCCAGGCCATATAATATGCCTCAAGAAGTGCAGTTGAGATACACCAATGTGTTTGATGACTTCAGAAGTAACGTAGAATCATTCAAGCCCGATCTGCTGGCTTTGTCTACCACAGAAGACATGTTCCATCTGGGACTTCAGTTGCTCAAAACAGTGGAAGATTTTAATATATTGACTATTGCTGGTGGAGTGTTTCCCACATTTGCAGCTGAATTAGTGCTTGGATTTCCATGTATCGATATTGTTTGCAAAGGTGAAGGAGAAGATGCCCTTGTGGAATTGTGCCGAAGAGTTGAACAACAAAAGCCATATGTTGATATTAAAAATTTATGGGTGAAGAAAAAAAACGGAGATATCACAAAAAACCCAACGGGAATGGTCAACATGGACAACAACCCACTCATCGATATGAGTTTGTTTGAAGAAGCAAGATTCTATCGACCTATGGGAGGGAAAGTTTACAGAATGTTTCCTGTGGAAACTCATAGAGGGTGTCCATTCAAATGCGCTTTCTGCAATTCCCCTTCACAAATGCAAATGTATAAAGAGGAAGAAGGGAAATCATACCTCAGGAGAAAATCGTTTGACAACATTCACCAAGAGTTATTGTTTTACAAAAATGAAATGAAAGCGGAGTATCTCTATTTTTGGGCAGACACTTTCTTTTCATGGAAACAAAGTGAATTTGAAGAATTTGCCGAATTGTATCAAGAAATAAAATTGCCTTTTTGGTGTCAAACCAGACCTGAAACTGTAAACAAAAAAAGGCTTACCATACTCAAAAACATGGGCTGTGCGAGAATTTCTTTCGGATTGGAGCATGGTAACGAAGAATTTAGAAAAATATATTTGAATAGAATGATGTCAAATAGCGTGATTACCAAGGCATTAAATCTGGTATCGAGTTTTGAAATCCCTTTCAGCGTGAATAACATTATTGGCTTCCCGAATGAAACACGCGAATTAGTTTTTGATACGATCAAGCTTAATCAAACCTTTAAGGCTAATGATAGGAATGCGTATCCATTCACGCCTTTTACAGGAACTCCACTTAGGAAAGTTTGCGAAGAGTTAGGCTTTGTAGAAAAAACGGACATAGTTAAGTCGATGGTTGCTAACGGCTCGGTTTTAGATATGCCACAATTTAGAAGAAGTGATGTGAACTCGTTGTGTAAAACTTTTAACATGTATGTCAATTTTTCTAAAGATCGATGGCCTATCATTAAAAAAGCTGAAGCAGATACTCCAGAAGGAAATAAAATATTTAAAAAGCTGAAAAAAGAATTTGAAGAAGAATTTTGGGAAGAAGACTCTAGCTTTGAAAGTTCTGCATCTGCTGAAGTAAGTCCATTGGGATAGTCAAATAATCCGATTTAGTTGTATTCTAACCAATTATGGCAAACCCCCTATTTTTTTAACTTCTTATAAACCACGACAAAACTATTATATTAGACAGGATTCAATGGTTTGTTCAGTTGGATTTATCCTAAAAATCTTTACGGCTCCATTCAGACATTTACCAGTTTAATTAGGTTCCATAACAAAATCACAAAAATACCTTTGATAAGTTCATTCTCAGCGACTTCGGTACCTTGTATATTTTGTAATACACATGATCGCAACCAGGTGTCGATACCGGCTCATTTCAGATAAATCTTTTAGAACATTCATTAATTCTCTTCCAAACAAAAAATTTTCAAATGTAAAGTACCATTACACTTTAGCAAAAACATCATATATCCGTTATTTTGACCAATCCATTCTACTTAAGAGTCCATAAACGGAAATAATTGCTTAACAATTTTCAATTGATTGACATCATTCGAAAATTTACTTTTTTAGAAAAAACCAATGAAGCCAAATATCATTATAACAAACAAACTATCAAGGGGATTAATTAATAGTAATTATGTATACACTTTTATTAGCACGCGTGATTTGTTATCCAGTGAATTAAATGTAGCCAAAGATAATAATATAAACAGGTATTTATTAAAACAGCTCAATGAGTTCGATAAAAAAGAATTCTTCAAGAAATTAGATATTTTTTGGAATGAATTAATAACACGATTTGACAAACAACATCCGTTCTGGAGAAATGCAGTTTCCACAAAAATGCAACAGTGGGAAAAGTCTCCTATATATTTAATGCTAATATTATATTCTTTGTTCAAATCATACCATATCAATCCATGTTCGAAATTAATATTCATTTGTAAAAATATAGAAGAGTATGCTGTATGCGTAAATTGGTCTAAAAAAAATAACTGGCTTATAACAGATAATTATTTTGTTGGAATTCCACATAATTTTGTAAAAGGTCTACAATTAATTAAATATATATTTAGCTTTTGGATAGTGTCAACAAGATTAATACTTATGATAATAAGTACTAAAAATGCAAATCTATTTAATGGTAAAAATAATAGAAAGATATTAATTTCTACCGCATTTTACCCTAATAATATAGCTAATAGTAAATATATTGATCCTTTTTTTGGCAATCTAGGTGAATTATTTAAAAAAGAAAATTATGAGGTCCATTACGTAGCTAGACCACTTATGAAATTCCGCACTGCTCGTGCCAAGTCTCAGTTATTAGACTCATTTTTCATTCTTCACTCAGTAGTAACATTTATTGATTTGGTAAAACTAATATTTCGTTTATTTTTTCCTAAACTAAGAATTAATAGATTAATTTTTGAAAATTGTGATTTTTCTAAATATTTAGAGTGGAGTTATAAATATGATTGTATTGATCAAAACTTTGAATCTGAGTTAGTTTACTTGGCAATAAAAAATTTGTGTAAAGCAAATACATATGAAAGATTATTACACTTATACGAAGGCAATAATACAGATAATGCGTCTGTTCAGGCGTTTAGGGAATATAGCAAAGGTAAAATATTGGGATACAGTCATGGTGTTGTATTCCCAATTAATCTTAAGTTATTTAAATCTTCATTAGAAAATAATCATTCACCTGAATCGGACTTGTTGGTCTCGTCTGGAAAAGAAATAACAAATCTATTATCTCATTATTTTGGCATTTATAATCAAGACTCAATTATCACAGGGTGCTCATTCCGAGAAATACCTAAAACAGAATGTTTTATTCAAGACTCTCGTTTATATAATGGCACTATTTTGGTCGGACTAGACGGCATGTGGTCCAGTGTAAATTTGTTAGACTGGTTGTTCAATAATTATAATAACTTAAATTTGGAATATAACATTATATTGAGAGGACACCCTAACTTACCAGTAAAATTATTGCTTAAAAAGACCATAAATAATTTGCCAGAAAATATCAGTATTTCATCTAACACTCTTGAATATGATCTATGCCATTGTTTTTGTGTATTGTATAGACATAGTTCAGTAGGGCTACAATCTATAATAAATGGACTTCCAGCCATTCACTTAAACATTGATTTGCCAATAAATGGAGACCCAATTAGTAATTATATGAACGCAAATTATGTAGTTAATGATGTTAATGAATTAAATTTAGCTTTACTTAAAATTAAGACTTTAACTCATTCCGAATTATATTCTCTTAAGTTAAAATCAATTGAATATTCAAATACATATTTCACTCCTCCTAATCGAAAATCGCATAAAAAGTTTTTATCCTAATATAATAGTATCTCCATTTAAAAGATTGAATTACTAAAGTGGAGCGCAATGAAAACTAGAGAACCTAGAGGTGACTCTTGAATTAGAACATCAAAAAAACATCCGAGTTAATGTGACAACTATGATGAGTACTCATCATAGTTGTCATGCTCAGATGAATGATGTAACCAGACTTTCTATTTCTTGAGAACATTTGAACAACATGGGATATAATACCGGGGCAGCAATGGATGTCTATGATTCTGAGCCTCCAGATGACTTGGGATTCATTTATATTCCGAACTTGATGGCTACTCCTCAAATTGAAGGTAATGCAGTTGAAGCCGTTCTAGCAATGGGACGTTCAGCAATTAATCATATTAAAGAATTTTTTTCAAATGCAAGAAGTAAACGATAACAAAAACACTAGGACTCACTATGTTAGTAAAGATTTGGTGATTATTATTCCAACCAAAGATCGTCCAAAAGAAGTAGGTCGTTTGTTACAATCCATTAAGGAATTAGATTGCGAAGTCGGGCGGGTTATCGTTGTGGCCAGCGGGCAGGATATTAGCGATGTGGTTTTAGAATTTTCAAAAATACTACCTGTAGAATATTATTCCAGTGAATCGGGTCAAATAAAACAGAGAAACAAAGGGATATCTTTGTTAAATGATTCCACTAAGCTCGTGGCTACAATCGATGATGATATGTTTTTCTACAAAACAGCAGTTCTCGAAATGATCAAGTTCTGGAATAGCATTGAACTGGATACCGCAGGGGTAGGCTTTAATATTGTTAACAAGCCTAGTCACCGACATACCTGGTTAAGGGGACTGTTTTGCGTAAGCGTTCCCGGGCCGGGCAGAGTTCTCAAATCGGGTTCTAACACATCGATTTGCAATGTGAAACAAAACATCCGAAGTGAATGGCTCACCGGAGGTGCAACGGTATGGCGTCAGGACATTCTGAAAAATCATCCGCACCGAGAAATTATTTCCCGCTGGGCTGCGTATGAAGATATGATTTTCAGTTATCCCATTGGGCTTGTCCATCCACTTTACATCTGTGCGAAAGCAACCATCAAGACTGAAGATGTTCAGTTGGCAAAGGAAAGTCCTAAATTGAGCCTTTACCGAGGCAGAGCCAATTTCCTCTGGGGAATATATTTTGTCCAAATCAACCCCCAACTCTCTATTGCACAATTTTATTACAAAAAATTCCTTGAAATTCTTGTATTTCTAATAAAAGGTCTATTTCGGCAAGAATTCCACCGGTTCTATTTAGTCATGGGTATGCTCTCAGGTTTTTTTCTTAGTTTGAACTGCATCATCCGAAAACAAAACACATTAGAACTGATTGAAGCGAAAACTTGAGTTTAGAGTTCAAATTTTAGTTGGGAAAGACCTAGTATCACTGTATAAACTATCCCTGACTTGGTATCCACTTTATAGTTCTTGACGAATTTCAACATAAAAAACTTTATTTATTTCTAAAACAACTTTTAATATTACTAATTCTGTGCCAGCCTCCCTCCTTAAAACCCGTGTAGTTTGTATCAATCCTAATTTAGTTCTTCAAAGGAATGATTTGTTTACAACCGGAGTTGTTTATATGCCCATAGGACTGGCGAATTTTGCAAGTACTCTTCAAACAATAGGATATTCCTGTAAAGTCGTTGATGCTTTCGGAGAGAATCCCAACCAGTATTGGGAAGAAGGTGATTTTATATTTCGTGGCCTTCTCCCCTCGGAAATCGTTGCACAAATTAATAATAATGCTGGTGAGACACCTCTAAAGATAATTTTTGTTTATGCTATAAATTTAACATATCACCAATCAACCATTAATATCATTAAACAGATTAGGGAATCGTTCCCCAATATCTCCATTGCTGTTTTAGAAAATACACAAGCTGTGACGGCTTATGCCCTTGAAGATATTCAGAATGAATTTTACGATGCCGGTGCAAATTATGTTGTCCTTGGAGAACCGGAACTACGAGGTACAGCCCTTATAAAACATATTGACGGTCAATGTGAAGATGATGATTTGCTAAATATAGATGGAATTGGGTTTAAACAAGAAAATGGAAGTGGGTATACTACTGCTGTAAAAAAAATCAATGATCTTGATTCTTTACCGTTTCCTGCTTGGGATCTTTTCCCATTACATAATTATTGGAAATTGAAATACGCTCATGGTCCGTTATCAGCTAAGCGTTATTTACCTATACTAACCTCACGTGGTTGCCCGTATGCTTGTCGATTTTGTGTCATCCCAAAAACAAATAACCTCAAATGGAGGGCGCGTTCAGCAACTAATGTTGTCGATGAGATGGAACATTGGGTTAAAAAACTGGATATTAGAGAGTTTCATCTTGAAGATGTAGACCCGACAGTCAAGGACAAACGAACTCAGGAAATTTGTCTTGAAATTATTAAAAGAAAATTAAAAATTCGGTGGAAAATTTGCTCCGGGACTAAAGTCGAAACAATTAAAAACGAGAAAACGATTGAACTAATGGCACAAGCGGGATGCTGTTATATTTCTATCTCTCCGGAAAGTGGATCACCAAGAATAATGAAAAAGTTAAATAAACCTTTTAATTATGAACATGCTGTAAACTTAATCAAAAAAATGAATGATGTAGGTATATTTAGTCAAGCATGCTTCGTACTAGGTTTTCCCGGAGAAGAAGATGAGGACCGTGAATTAACTCGAAAAATGGTTTTTGATCTTGCTAAAGTAGGTGTCAGCGAAATCGCTCAGTTTATAATAACACCTGTTCCTGGTTCTGATATTTACTCAGAATTTTCCGGTTATTCTGATTTTTCTCAGTTGAATTTTTCACCTACATGGAGAAAAGATTATGAAAAATTAAATCGGTTTAGAATGAAACTATATGGTGAATTTTTGTGGTGGAAATTGCGATATTACCCATTTTCTATCTTAAAACAATCGTTTAATTTTTTGTTCCGCAAGTTTAATACTAAGATGGAAATGACCCCATATCGGGCTTTGCACATGGCATTAATGCTGAAAGGTTTCATTGGGCATAAAATTCAACGCGAAAATCATTAAAAGTAAATTATAAATGGTCTCAGAACAGTATTTGGAAACAATTGATTGTCCTATTTGTGATAGTAGAGAGTATCGTGTTCTCCGTAAAGCAAGATATTTTGAGAATATAACCCGACAAGAGTTATTAAAAATATACAAATCCTCAAGTGATACAGAGTTAAGCGACCAGCTAGTAAAGTGTTTAGGATGCGGTTTGGTTTATATTAATCCTCAGATAAATTCAGAAGTTATTCTAGAGTCCTATACAAAAGCAACTGATCCAAAATTTACCTCTCAGAACCCATTAAGAATTCGAACTTTTCGTAAATTTTTTTATCATTGGATAAAACGAGCTCAAATAAAACCTACAGTAAAAAAGAAAATCCTTGATGTTGGTTGTGCAGCTGGATCTTTCCCGAAAGTGGTAAAAGACATGGGATTTAGTGTTGTTGGAGTTGAGCCAAGCAAGTACCTATGTAATTTCGGTCAGAGGGAGTATGGTTTAGATTTGCGACAAGGAACACTTCATGAGCAGAACTTTTCTGAAGAGGAATTCAATATCGTCAGTATGTTTGATGTAATTGAGCACTTGGACCAGCCTGGATATGTCTTAGAAGAAATCAAGAGGATTCTTCTTTCAGATGGCCATTTGATTGTTAATTATCCTGATTATGATTCTTGGCCTCGAAAATTCATGGGCACAAAATGGCCCTTTTTTCTGAGTGTACATTTATTTTATTTCACGCCACAGAGTATTCAGCAAATACTAGAAAAACATGGGTTTCAGGTTGTTCGAATTGAGCCTTATTTTCAGACTCTCGAATTGGGATATGTGTTAGAAAGAGCTGGTCAAATATTTTACTTTGCCAAATGGGTTGAAAAGGCAGTTAAAACTCTTGGCTTGGGACAAATTCCTTTCAAGTATTATTTAGGCCAGACTTTGGTAACAGCTAAGAAAGCTTAGTTTTGATTCCTGAAAAAATAGGATGCATTTTTGATATGGACGGTGTGCTATTTTTAAGTAGTGAAATTCATTATCAGGCATACTGTGAGGCCTTAGCCGCGGAACCTGTTGAAGTCTTGGATTATCGTGAATTGTCTGGAATGAGAACGGATTCTGCAATCAAAAAGATTTTTAAAAAATCGGGAATCGTTTTAAATCCTGAAAAGCTGCAAGAGCTAGTTTCAAGAAAGAGAGGATCTGCATCAGAGATGCTTCGGAAACAACCACCAGTTGCTCCGGATTGTAAAAAAGTTATTGCTGAATTTTACAGAAGAGGTATTCCGCTGGCACTTGCAAGTTCTTCTTCGTCTCAAAATGTTCAATTGTTTTTGGAATCAAGCGGAACTCGCAATTATTTTTCTGTCATTCTTTCAGGTGATGATGTTAAAAATGCAAAACCAGACCAGGAAATTTTCCGGACATCCCGAAACTGTTTGGGGATTAAACCCGAATTCTGCTTTGTTGTTGAAGATTCTGAAAATGGTATCCTAGGTGCCAAAGCTGATGGAATGAAAGTAATCGGGGTTATCGGCCAACACACTAAAAAAGAACTTCAAATCTTTGGCACAGTAGCAACAATTTCACGTCTAGATGATCTTTTACAGTTAAGTGAATTTCAAAGTAACATATGAGCAGAATTTTTACTCAAGCAGATTTGCGAAAATTGTTTGTCTTGAATTTAAACAACGTTGATCCTTCTCGCTGGACTTGTGTTATTCCGGCAGCCGGTAAGGGTACTCGTTTAGGATATGGCTTACCTAAAATTTTGTATCCGATTTTAGGGCAACCTGTTCTTCAACATTTAATCAACTTATTCCACGAATTTTGCAGTAGTTTCGTAGTAGTTGCTTCTCCGAACGGTGCGGAAGAAATCCAGAAAGAGTTCGAAAACTGTTGTCAATCAACCGACTTTCGAATCGTAATTCAAGCAGAACCAAAGGGTATGGCTCATGCGGTTTGGCAGGCAAGGGATTCTATTGAGACTCCTAATACAGTAGTCGTTTGGGGTGACCAGATTTGTCTTAGAGATGAAACCATTTCAAGTACTTTAGCCTATCATCAGAGTGATACAGCAAACGTTTTGACTTTTCCTACAGTCATGAAAAAAAACCCATACATTCATTTCCATCGAGATAACACGGGTAAAATAATAAAGGTTTTACAAAAAAGAGAGAATGAAATTAAGACGGAAGTTGGTGAAAATGATTGTGGTTTTTTTTGTTTTTCAACTAATTCGCTGTTTTATTTATTAAAAAACAGTTTATCTTCACCGGGCAATTTAGGTTCTCAAACAAAAGAAAAAAACCTTCTTCAACTTTTTCCTCAATTCGAAATGATAGACGGTCAAGTCAATACTCTTCGTATTGCTCATTTTGAAGAAACTTTGGGAATTAACACGGTAGAAGAGGCAAAAACCGCTGAGTCCATTTTGAGGATTAGAAATTAAGAAAGTTGGATAATCATAAAATTAAAATTGGGATGTTTTCGGGTGGGCGTGGAACGGAATCGCTTACGGAAGCTTTTGTCTCCCATCCTCAAATTGATCTGTTTTTACTAGTGAATGCATATGATGACGGATTATCAACTGGCCGCTTAAGACGATTTATCCCAGGACTGTTAGGTCCCTCTGATTTTAGAAAAAATATTGTTCATCTGATACCGGCATTGGATGAAACCGGCCGGTCTATCAAGCGTTTATTGGAGTATCGTTTCCCAAAAACACTGAAGGTTGAAAGTGCAAATCAGATTTTATCCGGGCTCTACAATACAGAATTTGATCGAGATAATTCCGGATTGGATCCGCAATTCTGGAAAGACCTAGAATCTGTGAGTTACAAGCAAGCCCGCTATATAGAAACACAAGTAATTTCATTTTTGACATATTGCCTTCAAGAAGCTAATAACGGTAAAGTATTTGAATTTGGTGATTGCTCGTTTGGGAATCTAATTTTTGCAGGAGTTTTTTTACGCTTAGGATATGACTTCAATAGAACGATTGCAGATTTGGAAAGAGAGTTTAAACCTGCAGGAAGAGTGGTGAACGTTACTCAAGGTGATAATTATGTTTTGGTTGGCTTAAAATCAGATGGAACTTTTCTTTGCGGTGAAGCGGAAATCGTATCACCACAAAATTCTCAAGTGTTAGAAGAAATCTATCTGTTGGAGAATTATCTAACCGAAAATGAAATCCAAAAGTTGAATGATTTAAACGACTTGAAGTCGAAGAAGAATTTTTTTAAAAACAAAATTAGGGAACCTATAATTTCAGTTGAAGCACAGTCGGTTTTGGAAACAGCGGACTTAATCATTTTTGGTCCGGGAACTCAGCATTCATCGCTTTTTCCTTCTTATCTGTCCAAAGGAGTTGGGGAAGCAATCTCAACAAATAAAACTGCTGAAAAAGTGTTTCTTGCTAATACACGTAAAGATCATGAAATACAAGGTGAGACAATGTCGTCTTTGTGCAGCAAACTGCATTACTATTTGAATCGTAAAGGAGAGATAAATCATCCGCCAGAAAGTTATGTGACACGGTATTTCTTTCAAGAACCCACGGGACTCCAAAAAAAAGGCAAAGATTACTTGGAACTTGAATCCTATTTTGCCTTTCCTTCAAGACAAACTATAATCACAGACTGGGAGTCTGATTCAGGGAAGCATTCTGGGAATCGGGTGCTCGATGAGCTAATTGCAATTGTAAATGAGCGTGCGAAAATTTCTTTGAAGACGTTTTCGTACATGGTTTCTATCGTGGTACCGGTCTTAAATGAAGAGAGAACATTGGAAATTGTCTTAAATAAGTTAAATTTATTGAATTTCCAGCCATACGGACTTTCGAAAGAAATAATTGTTGTTGATGGAGGGTCACAGGATGGTTCTAAAGAAGTTGTTAAAAACAAGGGATACATTCGTTATTTTAATTTGCCTAAAGAAATGAATGGCAGAGGGGCAGCTTTACGATATGGATCGAGACAAGCTCGCGGAAACATTGTAGTGTTTTTTCATTCTGACGGTGAGTATGAACCTGGAAACATCATTGATTTAGTCCGATTCCTTCAGAAAGACGAATATGAGGCTGTTTTCGGGAGCAGATCGATAAAGTGTTTGAATCTTGATGATAGAATAAAAACGATTTATCGAGGGAATAAAATTTCATACCTTATCTCAAAATATGGTGGTTTATCACTAAGTGTTTTATGTTTATTCCTTTTTAATCGTTATGTTACAGATCCGTTGACAGGTCTAAAAGCATTTGATAGAAGGCTTTTGAAAAAGCTTGATTTGAAGTCTGATGGTGTGGAACTAGAAACAGAAATTATCGCCAAACTATCCAGGAATCAAAAATTTATTCTCGAAGTTCCTGTTGATTACCGTCCGCGCCTTAAATCTGAGGGTAAAAAGATTACAGTTCTTGATGGCTTTAAAGCCTTAATAACACTTGTTAGGATACGTTTTTCACGGGATTAAACCTTTATATGAAAATACTTTCTATCATCATTCCTGCATACAATGAAGAAAAGTATATTTCCCAACTTTTGGTTCAGATTCAATCCGTAGATACGGAAATTATTGGTTTCATGAAGGAAATCATCGTAGTTGATGACGGTTCTACGGACCAGACACGAGACTTAGCCCATAAAGTAGCAATTGGCCAACCAGGTACTACCGTAATTCATCAAGACAATCAAGGAAAAGGGAATGCCGTGCAAAGAGGGGTTCAAGAAGCTAAAGGTGATTTTGTACTTGTTCAAGATGCTGATTTGGAATACAATCCCAACGATTATATTCCGATGCTAAAGTGCTTAATAAATTCTCGCACCTCAGTGTATGGCAGTCGTATATTGGGGCAGATCAAGTTTTATAACAGGAAGTTTCCTTTTTTTGGGAAACATCCTGGTCAAGATTTTGGGCCATGGCTTGCTGGAGTATTTTTGACAATTTGGGTATTTATACTCTTTGGTCGCTGGATAACTGATACATTAACAGCGTACAAAATTTACCCGATTGACGTGATCCGAGGAATGGATATTGTAACACATGGATTTGAAACAGATCATGAGATTACTGCAAAACTGATAAATAATGGAATACAAATAGTAGAAGTACCTATTAAGTACTACCCCCGCTCGTTTGAAGAAGGGAAGAAAATTAAAATGCGAGATGGCTTTGTGGCTATTTGGACATTTGTACGTTTTCGATTTAAAAAATCAATTATTATTACAAATAATAACTAATATAAAAATGGATTTAGATTTTTTGATGTTTACTAATATTGTTTTTCCAATATTGTGTATTATTGGATTTTGTCACAGTAATAAAGGAATCATAATTGATCATGTGTTTATCATAAGTGTAGGGTATTTATTTTATTGGATGATGCCTCTCGTTACTTATCACTATGGTTTCCTAGAAAATATATTTAATGAAGAAAAATATGCAATAAATTTTGGAATTGAAAACTATATAATTAAGTATGATATGAAAATAAAATATTTAATTATAGCATTCGGTATTTATGTTTCCTTTATTATTGGACATGCTTTATCAATTAGAATAAAAATAAATTATTACAAAATATACCCTTTTTCATTAAAACCATTAAAATACATATCATATATATTTTTAGTATTATTGATTTTAATTACTGTAGCAAACTATGAGTATCATTTAAGAGGTTACACTAGGACAATATTTACATTAAAGGGTAATATCATTGCTTTAAATTTATTTTTTCTAACCTTACTAATTATGTATTTTACCTTATCTAATAAATCATACAAATACACAAATGTATTCAAAAATAACATTTTTTATATTTATGCAATATCTTCAATATTATTAGCATCCTTAGGAAATAGAACATGGATAATATGCGGAATTATATCATTCTTTATTATTTATACTAATTATTACAAAAGATTACCAATAAAATATCTAACACTTTTATGTGTCTCTCTTATCATAGTACTTGCTGTTTTTGCGCGATACAGGACGGGTAATTTTGATTCTATTACAATATACAGAATAATACAATTAGGAATCTTTGACACTTATGCAATCCATAATGGGTTGAAAGCCTACTTGGTAAATAACGAAATACAAAATTTTAATATCCCAATAGTATTGTTGAGTAAGTTATATAACATTATTCCAACACTGATTATTCCAAATAAGGAAGAGTTGTACACAACGTATTCCGAGATTGGTGTAAATTTCAAATCAATACAATCTGCATGGCACTCATTCGCATCACTGATGGTCCATTTTGGTGCGGGAGGATCAATGCTACTCTCATTTTTCTTACCGTTTATGCTTAACTATTTAAGAAAATCTATATATTTAAAGGCTTCATATGTTGTTATTACAGCTCATTTTGCTGCACCATTATTTAGAGATTTCGACAACTTCGCAATAAAGATATTTTTGCAAATATGTATTATAATGCCTTTAATATATTTGTTAATTTGTAATATATATCCAAGAGTAGCTGAAAGAAAATGAGGTGACCATTTTCAGTAAGCTGCTTTAGAAATAATCCAGGCTTTCATCCGCGTTATTTTACCGATAAATGGAAACAGTTTAAATGAATATTATTTAAATATATCAAACTAACACGAACTAACTCTTATGAATACTTCTCCTTAATATCGACATAATAACTAGAAAGAGGAATGCATTCGGGAAAACAACTTTACTCAATCAGGGTTATGCTAAAATAATCATTGGTACTTATATCTCACTCTATAACAATCAATAGCTGTATAGTGCCAATGCCCACATCGAACACGCGGATCAACTCGCTGGCAGAGATAACAAAATACATGAAGATAATGAAGAAAAAGATTAATGTGGTCAGATTAAATAGATAACATAATGTTCTCAGAAAAGAGATCACCCTAAACAAACATGTATAAATTAACAACTCAAAAGAAATACTATTTACAATTATAAATGAATTCCTGTTTATTGGGATAGCTAATGAACAGCAAATGTTTTTGTTATTTTAAAATCGTATTACACTGTTCTTCATGTATAAATACGAATCTAAGACATTATATTGTTATATTATAAGTATTAATATAATAACGTAATCAATCAGGGGAATGCTCCTATGTAATCCTATTCTATTTGAATAGTTTCAGGAAGTGGTTCAAAATATTTAATTTATAAACTACAAAAGTTCATCAAATATAATATGCCAGAAACAGAAACTAAAACAAAACATAAAAAATCTAATTTAGCTCCTATTTACCTTTCCGACGAAGATGATACAATTGATTTATTGGAGATGTTGAAAATATTGTGGAAAAAAAGGTATTTGGTTATTGTATTCACCATTGTTGGATTCTTCGGTTCTTTCAGTTATTTATTCCTTCAACCTTCTTATTACAAAATAGAGACTGTATTTGATCCTCTGGATAACAATAATTATCAAATTCTAAATGATCGACTTACTAAGATATTGAAAGAAGTTAGTGAAGATAATACAGACCCTACTATAGAAATGATTGAACAATTAAAATCTAATTCGGTTTCTAGTACACTGCATGGATTATTAAATAATTTAGCAGCTAATAATAATATACAATTAAGATCAAATTTAGTTTCTAGTACACTGCAAAATGAATTTATGAACACAGAAGGTGTGAAAGAATTATGGGGTTCTGAAAAAAATCTAGGAACAGATGATATAAATATTATATCTGGATTGTTAAATAAGTTAGTTGTTAATAATAATAAAATCTCTTTAGTATCGAATAACCCTGAAATTGCAACAAAGGTGTTTAATAATTATGTTAAATTTATTCAATCAATAACAAGCAGTCAGTTAGTTGATAATGTGGGTAAATCCTTTACAGAAAAAATTAATCAAACAGAAAAGAAGATTAAAGTTGAAATGCAACATATAATTAGTCATCAAAAATACCAAAATAATTTACGTGAAAACAAAATTAATGAATATGAAGAAGCAATTATTATTGCATCGAAATTAGGTATTAAAGAGAATAATATAAAATCCAATAACAGCGTGCAAAATTTACCACTCTATATGCGAGGAACGATGGCACTTGAAGCAGAATTAGATGTAATACGCAAAAGAAAATACAAAGGGTATTCGAATTCAAAAGAAAAATATACTAAATTAGAAAACCACAATAAATTACTTGAAGAAAAAATTAATGAATATGAAGAAGCAATTATTATTGCATCAAAATTAGGAATTGTTGAAATTAATGAGCATG